>NZ_CP134949.1:3015905-3323858 GCF_032116555.1 Halobaculum sp. XH14
TTCGGTCCGGTCGATCTCCGACCCCGCAAACTGGACGGAGAACCGTTCGAACTCCGGGGGATGGGCGGACAGCCAGTCTGATTCGTCCGTGAGTTCGTCCAGCCGTCGCTGGTAGGCCGCCTCGACCTCCCGGACCGTCTCGGACGGTGCGACGCCGATCCGTACCTCGGCGGTGAGGTTCGACGGGACGCTCGAGGCCCACGTTCCGGCCTCCACCGTTCCGAAGTTGACCGGCCAGGGGTTGTCGTACTCCTCGTAGAGCGGGTGGACGACCCGCTCGGCCCGGTCACGCTCGAGCGATTTGAACGCGTTCCGGATCCGTTCGAAATGGGGAAGCACCGATTCTCCCTCCCACGGACGCCCGGCGTGAGCCGACTTCCCGTCCAGGCGGAGGCGCTTCATCAGACACCCCTCCGAGGCGACGACGACGTCCAGTCCGGTGGGTTCCGCGATCAACATCGCGTCGCGCTCGAACGGATACGGGTTGTTCACGGCGGCGGTGACCGCGCCGACACCCCCGTCCTCCTCGCCGGCGACGCTCTCGACCACGATCCTCCCGTCGAGCCCGGTCGCGCTTTCGGCGACGGCGAGCGCCGCGAACACCGTCGAGACGAGGCCGCCCTTCATGTCGAGCGCGCCGCGGGCGTACAGTCGGCCGTCCTCCCACCGCGGGTCGAACGGGTCCGACGCCCACTTCTCCTCGTCGACGGGGACGACGTCGGCGTGTCCGTTCAACACGACGGTCGGCCCCTCGTCGGGGGCCCCGAGTTCGAGGACGCCGGCGACGCTCGGCCGGTCCGCCAGTTCCAGCGACTCGGCGGACGGGAACGACCGGTGTGCGTCGATGACGGCCGGATCGGGCTGCCACTCGTACGTTCGGAACCCCAGCGACTCCAGCAGGTCGCGGAACCAGGCCTGCACGGCCGCTTCCTCACCCGGGAAACTCGGGAACGAGAGCATCCCTTCGACCGTGTCCCTCATTCGCTCTTCTCGCACGTGCATCGTCAACTGATGACGAACAGTTCGGGTATTAGCGTTTCCGGTCCCGAACGTGGCGAGGCCCGGCCCCGTCGAACGTGGGAGACGTCCCGTCCTGCGTGGCGAATCCGGCCTCCGGCGGCGACCAGTACGATCCGCACCCGACGTTTGATATATGCAAAGACACCACGTCGGGCGGTTCGTCGAACGGCGGGTTCGATACGAGAGTTCGCGGGTTACAACAAACCGTCGGGGGGCCGTGTGGAACGTGGAAGGAAAACGGATGCTGCATTGGGCCGCCCGTTCCCGTGTCGCGTTGTCCGTCCCGGAAGCTGTCGGCCCCCGTTTGATAGTTTCAAACAGCTCTTTTTCATGCTAGTTGTTCTCAATCCACATAGAGTTCTGGCCGCTGAACGCGGTTTCCGTTACACTCGTATGATCGTAATTTCCTGGGGCGTTCGCCGGGGTTCGGCGGGTTAATTTCCGACACCTTCACCGATACTAAAACTTGTTTTGCATATATCAAACGAACGTTCCGCTCCCACGTTCTCGTACTCGGGCGATCCGTTCCGGTGCCGGCCCGGTCTCGAGCGAACCGCCGGGTGGCCGGATCGCTCGAAGTGCTATGCGCAGTGGCCGGCCGAAGCCGTTTCACCGAGCGCATCCTCCAGGAGCTCACACGCGCGGTCGAGTTCGCGGTCCCGCACGTCGAGGGGCGGAAGCAGCCGAAGCGTCTTGTGTCCACACCCGAGGGTCAACAGTCCGCGGGTGAGCGCCGCCTCGATCACCGCGTCGCGGCGGGCCTTCTCGTCGAACTCGATCGCCGCCATCAGTCCGAGCCCACGGACGTCGACGATCGTCTCGGGGTACTCCCGTCGAAGCGATTCGAGCCGGTCGAGCAGCTGTTCCCCCTTCGCTCTCGCGTGATCGATCAACCCCTCCTCCCGGATCACCTCGAGGGTCAGCGCGCCCTGAATCGAGGCGATGACGTCGCCCGCTCCCCACGTCGAGGAGAGTCGCCCCCGCTCGTCGGGGAACATGCTCCGACTCGCCACCGTCGCACCGACGCGGAGTGCCTTGGCGCTCGTGATCACATCCGGCTCGATGTCGTAGTGGTCCGATGCCCACATCTCGCCCGTCCGTCCGACGCCCGACTGGATCTCGTCGGCGATGATCGGAATCCCGTGCGCCGCGCAGACGTCATCGAGCGCGCTCATGAACGCGGGGTCGGGCACTTCGTACCCGCCCTCTCCCTGAACCGGCTCGAGGACGACGAAGGCGACCTGTTCGGCGGGGATGTCCCCCCGCGCCGGGTCGAGCCGTCGTTCGAGCCGTTCGACCCCCGCGAGGGAGAACGGGACGTCGTGGATCCCGCTCAGCTCCGGAAACTTCCGCCTGTGTTTCGCTTTCGACCGGTTCAACGAGAGCGCCCCGAGCGTCCTGCCGTGGAACGCACCTTCGAACGTGATTCCGTACTTGGGGTCCTCACAGCGGTCGTAACAGATCTTCATCGCGTTTTCGATCGCTTCCGCTCCGGTGTTCGACAGGAATACGGTGTCCATGTCGTACTGCTCCGTGATCTCGGCCAGCCTGTGCATCAGGTGTGCTGGCCCGGGGAGCTCGCTCGACTCCGGCGTCCCACCCGTGCTGACGTAGAAGTCCTGTCCGGCGATTTTCAGCGGGTCGAACAGGTCGAACTCCCGAAGCCGGCTCATCACGTGCGGGTTGTTGTATCCCAGCGGCGCCGCGGCGACGTGGCTCGTGAAGTCGAGGAAGACGTTCCCGTCGGTGTCCGTGCAGAACGGGCCGACCGCGTCGGCCGTGATGTCCAGGACGAAATCATAGACGTACGTACTCGGCGCGGAGACGGCTCGATGATACGTCACCCACTGCTTCGCGGTCGGTCCCGGAAACTCACGGACGTGCGGCTCCGCCATCTGGCGCTGCATGTCCGGCCCCTCCAGAGCCAACTACATAAACGATGTGAGTTCACTGGGTGGACAAAATGGGGAGCAATCGAACGCTTCCCGTCGTAGCTGAGCCCCGGACCGGCCCTGGCCGGGTCGTTCGAACCACTCCGAACGGCCGCGGACGGTCTCCGAGTGAACGTCACTCGAGCAGTGATCCGGGTTGCCCGAGTGGGATCATCTGCGCTACAGCCCAGGACGCGATTCGCGCTCGAGTCCCCCCGTTCGTCGAAACCGTCGGACGCACGGCTCCGGACCGTTCCGATGCGTCGACGACGACCCGCGGCTTCGCGGAATCACGGCGCGTCGGCGTCCGCGATCTCCAGGTTCACCTCGATGATGTTGGCGGCCTCCTTGACCATCGACGGGACTGTCGAGTTGAAGTACTCGCCGGAGAACCGACTGCTCGGCGCGGTCACGCTGATTCCCCCGCGGACGCTGTCGTCCCGGCCCTGGATCCACGTCCCGACGGATCGGATCCCGCGCACCTCCTCCTCGTCGTTCACGGCGTACCCCTGATCGCTGATTCGGTCGAGTTCGGAGAACAGACGCTCGGCGTCCGTGATCGTCGCCGGCGTCTTCCGGACGAGCCCCCACCTGTCGATGATCTCCTCGACTCGCTCGCGGTCGAACGCCGCCAACATCGCCTTCCCGGTGGCCGTGTGGTGCAGGTACTGTGGGGACTCCCGGGTCTGGAGGTGATAGTCCGTTCCGATCGCCTGATCGCCGCTGCTCTCGTACACCGTCACTTCCTGGCCACGGAACGGGGCGGTGAGATGGACCCATTCGTCCGTCTCGTCCGCCAGGTTCCGAACCCGTTCCTGTCCGGCCTGATACAGGTCCGACTGGTTGCGGACGGTTTCACCCATGGTCAGACACCGGAACCCGAGGCTGTACTGGTTCCCCGATTTCCCGACGAACCCCTCCTCGTGGAGCGTCTCCACATACGTGTGTATCGTCCCCTTCGACAGCTCTAGTTCCTCACAGAGTCTGGCGAACGTGGGGGCCTGGAGATACTGTATCTTCTCGAGGATCTCGCTCGCGTTCTGGAGAGATTTGATCCGGCGAGGCGAGTCGGACGAACCCCCGGAACTCATGCTCGGTCTCAGGTGGCCGGTGCATTTGTAGCTTGGGTATGCGGGCGTTTTGGGGCGGACGGAGCGGTACCGCTTTCGGGCGGATGGAGCGGCGAGCGGGGACGAACGGTGCTGGTCAGGGCACGATCCGCTACCGTAATCGTTCCAAAACACTATATGCTATAGCCTCATGGCCAACCAACATGGCCAAGCGCCCAGAAAACGGGCAGTACCGATCGTTCGACGCCGTCGTCTCGGACGTCCCCCGCTACGAATCGTTCTACGGCGTCGCCGAACACAGAGCGCGTGACGAAGCCCTCGCGGCCGAGCACGACCACGTGTCGTTCGAGGTCGAGGGCGAAAGCAGCGACGGGAACGAGATCTGGTCGCTGACGGTCGGCGAGGGACCGTACACGGCGTTCATGTTCGCGGCCCCGCACCCGAACGAACCGATCGGAAGCATGACCATCGACTTCCTCGCCCACCGGCTTGCGACCGACGAGTCGTTCAGGGAGTCGTTCGACTACGAGTTCGTGTTCGTAAAGACCGCGGACGTCGACGGGACGCTCCTGAACGAGGGCTGGTTCGACGGGCCGTTCACGGTCTCGAACTACGCCCAGAACTTCTATCGCCCCGCCGGCGACGAGCAGGTCGAGTGGACGTTCCCGATCGAGTACGAGGAGTACGAGTTCGACGCGCCGGTTCCCGAGACGGAGGTTCTCATGGACATCATCGCGGAGACGGAGCCGGAGTTCATCTACAGCCTCCACAACGCCGGGTTCGGCGGCTGCTACTACTACATCAGCCACGACCTCGACGAGATCTTCGACGACCTCCGCGGCATCGCCCGCGAGCGTGATATCCCGCTCCATCTCGGCGAACCGGAGACGCCGTGGGCCACGGAGTTCGACGACGCCGTCTTCGAGACGCTCTCGACGAAGGAGCACTACGACTACCTGGTCGAACACACGGACCAGGACCCGACGGAGATGCTCACGACCGGCGGGAGCAGCCTCGACTTCGCTCACGAACACAACGAGGACGCGGTCGGGCTGATCACGGAGCTCCCGTACTTCTACGACGAGCAGATCGAATCCGAGACCGAGACGGATCGGACGAGACGGGAGGTCGTCCTCGAGGGAGCCGACCGTGGGGCCGAGCTCCTCGCGTTTCTCGAAGCGCAGCTGGACCGGGTTCGTGACCATCTGCCCGACACGCGCCCCTCCCGGGCCGTCGCGGAGATGGTCGAGAAGGGGCCCGAGCGAATCGACGCGAAGCGATCGTGGGCGGAGGACGCCCCCGAACTGGAGGAGCCCGCGACGGTCGCACAGACGGTGGACGCGCTCACGATGCGGTCGTTCTACCAGATGCTCTACTTCGGGACGTTCCTCCGCGTCCTGGATCACGCCGCGATGGGCGCGGAAGACGAGGAGACGGCGGAGCTGCTCGGGGAGGTCAAATCGACGGTGGAAGCGCGCCTGCACGAGCTGAACGGCCAGTTACTCGAGGATCTCGACTACAAGCTCATTTCGATCCGGAAGCTCGTGGCGATTCAGGCGCAGGCGGGTCTGATCTGCATGGACTATCTCCAGCACTCGGGACGGTTCGAGACGGACACGAACTAGCGACCTCCCTCGCCGCACCTTTTCGAACGCCCGGCACGCGGAGAGCGGGGTGTCCCCCTTCGTCCCAACCCGTCCAAAAGACAGTTTAAAATATAATAGTAGTATTTGGTAGTACCAGATAAATTATTTCTCGCAACGACGCCGGCGACTGAAGTCGTGGGGGCGGAGAACGGCCCGTAACCGACGTACTCCGGCCACACAGTGCTCGAAGCCCGGATGAACCGAGGCGACGGCCCGTCCTTCCGGGCCGACTGCGGCCGTCGATCCCGGAGGCGAACGGACTGCTTCGCGTGAAGTCCCCAAACCGACCACAGCCGCCGACTCGACGGACGCTCGGGTCGGAGTGACGTCCGGGTGACGCTCCCCGGCGATCGGATAGCTCCTGACGTCCCTCCCGCAATGAGCAAGTACATTCAGCCTCCTCAAATAGATTTCTTCTTTATACTAACAGAAAGTATATTCTAACTTCGAATAGTCATGGAGTTGTGATTCAGGTCGAGAGATCAGGAACCGGTACGCGTACTCGCAAGCCCCGGGCTACGGTGGAACCCGTCCCAGCGAAAGGAAACGCGAGCGTAGTTACCCGTCCGTCACGGCGACCGCCGCCAGGTTGACGATGTCCCGCACTTCGTCGCCGCGCTGGAGGACGTGGACCGGCTCGTCCATGCCGACGAGCATCGGGCCGACGGCTTCCGCCCCGCCGAGCCGCTGGAGCAGCTTGTAGCCGACGTTCCCGGCTTCGAGGTTCGGGAAGACGAGCACGTTGGCCGGCGCCTCGAGTTCGGAGAACTCGGAGGTCCCGTCGAGCATGTCCGCGACGACCGCGGTGTCGGCCTGCATCGGACCGTCCACCTGAAAGTCGACCGTCGGGTCCGCCCGTAGCAGTTCGGTAGCCCGACGAGAGGTCGCCGTCCCCTCGTTCTCGACGGACCCGAAGTCGGCGTGCGAGAGCAGGGCCGCCCGTGGTTCGACGTCGAAGCGCCGCGCCAGTTCGGCCGTCCGTCTGGTCACCTCGGCAAGGACGGTCTCGTCGGGGTCGAGATTCACCGTCGTGTCCGCGACGAAGACGACGCGGTCGTCGAACGTCAGCAGGTACACGCCGGCCGCACAGTCCGCGTCCGCCGCGGTGCCGACGACCTGCAGCGGCGGACGGAGCGCGGTCGGGTAGTGCTGGGTTAGCCCCGTCAGGAGGGCGTCCGCGTCGCCCCGCTCGACCATGACGCTGCCGAGGTAGTTCGTGTCCCGCCGGAGCAACGCGACCGCCTCGCTCCGCGTGAGCCCCTCGCGGCGACGGAGTTCGTACAGCCGGTCGGCGTACGCATCGTGGTCCTCACGGGGGTCGACCACGGCCGGTCGAAAGTCGAGTCCGAGTCGCTCGCGGGTACGGTCGATGACGGTCCGGTTCCCGACGAGCACCGGTTCGGCGATCCCCCGGTCGTGGATCCGGGAGGCCGCGCGGATCATCTTCTCGTGAGTCCCCTCGGCGAGGGCGACCCGCTTCGTGTCCGCCTTCGCCTCGTTGCGGACGATGCGCAACAGCTCGCGGGACTTGCCGAGTCGCGCTTCGAGCCGCTCGGCGTACGCGTCGAGGTCGAGTTCGGTTCGCGCGGCCCCGGTCTCCATCGCCGCCCCTGCGACGGCCGGCGAGAGTTCGAGTAACACGCGCGAGTCCATCGGTTTCGGGATGATGTACTCGGGGCCGAACTGGAGCGGCTGGTCGCCGTAGGCCTTCACGACCGCGTCGGGGACGTCCTCGCGGGCCAACTCAGCCAGCGCCCGGGCGGCCGCGACCTTCATCTCCTCGTTGATCTCGGTCGCCCGCGCGTCGAGGGCGCCCCGGAAGATGAACGGAAAGCCGAGCACGTTGTTCACCTGGTTCGGATAGTCCGACCGTCCGGTCGCCATGATGACCGTGTCCTCGCGGGCGTCCTTCGCCGTCTCGTACCCGATCTCCGGGTCGGGGTTCGCCATGGCGAAGATGATGGGGTTCTCGGCCATCGACCGCACCATCTCCCCGTCCACGATGCCCCCGACCGAGAGCCCGACGAACACGTCCGCGCCCGCGACGGCGTCGGCCAGTTCGCCGCCCTCGCCGTCCCTGGCGAACCGCCGGGTCCGTCCGGGCAGGTCCTCGCGGTCGGCCGTGAGGATCCCGTGGACGTCACACATCGTGACGTTCGTGGCGCGGACGCCGAGCTGCGTGTAGAACTCGGCCGTCGCCGTCGCGGCCGCTCCGGCACCGGCGAACGTGACCTGCAGCTCGGGGAGCTCCTTCCCGACGAGTTCGGCGGCGTTCAGGAGGGCGGCACCGGAGATGATCGCCGTGCCGTGCTGGTCGTCGTGGAACACCGGGATCGACATCGCCTCGCGGAGCCGTGACTCGATCTCGAAACAGTCGGGTGCCGCGATGTCCTCGAGGTTGATGCCGCCGAACGTCGGCTCCATCGCCGCGACGCCGGCGACGAACGCGTCGACGTCCTCGCTCTCGAGTTCCACGTCGAACACGTCGACGTCGGCGAAGCGTTTGAACAGGACGCCCTTCCCCTCCATCACGGGTTTGGACGCCAGCGGGCCGATGTCACCGAGTCCCAGCACGGCGGATCCGTCGGAGACGACGCCGACGAGGTTGCCCCTGGCGGTGTACTCGTGGGCCGCGTCGGGATTCGCCGCGACGTCCCGGACGGGAGCGGCCACACCCGGGGAGTACGACAGCGACAGGTCCCGCTGGTCGGTCGTCGGTTTCGTCGTCGAGACCTCGACCTTTCCCGGCGGGTCCGATCGGTGGTACTCGCGCGCGTCCTCCCCGAGGCCGTCTTCGTCTGCCATGCGCTCGATGTGGGTTCGTCTCCGTCTCCGAGCATAGTTCTTCGCTTTCCGGGTCGGATGCTCCGAACGGCTGCTCCTCCAGCGAGGCGTCGACCTGCCCGCCACGGTCGGAACGCCGCCGTCAGGGGCTCACCGGCCGGCGTCGTGGACCAGCGAGTCGCCCGTCGACGCGTCGAACAGGTGGCACTTCTCGAGGTTGAACTCGAAGCTCAGCGAGTCGCCCCGCTGGATGTCGCTGTTCGGTTCGACGATGGCCTTGTACTCGATGCCGTTGCCCGTCACCGTGAGGAGGAAGTTCGAGCCCATCTCCTCGACGACGACCACGTCGACGGTCGTGTGGCTGTCGGCGTCCGTTCCGGCGTTGTGCGCCTCGACGCTGACGTCCTCGGGCCGGACGCCGAACCGCGCGTCGAACTCGCCGGTCCGGTCCAGTTCCCCGCGCATCCAGTCGGGCAGCGGGATCGTGAACGCGTCCGTCCGGATCTCCCCGGCGTCGACGGCCACCGACGCGTCGAAGAAGTTCATCGAGGGGCTCCCCATGAAGCCGCCGACGAACTCGTTGGCGGGCTGGTCGTACACCTGCTGTGGGGGCGCGATCTGCTGGACCTCGCCGTCGTACATGACGACGACGCGGTCGCCCAGCGTCATCGCCTCCGCCTGGTCGTGGGTTACGTAGATCGACGTCTTGCCGATCTCGTTGTGGAGCTTGTTGAGCTCCGTCCGCATCTGCACCCGGAGCTTCGCGTCGAGGTTCGACAGCGGCTCGTCGAACAGGAACACCCGCGGCTCGCGGACGATCGCCCGTCCGAGCGCGACCCGCTGCTGCTGGCCGCCCGAGAGGTCCTTCGGCTGCCGTTCGAGCAGTTCGGGAATCTCCAGCAGCCTCGCGCTCTCCTGGACCCGCCGTTCCCGCTCGTCCTTCGGAACGCTCCGGACCTTGAGCGGGTACTCCATGTTCTCGCGGACGGTCATGTGTGGGTACAGCGCGTACGACTGGAACACCATCGCGACGTCGCGCTGGCGCGGGGGTTGCCCCTCCACGTTCTCCCCGTTGATGACGATCTGGCCCTCGGTGATCTCTTCGAGCCCCGCGACCGAGCGGAGCGTCGTCGACTTTCCACAGCCGGACGGGCCGACGAACACGATGAACTCGCCCTCCTCGATGCCGATGTTCATGTCGTCGACCGCGACGACGCCGCTGCCGCCGTCGTCGTACACCTTGGTCAGGCCGTCGATTTCCAGGTAGGAATCGCTGGGGGCAGTGCGTGTGTCGGTCCGTTCGGGATCGGCGGTATCTGTCTCGCTCATTGTGAGGTCGTGTTGAACTACTGTTTGGCTGGCCGTGTCATATATGTTGGTGTCTATCCCTTGATCGCCCCGGCGGTGAGCCCGCTCACGATGTGTCGCTGGAACAGGACCACGAAGACGAGCGCGGGCAACATCGCGATGAAGCCCGCCGCCGCGAGGTAGTTCCAGAGGATGACCACGTCCTCGATCATCATCATCGCGCCCACCGGAATCGTCTTGGACGCGTCGGTGAACGTCAGCACGAACGCGAACAGGAACTCACGCCACGAGAACAGGAACGTGAGGATGGCGCAGGCGGCGACGCCCGGCTTCGCCAGCGGCAGGATGATGTCCTTGAACGTCTGGAACCGGGTGGCGCCGTCGATGTAGGCCGCCTCGTCCAGGTCCGCCGGGATCGAGACGAAATAGTTCCGCATCAGCCAGATCACCAGCGGGAGGTTCATGTACGTGTACACCATGATGAGCGCCAGCCGGGTGTCGATGAGATCGCCGATGCTGAACAGCCGGTAGAACGGGACGAGCATCCCGATCGGGGGGAGCAGTCGGGCGCCCAGGATGCCGATGAACACGTAGTCGTCGTACGGGAAGCGGAACCGCGAGAAGCCGTAGCCCGCGAGCGTCCCGAAGCTGACCACCAGCACCGTCGTCACGACGGCGACGACGAGGCTGTTGAGGGTGAACATGTTGAACGCCCGCTGGAACCAGAGGTCGGCGTAGTTCTGCCAGACCGGGGCGATGAGCTGCTCCGGGACGATGTTCGGCGGGAAGGCGTGTATCGCGTCCAGCGTCTTGATGCTGGAGACGAACGTCCAGTACACCGGGAACGTGAAGTAGAGGACCAGCGCCGTGAGCACCGCGGTCACGACGTACTTGCCCGTAACGATCCGCCCGACCTGTTGGATCATCTCGTACCGACGTTCCGAGCCGAGTACGGAGTCTTTGGTTGCCATTGTTGGATTATGCTGTTTCGAGCGCGTCTTCCTGGACCTGCAGGACGTAGATCGTGACGAAGATCATCGTGATGACGATCATGACGATGGAGAGTGCCGACGCGTAGCCGAGCCGCGACTGGTTGATGCCCACCTGATAGATGTACGTGGCGAGCACGCGCGTGGCGTTGGCCGGTCCGCCCCCGGTCATGGCGAAGACGACCGAGAACGTCCGGAACGCGAACATCGACATGATGAGCAGCGCGATCGCCGCCTGCGGCTTCAGGTGCGGGATCGTGATGTCCCGGAACTGGTGCAGGAAGTTCGCGCCGTCGACGTTCGCGGCCTCGTAGAGGTCCTCCGGGATCGTCTGGAGCCCCGCGAGAAGCAGGATCGCCGCGAACGGTGCGCGCGCCCAGGCGTCGACGATGACGACCGAGACGAACGCGAGCGTCGGGTCGGTGATGAACCCGAGGTTCTCCGAGATGAGCCCGAGCTGGGTGAGCAGTCCGTTCACGATGCCGTAGTCGGCGTGGAGCATGAACCGCCAGATGAGGCCCGTCACGACGAGCGGAACCGCCCACGCGAGCAGGATCAACACGGTGAACGTGCTCCTGACACGCTTCGAGACGACCTGGTTGATAGCGAGCGCGGCCGTCAGGCCGAGGACGAACGCGATCGAGACCGAACCCAGGACGTACAGGACCGAGTGTTGCAACGACAGGTAGAACATCGGGTCCTGCAACACCTGCAGGAAGTTCTGCAATCCGATGAACTCGTCGGGACTGTACTGGTTGGTTATGTGAGTGCTGGTCCACACCAGATAGCTCGTCGGGAGAATAACGATGGTCCCCAGCAGCAACAGCGGCGGCGTGAGGACGATGAACATGAACTTGTCATTGATCCACTCCCGGACCGGTCCGACGTCGCCCGTTTCCTCTCCGCTGAAGAGACCGAACCCTTCGCGAAGACTTTCTGTCGACCCCTTCGATGCCATCTGTGTGTCATAGCTTGTCGTTCCTTATTGAATCTTTTGTTCTCCTGCCGTTCAGTTCCCCACGCCGACGCTACCGACCCGCCGGCGTTCCTCCCCGTCGAACTGCCGTCCGGAGCGAAGCGGGGGACGACGCGAAACGCGGGTGCGTCGTGTCGTCGCGGCTTACCGGGACACCGCCTCGTCGTGGTACTCGAACTCGGTCCACGGCCCGTCGGCGAAGGGGTACTCGTCGACGACGTCCAGGTCGATCTCCACGCCGAGGCCCGGCTCGTCGGGGAGCGAGAGGTGGCCGTCCTCGATGGCGGGCGTCCCCTCGATGAGATCGAACGCGACGTCGTTCCGGTACATTCCGGGGTCGGCGTCGGCCGCGAGCAGCGGGTCGTTCTCGAACACCGGGTACTCGAGGAGCCGGACGTCGGGTGCTGCCGCGACCAGGTGGGCGTTGGCCAGCAGTCCGAACCACGTCCCGAAGTTGTGGGGAACGAACTCCGTGTCCCGCCCGCAGCACAGCTCGATGGCCGCCCGACAGCCGCTGAACCCCTCGTGGTGGCGAACGTCGCCCTGGAGAAAGTCGACCGCGCCGGTCTCGCCGAGTTCGACCAGGCCGGCGGGCGACTCGCTCTCCCCGCCCGCGAGCGGAACGCCCTCCGTCGCCAGCTCGACGTAGCGCTCGTACTGGCCGGGTTCGACCGGCTCCTCCACCCAGTAGGCGCCGTGTTCGCCCGCGTGGGTCACGAGGTCCCGGACCGTCTCCGCGTCGTACCCCCGCTCGATCTTCCACCAGGTGTGGACGTCGAGCATGATCTCGATGTCGTCGACGGCGTCGGCGAGCAGCGAAACGGTCCGTCGGTCCCCATCCGGGCCGATTCCGGGCCGGTACTTGTAGCCGAAGAACCCGAGTTCCTCCAGCGTCTCGGCCTGTTCGACGTACCCCTCCGGCTCCATGTACATCCCGGCGCTCGCGTAGAGGGGGATCCCCGTCGGCTCAGGGCCGTCGTGGTCGTCGTACTGCTCGGCGAGCAGTTCGTACACCGGCGCCCCCAGTTGCTTCCCGTGAACGTCGTACAGCGCCACGTCGAGCGCGGAGATCGCCTCGGTCTTGACGTGTGCCGGAAGCGACGTCGCCTCGATGAGCGGCCGCACGTCCGCCGGTTCTTCGATCGTTTCGCCCACGAGCGCGTCGGCGATGTCATCCTCGAGGACGTCGGCGAACGTTCCCTGCGAGTCACCCTCGAAGTACTCGCGCATCGCCGAACTACTGGCCCCCGCGGTCGCGAAACCGCGCTCGCCGTCGGCCGTCTCGACGACGACGATGACGACGTCGCGCTTGTGAAGCCGGCGGGTTCCGCCGTGGAACTGGCGCTCCTGTGGTGGTTCTATCGGCGACGACACTGCATACCCATGGACGTCTCGGATCCGCATACCGGGCCAGGAACTCCAGCAGTCATAAAACTATGGTTGCCCGGCCGGCACGCGGGGGACCCTGACGGGAACGGACCGCCGATCAGAGTTCGACGCCGTACTCGTCGCCGAGTTCCCGAAGCGTCCCCAGCGTTCCATCGCCCACGGGGACCCCCCCGGCGAGCCGTCGTTCGCGGGTGCGCGCTTCCGGTTCGCCGGGGAGGAGCACCTCGTCGACGTCGGGTGCGGTTCGGAGGTCCTTGATGCCGTCTCGCATCCGTCGCAGCCGGTCGGTGAACCGATCCAGTTCGGTGAACGCCTCGACGTCGAGCGCGGCGACGAAGTGGCCGAGCTGCTGTGGAGCGCTCGTGTCGTCGTACATCCCGGACACGTCGTCGCCGAACGCGGTGTCCAGCAGGACGCCACAGAACGCGTCGATGACGAGCGCGAGCCCGTACCCCTTCGGTCCGCCCATCGGCCTGAGCGCGTGGACCGATTCGGGGTCGGTCGTCGGGTTGCCCGCCTCGTCGACGCCCCACTCGGCGGGAATCTCGTCGCCCTCCTCGGCCGCGAGGATCACGTTGCCCTCCGCGGTGACGCTCGTCGCCATGTCCAGCGTCACGGGGAACCCGTCGCCGTTCGGCAGCCCGAACGAGATCGGGTTCGTCCCGAAGTACGGGTCGGCCGCCCCGGTCGGGGTGACGCTCGGCCCCGCGTGGGTCATCGAGATGCCGATGTAGCCGCGTTCCGCGGCGTAGTTCGTGTAGTAGGACGCCGTTCCGAAGTGGCCGCTGTTCTCGACGCCGACGAACGCGCTTCCGGCGTCCTCGGCGCGGTCGATGGCCTCCCGCATCGCTGTGAGCGTCGCCACCTGTCCCGGGCCGCCGTCGCCGTCGACGACGGCGGCGCCGGCGCCGCGGGACGACACCGTGAGCTCCGGCGAGGGGTTCGTCCCGCCGGCCTCCAGCTGCTCGACGTACGGTTCGAGGCGGACGACGCCGTGGGTGTCGATGCCCCGGAGGTTCGCGTCGACGACCGTCTCCGCGACGGTGGCCGCGTGGGTCGCCGACAGGCCGGCCCGCCGGAACACGTCCGTCGTGAACGTCCGCAGCCGTTCGTGGTCGATTCGAGCGTCGTCGTCAGTGTGGTTCGTCATGGGTCGTGTGTTTGTCGTCCGCAGCGAGTGGTCCGAGCCCGTCCGCCGTCCGCGTCGGTTCGCTCTCCGTCACGCTCGGTGCCCGGGTTCGCGCCCTGGTTCGACGGAGCGTTCCCTCGAACGCTCTGGACTCGTCGTGACGTAGCGCGGATCGCAGATCGACTTATAGCTAGGGTTCAGTTCGCGGGCGAAGGCGGATCGGCCCCGCTTTCGCCCGGTTCGACCGCGGCGTGGCGACCGTTCACCCGGAGGGGACGACCCGCACGGCGAGGCGAACACCTAAGTGACAGGTCGCAGTACCCCGGTCCAGCACGCTCGAACGAGCCGGACGCCCGGAAGCGGGAGGCGTCCGAGTCCGGCGTGCATCCGACCGACGGACAGGGAGCCCCACAATGAGTTCAGGATCCACGTACGAAGCCGAACCGAGCGACAGACGCGTCACCGACCTCGAAGTGATCCCGGTTGCCCACCGGGAACCCGCCCTCCGGAACTCGTGGGGGGCACACTCGGGCGTCGCCGCGCGGACCATCGTCCGCGTCACGACCGCCGACGGGGCGGTCGGCGTCGGCGAGACGTACGGCGACCCGAAGATCATCGACGCGCTCGAACGCGCCGCGAGCCTGGTCGAGGGGATGAACCCCCACGCACGGAAGCCGCTCGAACTCCGCCTCCAGGACCCGATGACCTACGGCGCCATCGACACCGCGCTGCTGGACCTCGTCGGCAAGGAGTTCGGCGAACCGGCGTCCACCCTGCTGGGCGGGAAAGTCCGCGACGAGGTGGAGTACTCCGGCTACCTCTTCTACAAGTACGAGGACGAGGAGCCCGAAACGGCCCGGATCGCGCCCTACGCCGTCGATTCGCCGGAGACGCTCGTCGAGGAAGCGCGCGAGTTCGTCGACGCGCACGGGTTCTCGACGCTGAAAGTGAAAGGCGGCGTGCTGGAACCCGACGAGGAGCTCCGGTCGCTCGAACTGCTCGCCGAGGAGTTCGGACACGACACGCCGCTCCGCATCGACCCGAACGGGACCTGGAGCGTCGAGACCGCCTCGAGAATCGCTCGGCGCGTCGAGCAGTCGGACCTCCGCGTCCAGTTCCTCGAGGACCCGGTTCCGACGATGAACGCGCACGCCCGCCTGAAGCGGAACACGTCGCTGCCGGTCGCGACCAACATGTACGTCGTCGAGTTCGACCAGCTCGCGCCGGCGGTGCGGACGGACGCCGTCGACGTCGTGCTCAGCGACCACCACTACTGGGGCGGGCTGACCGGCAACCTCCGGCTCAACGACGTCGCCGAGACGTTCGATCTCGGCGTGGGGATGCACTCGAACTCGCATCTGGGCGTGAGCATGGCCGCGATGACACACGTCGCGGCCGCGATGTCGAACCTGGGGTACGCCCCCGACACGCACTACCCGTGGATGGCCGACGACGTCGTCGCCGACGCCCCGATCGAGTTTGAGGACGGGGCGATCCCCGTGCCCGACGGCCCGGGACTGGGCGTCGAGATCGACGAGTCGAAGCTCGAGCGGCTGGCCGAGCGCTACGAGGAGACCGACCCCCTCGCGTACTCCGACGTGAGCTCGATGGCCGCCGAGTACGCCGACGCCGAAACCGACGTCGGGCGCTCCGATTGGCTTCCGAACAAGCCGCGCTGGTAACGTCCGCTCGACGACCGCGTTTTCGCTCCGGGCAACCGACACGCTCCCAGGGACGCGAAACGCCCCGAGGGATCCGACACGCTCCGCGACATCGGTTTCGTGCTCCCCCACCGGTTCACGGAACGAGTCGGAACGGCGAAGTCGCTCCCCGTGGTTCACGAACGGCCGGATTCAGACTGGGTGGAGCTGCGTGAGGAGAGGGACGAACTCGGTGAGTTCAGGGACGGGCGAACTCGGCGATCCGAGCGTGGCTCGAGGCGTCGGCCGGACGGTTCCGGATCAGTTCTGGCTCAGGATGTTGTCGATCTCCTCCTGGGAGTCGTCGAGTGCCGCCTGCGCGGACTTCTGCTGGAGCCAGACCTGCTGGAGCTGACTGACCAGCACGTCGTACGTCCGGATCTGGCTCGGCCACAGTTCGACGCGGGCGATCTCGGCGTTCTGTCGGGCCATCTCCCCGTGCCGGGCGTCGGCCAGCAGCTCCGTGTCCCAGGCGGCCTTGTTCGCCGGATAGTTCCCCTCCTGGTCGTACTCCTGTGCGCTCGCGATGGCGCTCCGGGAGCCGTCCATGAACAACATTGCGGCCCGTTTCGTCTCCGCGGGCGCGGCCCGGTTGATCGCCAGGAAATCGGTGTTCATGTAGCTGACCCGGTCGTTGCCCGACGCCTTCGGCGGGAGCGCGACATCGTACCGGTCCGTGTCGTCGCCCCACTCCTCGTAGGCCAGTTCCATCATCCCCGGCTTCCCGACGTAGCCGGCGAGCCGGCCGCTGAGGAAGAGGTCGGCGAGTCCGCCCTCCCCGTACTGGGTCACGTTCGGAACGAGCTCCTCCTCGATGAGCTGTCCCTGCCACTCGAGCGCGGCGACGGCCTCGTCGGAGTTGACGACGACGCGACCGTCGTCCTGGACGAAGCTGCCGCCCCGGGACCACGTCATCAGCAGCCACGGGTAGATGGGGTAGCGGTTCCCCTTGCCCCACCAGGCGAACCCGAAGTAGTCCTCGCTGTGTGAACTGGCCTCCTCGCAGACCTCGCGGACGTCCGCCCAGGTCGACTCCTGGAGGAAATCGGCCTCGAACCCGAGCTCCTCGAGGACCCTCGGGCTGTAGTTGAACCAGTGGGCCTCGCTGAGCGCCACGCCGATGTACGTGTGCTCGCCGTCGAGCGACGGGTCGACGCCCGTCGTGAGCTGATCCTGGAAGTACGGCGGGAAGAGGTCGTACGCCTCGTCGTTCCAGAGTTCGTCGACCGGTTCCAGCCAGCCCTCCGCGACGAAGTCCATGAAGAACTCCTGGGAGATCTGCATGAGCGCGGGGTTGTCCGACCCGGCCGACAGGAGCGTCCGCATCTTCGAGACGGCGTTGGCAGACGGCACCGTGACCGGCGTGGACTCGATTCCGACCGCCTCCTGGAACTGGTCCTCGAACCACGCCGTCGCGGGGTCGTTCTTCATCGAACCGAGGTTCATCCGTTCGAAGGCCGAACCGACTTCGCTCTCGTCGTACTCCGGGGGCGTCCAGTCGCTCCCGGTGATACGCTCGGCCACGGGCGCCGGCGAGTTGATGTCGAGACTCCACTCGCCGAGGGTCCCGGCCGGCCCCCCGGCGGAGCCGCCGTTCTGGTCGCCCGAACCGCTCCCGCTGTCACCACTACCACCGCCGCCACTGCCGTCCGTGCCGCCATCGTTCGAACCACCACCCATGCAGCCAGCGACGGCTGCAGCACCTGCGGTGGTCGTGAGACTCAGCATCCATCGACGGGACAGTTTGCTATCTGGGCCCATACAACACGGTCAATCATAACCAAATGGTATAAATCTGTCGATAGGGGCGTCTTCGGCGGTCGGATCCCGAGCGGGACGCGAGCACGGGACTCCAGTTGCGGCCGTCACGCCGCGTCGGACCTGAATCGCCGAGCGCGGAGGGTCCCTTCAAGCCCGAACGGGCTCCTTGATCGTACGTCCCCGACGCGCGCGTGTCAGTTTCGTCGACGCCGTTCGCCGAATCTAACGCCGAACGTCGCTCGCCGAAACCAGCCGTCCACGAGCGCCGACCGCCCCCTGGCGTTCTTTCCTGGCGAACAACGGTGGGAGAGCCGCCGAACGCCGGAGGGATTACACGAATACCGGTGTAACGGAGCCTCCCTGAACCGGTGCTGGCGTCGAATTCCCATTACAGTGATACTATTGTAATTGTCCGACCGGATTCGGGGAGATCCCCGTCGTCGTTCGGAACCGCCGTCGATCGGGAGCGAAGTGATCGCGTTCGGACGCTTCTGAAAGTGCCGATACTGAATTCCTGCGTGGCTGAAAGCGACGATTCGTCAGGAAAGAACGAATTTCGTCCGGCGCGGCGGCGGGACCGCGGAGAACGGGCGGGAGAGCACGGTTCCGCCGGCAGCGGGAGAAATCGGCGCGAAACGGCGGCGAATCGTTCTCCGCTCGAAAACAAGAGTTATGCCGCTCCACGTCAACGTCTCACTATGACAACTGATGGCTCACGGAAGATCGAAACCGTCCAGAACACGTGTCGGATCATAAACGCCCTGCGGGACTCCGGCGGAAGCGGTATCACGGAGATCGCAACCAGCCTCGACTTCTCGAAGAGCGCCGTCCACGGCCACCTGGCGACGCTCCGGGACGAGGGGCTCGTGATAAAGAACGGACACACCTACAGGCTGAGCCTCCGGTTTCTCCAGATCGCCGAGGAAGTGAAAAACCAGATCGCGGACTACAAGATCGTCAAGGAGGAGGTCAACCGCCTCGCCCAGGAGACGGGTGAAGTCGTCCACTTCGGAACCGAGGAGCAGGGCCGGATCGTCTACCTCTCGAAGGCTCGCGGCGACGTCGCCGTGGAGACCGCATCACGGATCGGCAACCGCATGCCGATGCACTCCACCTCGCTCGGCAAGGCGATCCTGGCGGAGCTCCCCCAGGAGCGGTGTGGGGAGATCATCGATCGGTACGAACTGTCCGGAAAGACGGACAGGACGATCACCACTCCCGAGCGACTCAGGGAGAACCTGGAGGAAACTCGGCAGCGAAGCTACGCGATCGACGACGAGGAGAACATCCGCGGCGTCCGCTGTATCGGCATGGCGGTCTCGGCACCCGACGCCGGCGTGATGGGAGCGTTGAGCATCTCCGGCCCCTCGAAGCGGATGACCGACGAACGGATGGACGAGGAACTCGAGGACAAGATCGCACAGGCGGCCAACGTCATCGAGGTCAATTCACGATACTCCTGACGGTCGGCCGTCCCGCCCGATCTCTTCCTCCAGACTCTCGCGGGTCGCGTCACACGGTTGGCCACCGGAACGGACTCGTCGGGAAACGAGTCCACCGGAGGAACGAACCTGCCGGGAGAACGAGCCCGCCATCGTCGAACGATTCCACTGCACGGTCAGTCGGCACCGTGTCGCGGTGCGTAGCCGCAGCGTTGACACACCCAGACCGTTCGATCCGAGTACTCGACCGACTGCCGGCAGTTCGGGCAAACGTACTCCATGTGGTGCCGATTTTGTTCGTTGATTAATATACGTTACTACGACGAACTCCGGCGTCCAGCTCGCGGGGTCGGTGGCCGTCCGAATCGGACTGGGACCCGCCCTGACTGCCGGCGAGAATCCGCCGGCCGGCTCACGCCGTTCTCCGCCAGATAACGCACCGCGTGGCGTTCGGTCACCAAAACATTAGTAACCCGCGATGGAGAAGGTCGGAACGACATGGCGAGAGAGTACGGCAACTACGTCAACGGCGAGTGGGTCGATTCGGAATCGGGAGAGACGTTCGAGGTGGTGAATCCGGCGAGCACGGACGAAGTGGTCGCCCGGTTCCAGAACTCGACGACGGGCGACGTCGAAACCGCGATCGAGGCCGCCGTCGGAACGCAGGACCACTGGGCCGACACGCCGGGCCCGGAGCGTGGCGCGCTCTTGAATCGTGCGGGCCAGGCGCTCGACGCACGGTCGGAGGAAGCGACCGAGGCGCTCGTGCGCGAAGAGGGGAAGACGTGGGCCGAAGCCGCCGGCGAAGTCCAGCGGGCCGTCGACATCTTCGCGTACTACGGGCAGAAGGCGCGCGACCTCGGCGGCGTGGTCAAATCGCCGAGCGGACGCAGGACGGAACTGTACACGAAGCGCGAACCGCTCGGCACCGTCAGCATCATCACGCCGTGGAACTACCCGATCGCGATCCCGGCGTGGAAGCTCGCGCCCGCGCTCGCGGCCGGCAACACCGTGGTCGCCAAACCCGCGTCGGAAGCGCCGAACTCGACGCGAATCATCTTCGAGTGTCTCGACGAGGCCGGCCTGCCCGACGGCGTCGCGAACTACGTGACCGGCCCGGGGAGCGAGGTCGGCGCCCCGCTCGCCGGTCACGACGGGATCGACGGCGTCTCGTTCACGGGCAGTACCGCCGTCGGGACGACCGTCGCCCGGGCCGCCGCGACGGACCTCAAACGCGTGCAGTGCGAGATGGGCGGGAAGAACCCGACCGTCGTGATGCCGAGCGCCGACGTCGAGGAAGCCGTCAAGATACTCGGCGTCGGCGCGTTCGGCACGACCGGGCAGTCCTGTACCGCGGCCTCGCGCGCCATCGTCCACGAGCAGGTGTACGACGAGTTCGTCGAGGCGATGGTGGAGTACGCTGACGCGATCGAGGTCGGTTCCGGCCTCGAGAACCCCGACGTCGGTCCGCACGTCTCCCAGGGGGAAGTCGAATCGACGCTCGAGTACGTCGATCACGGACGGGATGAGGGCGCGACCCTGGAGACCGGCGGCGAGCGGCTCACTGACGGCGAGTACGCGGACGGGTACTACGTCCGGCCCGCCGTCTTCTCCGACGTCGACAACGACATGCGGATCGCACAGGAGGAGATCTTCGGCCCGGTGCTGTCGGTCATCGAAGCCAGCGACTTCGAGGACGCCCTCGAGCTGGCCAACGACGTCGAGTACGGCCTCTCGGCGAGCATCGTCACCCAGGACCTGACCGAGGCCGACGAGTTCCTCGACGGGATCGAGGCCGGCGTCGCGAAGGTCAACGAAAAGACGACCGGGCTCGAACTCCACGTCCCGTTCGGCGGCTACAAGCAGTCCTCGACGAACACCTACCGCGAACAGGGCGACGCGGGGCTCGACTTCTTCACCTCCACGAAGACGGTCTACCGGAACTACTGAGACCGGCGCGTTCCGCCCTTCCCGTCGGCGACCGCCGCGCTTTCTCGGACTGTGGCCGATCCTCGTCGGACTCCCTTCGGCGGGCTGTGTAGTTCTCGCGCGGACGGGAGCGGCCGACGGGTCGGACCACGTCGAACGGGCCCGCGTCGAACGCTTTGCTTCGTGAGGTAGTTTTATAACTATTGAATTCTTCTTTCGGGTGATGCCGAGAGCAGGTGACGAGGTTAAGGAGCGTCTGCGAGGCGTCGCAGCCGGGCTCCTTACACCGTTTGACAAAAACGGCGACGTCGAATACTGGAAGATCGAGGAGAACGCGAGTTCGCTGTACGACAGCGGCCTGCGTTCGTTCCTCGCGGCCGCAAACATCAGCGAGTACCACTCGCTGACACAGGAGGAGCGCGTGGGGGTGACGGAGGCGAGCCTCGACGGGCTCCCCTCAGACGCCTGTGTGCTCGCCGGGGTCGGCGGCAGCACGGAGGACGCCGTGAAGCTGATTCGCGCGTACGACCGCCTCGGCGCCGACGCGCACATGATCATGCCGCCCGACCACACGTACGTCCACGAACAGGGCCTGCTGGACTACTTCGAGGACCTCGCGTCGGTCACGGACACGCCGTTCGCACCGTACATCCGGGCGTTCGATCCGTCGGTCGAGTTCCTGGCCAGCCTCACGCGAGTCGAGAACGTCGTCGGGATCAAGTACGCGATCGAGGACCCCGTCAAACTCGGCGCGGCGATCGCCGCCGGCTCCGACGACGTGGTCTGGGTCGACGGGCTCGCGGAGCCGTACGCGGTCAGTTACTGGGGCGAGGGCATCGAAGGGTTCTCCGCGGGCGTCAGTAACTTCCGCCCCGAAGTCGGCCTCGAACTGTTCGACGCGCTCACCGCGGAGAACTGGGAGCGCGCCCGGGAGCTCCGGAACATCTGTCTCCCGTACCAGGAGTTCCGCGACAGGACCGGGCAGAACAACACGCTCGGGGGTGCGGTCAGCGTCCCGGCGGTCAAGAAGGGACTCGAACTCGCCGGACTCCACGGCGGGAACGTCCGGAAGCCGATTCGGCCGCTCTCGGCCGAGGACGAGGCCGAAGCCGAAGCGATCTACCGGGAACTGGACGACGACATCAGTCGCCTCGTCGGGTAACGCGGTTCGAGCGCGTCGGAGCGACGCGGACGGGCAGCGTCGAGGGCCGGGACCGTGATTCTCACGGCGCTCTTTTTCAGCGTCCACGACGGGGACGTGTACGGCCGATCGGACGCCGGCGGAAGGCGCTCGGGCGGCGGGTCGCTACTCGCCTCGGACGGTGTCGACGACGCCCCGGAGGTAGCCGACGGTGAACCCGCGGGCGCGGTGTCGCCAGTCGTCGTCGCCTTCCATCTTCGGGACGTGGTCCGGGATGACCGCGCCCTCGAAGCCGACGTCGTCGAGCGTTCTGACGGCCTCGGCGGTGTCGAAGTTCCCCTCGTCGACGAACGTCTCGTTGAACTCGGGGACGGTGCCGACGACGTCGCGGAAGTGGATGAACACGATCTGGTCGCGTTCGGCGAACTGGCGGAGCACGTCGGTGACGTCCTCGCCCATCTGGGAGAAACAGCCGAGACAGAGTTTCAGCCCGTGGTTGTCGCTCGGGACGTGCTCCATCGCGCGCTCGAAGTTCGCCACGTTGCGGAACAGTCGGGGAATCCTGCCCATCGATTCGAGGACGGGCGGATCGACCGGGTGGAGCGCCAGTCGGACGCCCGCCTCCTCGGCGACGGGAACGACTTCCTCCAGGAACGCCTCGTAGTTCGCCCAGAACTCCGCTTCCTCGTAGGCCCTGTCCAGTCCGGGCGCGAGCGCGTCGGGGTCGTCGATCTCGTCGAAGTCGAAGGCGGTGCCCTCCGCGCCGCCGCGCAGTTCGACCGGTTCGGTCCGCATCGGAACCACGCCCCGGGGGTTCCACTGGTAGCCCAGGATCGGGACGTCGGCCTCGCCGAGGTTGCGGATCAGCGTCGTGATCTGTTCGAGCGCGTCCCGTTTCCCCTCGCGGCCGAACATGATGTCGCCGTAGAGCGAGTACGGCAGCGACTGGATGCCGGTGAGACGCAGGCCGTGGGATTCGACCTGCTCGCGGGCGGCTTCCAGTTCCGCGACTGAGGGGATCGAATCCCGACCCACCGCGACCGTGTCCGACCCGTCGCGGTCGTTGAACTCGTCCGGCTCCTCCTCGGTGTCGGCGTGGTCGACGAAGACGTCAGTCGCACCAAGCTGTCGGACGTACCGGAGGCGGGAGTCCGAGAGCGTGCGCGTCCGAACGCCGACTCGGATGTCGCTTCGGGTCTCGGCACTGGCGTTGGCGGAGCTTCCAGTCATGGTACCACCACTGGCACGGGGGAGCATAAACGTCCATGTTTCGGTCAGACTCGCTGTCCCCGGCGGTGGTGGCGTCTCCATCGTTGACTGACGGCCCCTCCGTGAACTGACGACTCCGTCGTGGGCTGACGACCTCGGCGGACCGCGCCGGTTTCCGAAGCGACGTGAAAGGGAACCGGCGGGGCCGGTCACTCGACCTCGAGCGCGGACTCGTAGTCGCCGGCGTCCACGGGGGAGGGTTCCTCGGCGGGGATGTCGACGTCGACGAGCGTCGGCCCGTCCTCGTCGAACGCGTCCGCCATCGCGGTTGCGAGACCGCTCCGGGTGCTCACTCTGACGCCGGTGCACCCGAACCCCTCCGCGATGGACACGAAGTCGGGCGAGTCCCACTCGAAGCGGTGCCCGTCCGTGTAGCGGTCGATCTTCGGCGACTGGCTGATGATCCCGTAGTCGCCGTTGTTGAGGACGACGGTCGTCACGTCCAGCCCGTGCTCGACCGCCGTGTGGAGTTCGGTGAGAGACATCATCAGGCCGCCGTCGCCGGTGAGCGCGACGACCTCACGGTCGGGGTGGGCGAACTTCGCGCCGAGTGCGGCGGGGAGGCCGACACCCATTCCCGCCCACGAGCCCGACGTGACGTACCCGCGTTCGTCGTAGGCTTCGAACGCCTGCTTGGCCCACAGCCTGAATCCCCCGATGTCCGTCGTCACGATGGCGTCCCGCGGGATGACGTCCCGGACGGTCCCGAGCGCGCCGGGCGTGTGAATCGGGTCGTCGGCGAGCAGCCCGTCCGCCTCGAGGTGGTCGAAGTACTCCTCCCGGGCCGTCGTGGCCAGCGCCGCGCCGTTCCACGTCTCGGCCCGCTGCGAGCGCGCCGCGAGCCCGTCGATCAACTGCCCGCCGGCGACGGCGACGTCGGCGACGATAGGGACGTCGGACGCGTAGCCGTTGTCGATGTCCTCGGGGTCGAGATTGACGTGTATCAACGTCTCACCCATCGGGAGGGTCCAGTCGGCCGTGGTCACGCCGTCGAAGTCGGTCCCGAGCGCCAGGACGACGTCGGCCGCCTCCAGCACCCGATGGGCGCTCGCGGGAAGATGTTTGGCCGACACGCCGAGGAACTGCGCGTCGTCCTCCGGAACGACTCCCTTGCCCTTGTACGAGGCGAGCACGGGCGCGTCGAGACGCTCTGCAAGCTCCCGGGCGATCCGACCGCCGTCGGGTGACCGTCTCGTCCCGCCGCCGACGTACACGAGCGGGCGTTCGGCGCTCGCCAGCGCGTCCACCGCGTCGGGGTACCCTCCGTCGCTATCGACGCTCGCACGCCCGCGTTCCACGGGTTTCCGTTCGGCCTCGAACGTCGCCTCCAGTATCGAACTCGGAACCCCGATTCGAACCGGACCGAACGGCGGCGTCAACGCGGTTTCGATCGCTCCGTGGACGGTCCCGGTGAGTTCGGCTCGCGACTCGACGTTGACGTTCGCTTTCACGACGTTATCGTACGTGTCGGGAGGAATCTCGTGAATCGGCCCCTTCCCCCGATCCTCCGGATCGATGTCGGCCGAGACGTGAACGACGGGAACGCAGTCGTCCGCGGCGTTTTTCAGCCCGTGCATCGCGTTCGTGTCACCGGGGCCGGGGACGGTCAACGTCGCCGCCGGCCGGCCCGTCGCCTCGTAGTATCCCCACGCGACGTGGGGAATCGACGTCTCGTGACGGGCCATCACGTACGTCATCTCGTCGCGTTCGGCGACGACCCGATCGAGCGGGAGCGTCTGCGTTCCGGGGAGCCCGACCAGGAGTTCGATGCCCGCATCGACCAGCGCATCGTAGACGTGATCGCCGCCCCGCTTCGTGGTTCGCTCGGACATGGGGAATCTTCGTTCCGAACTCCGTGGTCCGGGCGTTATAGTTTCGGGTGTCCACCGACCGCTCGCGACACGCTCCGCGGCGCCCGGACGGGGCAACGAAAAATATAGTCGTTCCATATATAATGGATAGATTATGTTTCTGCCGAACCGCAACGGAGGTCGCCCCGAACCGCGAGAGAAGACGATCGGCGTCGTCGGAGACCGTGACCGGGACGGGTCCAGTCGCGTCGCCCTGAAGACGGACCGATCGACCGCGTGCCGGAAAACACGCCGGAGGCGGCTCTCCCGACGACACTCCCGCACTGGTCGAGACAAACGACCGTGCGATCCATCTCCCGTCACGTTCGTGACCTCCCGACCGTTCGAACTGCCCGTCATCACCATCTCTGTCCGTCGAACGGGTGGTTTCTGACGGCCCGACCCCGGATTCTACGTCGGACACCGACGGCTCCGAATCGATCAGTCGCGGCCGGACGTTTCCCGGATGTGGCGACGAGCGAACGCCGACTCGGCCCCCTCGCCGAGCTCGTGACCGTCCGTTCCAAATAGGTACTTGTTCTTATATTATCTACATGGAACCAGTATTTTGTTATTTGAGGCGGCGATCACACGCGGCTCGTCGGTGAACGTCCGGTTGGCTGCCCGAAGCCGTTCGCGGCGAGCAGGTCGCGGACCGCGGCGCACGGCTCAGCCCCGCACCACCAGGTGGCTCCGCACCGCTCGCTGGCACTCCGCGCACGTCCGATCGACCCGGGCGACCGTCGCCAGCAGCGGGTGGTCGACCGGGAAGTCCCGGTAGACGGACGGGATCAGACTCCGGTGGCTGACCCCGATTTCACCGCCGCGGCTCGTGGCGCTCCCGAGGAACGCCTGACGCTGCCGGACGAGGCCCGCACATCGCTCACGGTGGGCCGCGAGCGTCTCGTGGCGGGCCCGAAGGTCGTCGAAGTCGAGCGCGGACAGCGGCGTCTCGTCCGTCGCGGCGATCCACGTCGTGATCTCGTCGACGACGGCTCCGGCGTCCTCGAGCCGTGCTGCTTCGCGTTCGAGCGCGCGCGAGCCAGGACGTCGGTTTCGATCCGGCGCGTCCCGGCCTCCGAGAGGATCGCCCGCTTCAGCCGGGGTGAAAACGAGGTGTCCGTCGTCGGAGCGAGCGCGGCCGCGAGCGGCTCCGAGAACTCGGCCCGGATCGTCGCGTGGAGCGACGATGGTTCGTCGCCGTCCCCGCCGCAGTGGGGACGAACCGTCTCGGCGAACGCACGCCGGACGGCCTGACATCGGTCGTCGGTCGAACGGGCGCTCCGGGCCTCCACTCCCGCCGTCGCGGTGACGCGCCGCGGGGACGATGGAGCCGGCTCTGGCGGGAGATCCGCCACCCGGGAGCGGAAGCGATCGATCGCATCGCGCTTCGTCTCGACCGACTCCAGTTCGCACCGGGCGCGAGCGACGGCGTCGTCGATACGGGTGGTCACCGCCACCTCACACCCCCCGCCGGATGGACGCGCTGGCGAGTCCGTTCTGGCGCGCGTCCAGCGCGACTTCGAGCCGAATCAGCCAGCCGTCGTCGACGTCGTCCACGTCGATCGACGTGGGGATCGACCGTGGCCCGTGACGGACGAGTTCGACCACGACGGGCAACACGGGCAGGCGGTCCTCGTGGGGCGACAGCGCGTAGTCGGACAGCAGGACGTTCACCGCCCGGGTCTCGCCGTCGGGATCGGCCGACGACGGCGACCACAGGTAGCTCCCGAGCAGCCCGCGTCGTTCGAGCCGTGTGAGCGTGGCCCCGACGGGATGGTCGGTCGCCGGCGGGGCGGGCAGTCGACCGGCGGCGGTGGCGACGACCTCGGCCTGCTCGTCGGGCGTGAGCCGTCGATCGATCTCGGCCGCCATGCGTTCAAGCAGACGGAGACAGAGGTCGTCGAGGTCCCCGACGCGCTCGGCGTACTCGACGTAGGCGTCCACGACGGCCGACTCGACGGCGTCGTGACCGGCCGCCGAGAGCGCCTCGAAGACGGCCGCAGCGACGCGATGGCAGAACTCGACCCGGTCCGAGCGACTGGAATCTGACGAGGTCGGTCCGAACGCGGTACCCGTCGCGCCCTCGGAGTCGGGACCGTCGCTCGGCCCGGGAGTCGAGCCCGGTTCGCCGTTCGCTCCGGGGGACGAGTCCGGATCGTCGGCCCGCGCCCGGCCGGGGTCGTACTCGGCGGTGACGTGGTCACGACCCTCCTGGCAGACGATGACGTCGTAGTAGGGCAGTCGCGGGTCGTATCGCCGGAGTGCCGCCCGGTACCGCTCGGTCGCGTCCGCGGCCGCCCGTGCGCTCGCTCGGCTCTCGAACCGGAGTCCCGCCGCGGGGACCGGCCGGTCGCCGTAGCGAGCACAGACGAGGACGTACGTGCCGTCGTCGCTCGCCAGGCCCTCGATGTGTGACCGAATCTCGCCGAGCGTCGTTCCGATCATGTGTCGTTCGAGTGTGGATAGTTCGTGTCCGTTCGAGACCGGTCAACGGCGGCCGGGGACGCAGGCGCACGCGTTCACCGCGAGGGAACTGTGTTGCCCATCGGTCAGACCTCCCCGTTGACGATGTCCGCGACGCGCCCTCGGTCGAACAGTTCGTCGTCGCCGGCCACGTCGCCGAACTCCTCGGGAAACAGCTGCTTTGCCGCGCGTTCGGTCAGGAACAGGTTGTGGATCGGCCCCTGGTTGAGGTAGCCGCCGCGGTAGACGCGCCCGTTCCGGACGGCCGCGAGTTCGCTGGCGACGGCGTGGTCCTCCATGAACGCGAGCACCGTGTCGCGGAACTCGGACGCCGTCTTTCGCTCGTGGCCGCGGATGAGCAGCACGTCCGGGTCGATCTCGAGCAGCGTCTCGTAGTCGAGTTCGCCGCGGTTGGTCGTGCTGAGGTTCTCGATGTCGGTCCCCGCGAGCGCGTCGGTGACGCCGAGATCGCGCCACTGCTTCTTGCTCGTCCCCTCGTCGGTGAGTCGGTACGGCGAGAACGTCTCCGGCTCGGTGGTCCCCTCGAAGGTGAGGAACACGTCGGGCCGCTCGTCCGCCGGCGGGAGTCGCGTCCGTATCTCCGCGATGAACTCGTCGTGAAGCTGCTTGAACGCCTCGTATCGCTCGCGCTCCTGGAACACCTCGGCGATCTTCTCGAACGCCTGGTAGAGCGTGTAGTACCGGTAGTCGTGCCAGTCGTCGGAGCGACGGAAGATCAGGTTGCCGACGAACGGGGCGACGTTCCCGGCGATCTCGTCGACGTCCGACTGATCCCAGTCGAACCAGTTGATGAGCATCCCCGGGTCGTACAGGTGGACGTCGTTGTCGAGTTCGTAGAACTGTTCCTTGGTCCGGACCTCGGGGTTCGCCTCGATCCGGTCCCGTTCGAGGCTCACCCCGGGCAGTTCGTCGTAGACGTCCGTGTAGTACCGATCCGCCCCGCCGATCCCGGTCATCCCGGACGCCTGCCCGAGCGCGACCCCCATGTCGGCGTACCCGCCGTCGTAGGCGATCCACCGCTCGGGCACCCAGTCGAACGTGACCTCGCCGACCGGCGCCATCGTGACCGCGTAGGACCCATCCCCGGTCGTCGTGGACTCCCCGGTCGGCTCCGTCGTGTCAGCCGCCGTCGGCGACGTTCCCGCCCCCGTCTCGCCCGCACAGCCCGCGAGGAGCCCGCCGCCGAGGACCGCCCCGCCGTACTTCACGGAGTCCCTGCGTGTCAGCCGCCCGCCCCGTTCGGAGTCTCGTTCCATGCGGTTTAGGCCCGCCTAAATACACATAGTCGTTTCGGTTATTAGGTCGGCCAAAAACGGCGGTCGCTTCGGCACTTCACGGGCGGGCGCGCTCGGGAGCCGACGAGGGCCCCGCGTCCGGGGGCGATCAACGCCGGGGCGGGAACCTGATGGAGAGTTCCTCCGGCGGAAAGCTGACCACTCGATCAGTGCCGAACGGCGACGCGACGAGCCGGACCGAGCCGGCTAACGTCGCCTTCTCGGGGTGTCCGTTCCGCGGCACCGGCACGCGGGGTCGTTCGGAATCGCTCGGACCGACGGGTCGACTAACCAAACCGTTAACCATCGCAGCCACCGAACCCGGACATGGATCTCTCCGCCGTCGACCTGTCCCCTGTTCCGGCCGGCGGGACCGCGAGCGACGCGTACGCAGACACCGTGGAGGTCGCCCGGCAGGCCGAAGGGCTCGGCTACTCGCGGTTCTGGGTGGCCGAGCACCACGGCATGGCCGGCTCCATCGCCGGGGTCGCTCCCGAAGTGCTGCTCGGGCACCTCGCGGCCGAGACGGACTCGATCCGGCTCGGGTCCGGCGCGGTGCTGCTCAACCACTACAGCCCGTTCAAGGTCGCCGAACAGTTCGGCGCGCTCGACGCGCTCGCGCCGGGCCGAATCGACGCAGGGCTCGGGCGGGCGAACGGGTCGCCCGCCGCCGACCGCGCGCTCGGGACCGACCGCCACGTGCAGAGTCCCGACGAGGACCACGCGGAGAAGATCGAAGCCGTCGTGAACCACCTCGCCGACGACTACCCGGCGGATCACCCCTACGGCGACCTGCAGATCCCACGTTCGGGCGAGGACGCGCCGATGCCGTGGGTGCTCGGGTCGAGCCCGTCGAGCGCGCGGATCGCCGGCGAGCTCGGGTTGCCGTACTGTTTTGCCGCGTTCATCCGGCCGGGGCTGGCGACCCGGTCGTTCGAGACGTACCGCGAGGAGTTCCGGTCGTCGCCGGCGGGCGGCGTCGACGAGCCGCAGGGGATGCTCGCCGTGAACGCGGTCTGTGCGGAGACCGACGAGGGGGCCGCGCGGCTCCGGGCCGTGGCCGAAGCGTCGTACAGGCGGATGCAACGGGGCGTCGTCGGCACGAGACCGTCCGTCGAGGAGGCCGTCGACGAACTCGGCGGGGTCCCGGACCCGACGCCCGCGACGCTCGACGGCGACGAGTGGCCGCGGGCGGTCTCCGGGAGCCCGGAGACGCTCCCCGACCTGCTGGAGCAGTTCACGGATCGGGTCGGCGTCGACGAGGTGATGATCCAGCACATCCACGGGACCCACGAGGACGCGCTCCGGTCCCACGAACTGTTGGCCGAGGGCGTCGGACTCGCGTAGGCGTCAGATCGGCTCGGCGGCCGCCCGACATCGCTCGTAGAGGGCTTCGAGCCACGCTCTCGCGGCGGGCCGGTCCGATTCGACGTGGACGGTCGGCAGCCCCGTCGCGGGGTCGTGGCCCACGACGCTGACGTCCGCGTCGTCGATCGCGAACGAGAACGGGACGTCGGCGTCGGGGGCGGCGAGGATCGAGAGGTTCTCGTTCGCCGTCACCGCCCGGAACGCCTCGCCGCCGACCGTCTCGTGGGACTCCAGGGCGCTCGCGGCGAACACCCGCTCGATGTGGCCTCTGTCCTCGAGGGCGGGGGTCGCGCGTTGCAGCGCCTCGACCGCGGTCGTGCTGACGATCGTGCCGCGGGACCCGCTCGTCTCACCGAACCGGTCGATCACGTGGTCGACGACGCGGTAGGGGTTGGACGCATCCGCGACGACGACCTCCGCGCCCGTGAACAGGTGCGCGTGCTCGACGAGCGCCGGGTGGTCGACGAGCTCCAGCAACGGCTCGAGTCGGCCGATGCTCTCGACGGCCGTCTCGTACGTCCGGCCGGCCGCCAGCAACGCCGCACCGAGGCTCGTCGTCCGATAGCCCTCGCCGGTGTTCTCCAGCAGGCCACCCTCCTCGAGGGCCACGGTCGCGCGGTACACGGTCGTCCGGGAGAGGTCCGTCCGCTCGGTGAGCTGTTTCCGGGAGAGCGCGTCGTCGCGGCAGGCGGCGAGCAGCCGTTTCCGTCGGAGGATCGAGCGCGGCCGGTCGTCGTCCGGCGGTTCCATGGGCCACCTCGCCGTCCGATCGTTATAATGGTTCACTTGTAAACCGGCTGTTCGTCGGTGAACCGCCCGTTCACCGAAAACCTATCAGCCCATCGATGGTTATAACCGGTCGTTTTCGGAGGAGTCGCGTAATGATCGCCGCACCGTCCCGGCGTCCTCCCGTCCGGCGACGCGGGCCGCTCGCCCCCGCGACCGGGTCCGCTCACCAGCACGAACGCGCACAGTCGCCCGCAACCGCCCCGGACGCGGCCGACCGATGAGGCGGGTCCTCTCGCTCGCCGTCGTGGTGGTCGTCCTGCTCGGGAGCGTCACGGTCGCCGGGACGGCACCCTTGGCCGGGGTCGCGGCCGCGGCCGGCAACGGCGCGACCCTCTCGGTGACGACCGTCTCGACGAACGGGCCGGTCGACGCCGGCGGGACCCTGACGGTCGAAGCGACGGTCGAGAACGTCGGCGACGACGCCGGGGGAACGCCCGTCAGCCTCGCCGTGAACGGGACGAACGTGGACGACGAGACGGTTTCGCTTGCGGCGGGCGCGAACGAGACGGTCACGCTCTCGTACGACGTGCCGTCCGGCGCGGACACCGGATCGCTCGTCGCCACCGTCTCGACGGCGAACGACAGCGCGGAGCGGACGGTCTCGGTCGACGGCAACGAGACGCTGTCGGGGACGCTGACCGACGGCGCGACCGGCGACGCGCTCCCGGGCGTGACCGTGACGGTGGACGACGGCGAGCGCACCCGGACCGTCCAGACCGACGCCAGCGGCACGTACTCGGTGACGGTGCTGAACGCCTCGGCGGTCACGGTCTCGGCGACCGCGACCGTCGCCGGGGTCGAGGAGTCCGTCGAGATCAACGGGTCGAACGCGACGACCGTCGACGGCCCGACGACGCTCGACCTCGAACTGTATCCCGAACTGCCCGGATCGGGGACGGAGGACGATCCGTATCAGATCGGGAACGCCCGCGAGTTGCAGGCGATGAGTCAGGACCTCTCGGGGCACTACGTACTCGTCGACGACGTGAACGCGAGCGGGGCGGCCGACTGGAACGGCGGGAAGGGGTTCGATCCGGTCGGGACGACGGACGACCTTACTGATCCGGACCCAGCGACCATGTTCGCGGGGTCCCTCGACGGGCAAGACCGGTCGATAACGGGCCTCTCGATCAACCGCTCTAACGAACTGGCCGTCGGACTGTTCGGTGCGGCAAGCGATCCGACGGTCTCGAACGTCTCGCTCGTCGACCTCGACGTGACTGGGGCGTCGCTCGATGACGTTGGAGATATCACCGCGACTGGCGGACTAGTCGGAGTAACTGCTGGCCTCGACGCGTCTTCGATTGATGCGTCAGGTTCTGTTAGTACAGGTCATTTACAAGGCGGCCTCGTCGGCGGTTGGTTTGACTCGAATAACCCGATGTCTCTCGAACTCAACAACGTCAGTTCAACCGTCGACGTGACCACCGACGAGATTACGTATAGCAGTGGTGGGGTCGTCGGAATCTGGAGGGGTCCAGCGACGATCAAGGACTCTCGGGCAACCGGTGATGTTGTTGGCATTGGAGCTAGCGCCGGCGGATTTGCCGGGTCCCTAGATCGAGCGGAACTCACCAACGTCTCGGCGACTGGAACCGTACGGCCGCCGGACGGTAAACAGGTCAACAGAGCTGGCGGGCTCGTTGGTGAGCTCGAAGATGGAAACGTTAGCCGCTCGGCTGCAACCGGCGATGTGCGCACTGACGGCGGAAATTACGCTGGTGGATTGATCGGTGATAGCGACGGAATGGTTTCCATCAACGAGTCATACACGACGGGGAACGTGAGCGGTGAGAGCTATGCTGGTGGGCTTATTGGCACCGATGCCGTGGAGATTTCGAACTCCTACGCCACCGGAACGGTAGAGAGTAACAACTGGGCCGGAGGTTTCGTCGGGAGCGAAGCAGCCAGCATTTCCAACTCCTACGCCACAGGGTCCGTTAACGGCAGCGACGTCGGCGGTATCGCCGGTGAATTAGTCAGTGAAATGACGAACGTCTACTGGAACGCGAGCACGGCGGCGAACGCTACCACTTCCGGTGCCGCTACGGGAGCAACTGGTCTCACGCCCGCTCAGATGACCGGCGCGAACGCCACTAAGCACATGGACGGCCTCGACCACGAGACGACCTGGCTCGCAGTCGAGGACGAGGACACGTATCCGGTGCTCGGCTGGCAGGTCGAGTCATACGACCTCGCACTCGCCGACGACGAAATCGACGTGGGGAACACAACCGAGGCGACGGTCGACGTCACGTTAGCCGACGGCACACAGGCGACCGCGACGGCCACCTCGAACTACACCACCGAGGGCAACGTCTCGGTCGACGACGGGACCGTCACCGCTGACACCTACGGGACTGACACCGTGATCGCTTCCGGGGGCGGCCTGTCCGATTCGGCGTCGATCACCGCGCTCGGGTCGGGTTTCCAGGTCGAGAGCGTCGACGGCCCGGCCGACGTGAACGCCGACGAGACGTACTCGTTCGAGGCGACCGTCGCGAACGTCGGTAACGTCGAGGGGACCGGGAACGTCACGCTCTCGTTCGACGGCACCGAGCTAACCGACGAATCGGTGACGCTCGCCGCGGGCGAGCGTAGGACGATTACCGTGGAGTACACGATTCCCGCTGACGCCGACACCGGCACGGTCGACCTGAACGCGACCACGCCCGACGATAACGCGACCGCGGCGGTCGCGGTCAACGGGTACCGGACGCTCTCGGGCACGCTCACTGACGGCGTGAGCGGCGAGAAACTCTCGGGCGTCGACGTACTCGTCGACGGTGTTGTCGTCGCTACTACGAACGCCAGCGGCTACTACGAGGGCCAGGCTCACGACAACGCGACCGTCGAGGCCGGCGCGACGGCGACCGTCGTGGGAGCCGAGGGTGACGTCGAGATCACGGCGACGAACGGGACGACCATCGTCGGGAACACGACCGCGAACCTGACGCTGTGGGCGGAACTCGACGGCGATGGAACCGAACAGTCGCCGTACGAGATCGGGAACGCCTACGAACTTCAGGCGATGAGCCAGGACCTCTCGGCGAACTACACGCTCGTCTCCGACGTAGACGCGAGCGGAACTGCTGCGTGGAACGACGGCGCGGGCTTCGACCCGATCGCCGGCGATAACGACGTGATTTTCTCGGGGACCTTCGATGGCGACGATCACGCCGTCGAGAAACTGGCGATCGATCGCCCCGGAGAGAACAACGTCGGACTGTTCGGTACGACGAACGGGACCATCCACGACGTCGCGCTCGCGAATGCGTCGGTCGTCGGAGACAACCGCGTCGGTGGCCTGGTTGGGATTAACGAGGGAGCGATCACGAACGCGACGGTGAGCGGATCGGTTCGTGGAACCACTCCAGTCGGCGGATTAGTTGGCGATTTGGAGGCCCCCGTCACGAACGTCTCCGCCACGGCGAACGTGAACGGTTCGAGAGCGGTTGGTGGACTCGTCGGCGAGCAGAGTACCCACGGGGCGATCGATCGCTCGTGGGCGAGCGGAACCGTGACGGGAACCAGTAGTGATATCGGCGGACTGATCGGGCAGTCTCAGGGATACCCGTCCGTCACCAACTCGTGGGCGAGCGGCGACGTAATCGGTGACGGGGCCACCGGATACGTCGGCGGATTCGGTGGGAACATCGAACCGGTCCTGTCGAACGTGAGCGCCACCGGCGACGTGACGGCACCGGACGCCGACAGCGTTGGCGGGCTCGTCGGGGCGGCAGCCGCGGGAGAAATCACGAACACGCGGGCCAGCGGGAACGTAACCGGCGACGAAGAAGTCGGCGGCCTGATCGGTTACGCGTACGAGACCTCCCGATCGTACGCGACCGGGACCGTGACCGGCAACGCATCGGTCGGCGGGGCCATCGGATATATTTCGTCCTACGGCTCGACTACCGACGTCTACTGGGACGTGAACGCGACGGGCCGGATCGCCTCCGCCGGCAACGCGACCGGGCTCACGACCGCGAACATGACCGGCGCGAACGCCACCGAGAACATGGCCCTGGACTTCGAAACAGCCTGGGGGCCGACGACCGGCTATCCCCACCTCCGCTGGAACGACGCCCGGGCGGAACCCGTCTTCGCGGTGACGACCGTCGAGCCACCGGCCACCGTCGCCGCGAACCGGACGCTCGCCGCGAACGCGACCGTCGAGAACGTCGGTGCCGCCGACGGGGCGAAGGACGTGACCCTCTCGTTCGACGGCACCCCGATCGCCACGAAGTCGGTGACGCTCGCCGCGGGCGCGAACGAGACGGTCAGCATCGAGGGCCTCGTGCCCGCAGACACCGCGCCCGGCGAGTACGAGGTCCTCGTCACGTCACCGGCCGGCGGCGCGGCCAGCGCGACCGTCGAGGTGAAGACGCTCAACACGCTCTCCGGGACGGTCACCGACGGCGTGTCGGGCGATGCGCTCGACGACGAGACGGTGGTGGTCGAGTACGCCTCCGGAAGGGCGAAAACGGTCCAGACCGACGCCACGGGCTCGTACACCGTCGAGGTGTTCGACGGGAGCGAGGTGACCGTCTCCGCTAACGTGACCGCCGACGCGATCGAGAACCCGCAGATCAACGACTCCGCGACATTCACCGTCGATGGCGACGAGACGGTCTCCCTCGAACTGTGGCCCGAACTCGACGGCGAGGGGACCGAGGCGAACCCGTACGAGATCTCGAACGCCTACGAGTTGCAGGCGATGAATCGGGACCGGTCGGCCGACTATCAACTCGTCGAGGACGTCGACGCGAGCGGGACTGCCGAATGGAACGACGGGAAGGGGTTCGACCCGGTCGGCGACAGCCTCGCCGCCAGTTTCACGGGGACCCTCGACGGTGACGGGCACACGATCACGGAGATGACCATCGACCGGCCTGCAGGGAGCAACGTCGGGTTGTTCGGCTTCATGAACGGTCACGTCTCGAACGCCACGATACGTGACGCGACCGTTACCGGCGACGAGTCGGTCGGCGGACTCGCCGGCGACCTCTTCGGTTCGGTGACCAACCTGTCGGTGTCTGCGAACGTCAGCGGCACCGAAAACGTGGGTGGCATCGTCGGCTATCACTCGGGGACGGTGGACGCATCGGCTGTTTCGGGGACCGTCAGTGGAACCGAGGACGTGGGCGGGCTCGGTGGCAACGCGGATTCATCGGCAACGGTAACTGATTCCCACGCCGCAAGCACCGTCAGCGGGGCCGAAGAGGTGGGCGGACTCGTTGGCTCCCTCGCGAATGCAGGAACAGTCGAGAACTCCTACGCGATCGGCGACGTTTCCGGCGACTCCCAGGTTGGCGGTCTCCTCGGGAGCGCGGGTTCGTATTCGACGGTCACCGACGCCTACTGGGACGTGGACGCGACGAACCAGTCAACCTCCGCCGACGACGCAATCGGACTCACCACCGACCAACTGACCGGCGTCGCACCGCTTCAGACCATGTCCGGGTTCGACTTCGAGACCACCTGGCAGCTCTCCACCGGCTACCCGCAACTCCGGTCCCAGGGGCTCGCACCCGTCGGCCCGCTCGCCATCGAGCACGTCGAGGCCGACGGCGAGGTCGTCGAGGGCCGTCCGCTCGCGGTGACCGTGACCGTCGAGAACGTCGGTGACGCGACCTCGGACGGACGGGTGAGGCTGGCCGCCGGCGGCGAGACGGTGAACCGATCGGCCGAACTGGCGCTCGCTCCGGGGGAGAACCGGACTGTCACCCTCGAATGGACTCCGGAGGACGTATCCTCGGGCACGCACGCGCTGACCGTCGCGTCCGCCTACGACGACGACGCCACGACCGTCCAGGTCGTGGGTATCGGTTCGGTCGAGGGCACCGTCACCGACGACGTGACCGGCGAGCCGATCGCGGACGCGACCGTCACCGTCGGGAACGGCACGTACGGGCCGTACGACGCGACGACCGGCGCGGACGGGTCGTTCGCGCTCGCGGACGTGCCAGCGGGCGATTACGAGGTGACCGTCGACGCCGACGGCTATCACGGCGAGACGACGGCGGACGTCGCGGTCCACGACGGTGACGCGACGGACCTCGGGACGCGAACGCTGACGGGCAACGCTTCGATCAGCGGGACCGTCGACGGAGCGCTCTTCGACACCCCGCTCGGGAACGCCACTGTGACGGCCGCGAACCCCGGCGGAACGTACACCGCACGGACCGCCGTCGACGGCACGTACACCATCGACGGCGTCCCCGGGACCGGCGACGCGTACGCCATCGTCGCCGACGCGAACGGATACGAGCCGAACGCGACGGCCCACACGCCCGTGACCGTGTTCGAGGGCGCGGCCGTCACCGGAATCGACGCCGCGCTCGCCGGCGACGCCACGCTCGACGCGACCGTCCTCGACGCGCGGGCCGTCGGCACCCACGGCATCGAGGACGCCGACCTGCGACTCACGCGGACCGCGGACGGCGCGTCCGTCACGTTCGAACACGCGACCGACGCGAACGGGACCTTCTCGCGCGCCGTCCCCGGTACGGGGGCCGACTACGAACTGGCGGTCGCGGCCGACGGTTACCTGTCCGCGAGCGAGGCGGTCGGCACCGTCGGCGGGGGCGACTCCGTCGGCGTCGACGCCGAACTCGTCGGCGACGCCACGGTCGCCGGAACCGTCACCGACGACGTCACCGGCGAACCCGTCGCGAACGCGACCGTCACCGTCGGGGACGGAAACGGAACGTACCGCGCCGAGACCGACGTCGACGGCGCGTACGCGGTCACGGTTCCGGGGACGGGCAGCGACTACGCGGTGACCGCCCAGCCGGACGCCCCGTTCCGGACGGCGGGCGCGACGAACGCCACCGTCGACTCCAACCGGACCGTCACGGCGGACCTCGCGCTCGGACGGGTGTCGACGTACGTCGCCGTCGACGCGCTCGGTTCGCCCGGCACGGTCGAGGAGGACGACCGCTTCACCGTGACCGCCACGGTGACGAACCTCGGCGCCGACGGCGGAAACGCGACCGTGGAGTACCGCCGCAACGGCACCGTCGTCGACTCGGCGACCGTCTCGCCGGACGCCGGGAACGCGACGGTCGTCACGTTCGAGGACGCAATCGGCGAGCCGGGGACGTACGTGCTCGGGGTCCGAACCGCGGACGAGACGGTCTCGAACTCGATCGACGCCACCCGAGCGACCGGTGGCGGCGGCTCCGACGACGACGGTGGTTCCGCCGGCGACGACGACGGGTCGGCTTCCTCCGGCGAGCCGGACGACGTGGCGACGGTGGCCGCCGAGATGGACACCGACGGCCACGCCACCGCGACCGTCTCGGACGGTGCCACGGGGACGGTCCGAGTCGAACTCGGCGACCTCGTTCGAGACGACGCGAGCGGCACCGCGATCACGCGGGTCGACCTCTCGCTCGACCGGGGCGGGAGCGACGTCACGTTTACCGCCGACTCGCTGTCCGAGCGGCCGGCGGGGACGAGCGGCTTCAGGCCGGAAGGCGGTGCTTCCGCGTCCGAGGCACTCGCTTACTTCGAGCTGACCGCCACGGGCGAGGACGGGGACGATAGCCAGCGTCTCGACTCGGCGACGGTCCGCTTCGCGGTCGAGGCCGACCGGCTCGAAGGGGACGAACTCGACCGCGAGAACGTCGTCCTCCACCGGTTCGACGAGGACGACGGGGAGTGGGAGGCGCTGGAGACTGCGGCCGTCGAAACGACGGACGGGCGGGTCGTCTACGAGGCGACCACCCCGGGCTTCTCGGTGTTCGCGGTCGGCGCGGGGAACGGCTCCGCCGACGACCCCGGTGGCGCGTCGACACCCGACGGCGGTACAATCCTGACCGAGTCACCGACGCCGACGGGAACGCAGCCGTCGAGCGTCGGCACTACCGACGCGGACCAACGGTCGACGAACACCGAGGGTCCCGGGTTCGGGGGTGCCGTCACGCTCCTCGCGCTCCTCTCCGTCGCGTTCGTCGTTCGGCGGAGGGCGTAGGGACCGTCCCTCTCGGCTCCGCCCCGTCCGCGACTCGTCGGTCGGCCACCGACCGATCGCGGCACGCCCTCGGGCGGCCGTCCCTCGTGTCCGAGTGTCCGCTACTCGACACGTGTCGCGTCGCGGGAACCGGCACACCGGGAGTTCCGCCTCCCGCGCCAGCACCAACACTGAACGGAGGACGGCCCGGACCGGCACTCGCTGCCCGAGCCCGACGTGGTCCCGGAAGAGATACATAACGGTAGAGCTACACTTATCGAGTTCGTTCCGAGGCCATGGAGCACCCCGAGCACGACCCGCACCAGCTACTGGATCAGACGCCGCTGTTGGAGGCGACCCGCGACGGCCCGCTCGACCGGTCGAGAAAGGGGGAGTAGCAGGTCCGACTTCAGGTGGGGAAGGGGGGAACGAAGCCGGATCGAGGGAGGTGTGCCATCCCCGTCCGTACCCGGACCCCTCCGATACTTAACGGAAACTATGACTTCGATCGTCGTTTCAGTTTCCGGGTGCCGAACCGGCGTGGGGCCGGTAGCCGGTCCTTACCGCCGGTTCCCGTCGGCGGGCGGGTCGGAGTCGTCGGTGTTCAGCCCCGCGGGGAACGAGTCGACGACCCGGACCGAGGACTGCGTGCCGGTCACGATCGGCGTGCCGGTCACGTCGAACCGCGTGTTCCGGATCGTCCCCCCGGAGTCCGAGACGAACCGGACGCCGTTGCGGTCCCTGCCCGACTGAACGATGGAGCAGTCGTCGATCACGCAGTCGCTCCGGCCGCTGATCTCCATCGCGCTCCTCGTCGCGGCCGACCCGCGGATCGTGACCGAGTCGAACGTGATCGTCCCGCCCGTCGGGGTGTCGCCCAGGGGCGGCTTGGCCCTGATCCCGTTGATCCCGTCGGCGTCGACCCGGATGTCGGTGTCCCGGACCGTCCCCGAGACCAGCCGGTCCCCGAGCGTGATCGCGCCCCCGCTCCCGGACACCGTCCGGAGTTCGATCGTGCAGTCCTCGACCCGCACGCCGTCCCCGTGCGTGAGTCGGATGCCGCGCATGTTCTCGTACCCGTCCGGCGCGGCGTCGTTCCGGACGTGGACGCCGCGGACGACGCTGTCGTTGCCGACCCGGACGTTCGAGATGTCGGAGTTCGCGTAGTAGCCGCCGACGACCTCAACCCGACCGCGGAGGGGGTCCGCGTAGAGGCCGTTGTCGGGAAAGCCGACGATCAGGCAGTCCGCAAAGCGGAGTTCGCCGCGGTGGTCGTCGCCGACGAGACAGCCGTTCGAGGAGGTGTCCCGCACGGCCCCGTCGGGGAGCCGAAGCCGTTCGACGAGCCCTTTCCCCTCCGGGCTGGTTACGTCGGTCCGCAACATTCCGCTGCCGAGACTCTGGGTGCCGGCCACGGTCAAGTCGCGGATGAGCAGTCCGTCGTCAACCAGCGCGCTCACCGGCCGGGAGCCGGCGTCGGCCGCGCGGAAGTCAAACGCGAGCCCGTCGATCAGCAGGTTCGAGGCCTGCCCGGCGCGGCCGAAGTCGAAGAACGGGTCGTCGAACCCCTCCGGGGGGACGATGACCGCGCCGTCGCCGACGAGGCCGACGTTGTCGAACGAGAGGTGCCGGACGGTGTCGTCCACCAGGTAGCGCCCCTTCGGAAGGTACACCAGCGTGTCGTCGGCCAGGTGCTCCTCGAGCAGCGGGACGACCGACCGCTCCGCGTCCGTGTCGGCCCCGACGGCCGAGAGGTCGACCACCGTCTCGAAGCGGTCGGCGTACTCCCCGGCGGCCGCGGGCGTCTCGGTCGCGTCGGCGGTCGGCGAGCTGGCGGGTGAGCGGTCGGCCGGCGGCTCCGTGGTGGTCCGGTCCTCGTCCGGCAACAGCCCGCCACAGCCGGCGGTCGCCGTCGCCACCCCGGTCGCGCCGAGCGCCTGTAGGAACCGTCGCCTGTCCATGGAAGTCGGTACGCACCGTTCGGGTCGGATCCACTTCAGTATGGACAGCCAACCACGGGTCGGCGCGGCGGTGGGGGTGTCGACGGGCGTGCGCGGAAGTCGCAACGAATTAGTCACCCACGGGAGTCGTACCCGAAAATGATCGTCTCCGGTGACCCGCCATGGATCTGATCGACGACGAGGGCGACCTCTTCGGCGTCGTCAACGTCGTCGACGCGCTCGCCGTCCTGCTCGTGCTCGCCGTCGTCGTGGCCGGCGCGACGTTCGTCCTCCAGCCCGATCCGGAACCGGAACCGCCCGACCGTTCGAGCACCCACGCGACCCTCGACCTCGGGACCCAGCCCGACTTCATCGTCGCACAGCTCAACGAGGGCGACAGCTACGAGCCTGCGGCCAACACCAACCTCACGATCACCGACGTCTCGCTCCAGCCGCGCGGGAACGGTGACACGGCCGTGCTCCTGCGGGTCGAACTCGTCGGGGAGACCGCGACCACCGACAACGGCGAGACCATCACCTACGCCGACGCGCCGCCCCGCCTCGGCCGCAGCCTCGACGTCGTCACCCCCACCTACCAGGTGAGCGGCACCATCACGGCGCTGGGCAGCGGTCCGACCATCCCCACCGCGGAGCGCGAGGTCCTGCTCGCGGCGACCGTCGATTCCGAGACCGCCTCCGGCATCCGGACGGGCGACGAGTACACGCTCCGGCAGCGGACCGTCGGCACCGTCCGGTCGGTCCACGTCTACGGCACCGGCAACCCCGACCGGAAGCGCGTCCTCCTCGGACTGACGCTCGACGCACACGAGACGGGCGACGGGGCCAGGTTCGCCGGCAGGGACCTGAGGGAGGGCAACTCGGTCCCCTTCCGCACGGCGGACTACTCGCTCTCGGGGACCATCCAGCGGGTCGGCGCGACCGAGCCGCGCGGCGACCCCGCGACCCGAACCGTCACCCTGCAGCTCCGTGATCTCCCGCCCCAACTCGCGGACAGCGTCCGCGCCGGGATGACCGAGACGGCGAACGGCGACACCCTCGCGCGCGTCACGGACGTCGAGCGCGACAACGCCACGGTCGTCCTCACCAGCGACGACGGGAACATCTACGAGCGCGAGCACCCCGTGAACCAGGACCTCACCCTCACGGCCGAGCTCGCGGTCCGGGAGACGTCGACCGGGCTCACGTTCAAGGGCCGCAGCGTCCAGCAGGGGAGCACCGTCGTCCTCGATCTGGGCAGCGTCACCGTCTCGGCGACCGTCGTCTCGACGTGATCACCCACACCCCGAGCTCACGCCAATGACCGACACGACACGGAACCAGGACCCATCCGACGGCACGCTCGCACGGCTCCTCGGCGGGTCGCGGGTCGCCGCGACGCTGCGTGGCCCCTTCCGGGAGGGGTCCCGAACGAGGCGCGCTGCCGACCGGCTCTCGGCGACCGTCCGGAACGCGTTCCTCTACCGGTGGCTCACGAAGGAGCCCGAGCCGGAGGTCGTCGTCATCGACCTGCGGGAGACGTGGACGGTCGGCCCCGCGATTCGGGTGCTCGACTGGGCCGTCGAGCGCACGCTCCCGTACTGGCGCGAGTCGACGCTGAGGCGCTGGCTCGACCGGCTGGTCGAACTCGGCGAGCGCGCGGCCGACACGAGGTACGGCGGGCTCGTCGTGCGCCTCCTCGAACCGCCGGAACCGCCGGCGGAGGAGGGCGATTCGGAAGCGAGCGAAAGCGGGAGGGGAGCGGCGGAGCGCGATCACGGGGCGGCCGATGGCGAGTCCGGAGCGGCCGACGATCCGGAGCCGGTCGGGAGCGGCGACCCGGCCGGACCGGACGAGCGACACGACTGACTCGCGGAACGGCCGTGTCTGCCGGGGTCACGGCATCGGTGGCCTTGTATACGATGAAAACATAGTAAACGCCATGGGAACGATCTCGGCACGGGTCCCCGACGACCTCGAGGCGGAGCTCGAGGCGTACCTCGACGACGAGAAGCTGGACCGGAGCACCGGGGTCAGAAAGCTGCTCGCGGAAGGGCTCGAGGAGTGGCGCCGGGAGCGGGCGCTGGAGCAACTGGCCGCCGGCGACGTGACGTTCTCGAGGGCGGCAGAACGGGCCGGCATGTCCGTCTGGGACTTCGCACGGCTGGCGCGCGAACGCGACGTCACGTGGGTCGGTGACGAGCACCTGGCGGCCGACCTCGAGGACCTCTGAATGTGGGTGTTCGATGCGACCCCGCTCATCCATCTGGCGAGCGTCGAACGCCTCGACACGATCGAACATCTGGACGAGCACTGCGTGACTCCGGAGCCAGTGTATTCGGAGGTCGTCACGACCGGCATCGATCGGGGCCATCCCGACGCTCGACGCGTCGAACGCTGCGTCGAGAACGGGGTACTGGAGGTCGTCTCGACGCCCGAGACGTCGCTCGGTTCCCGGCTTCGAGACAACCCCAATCTGAGCGATGCGGACGCGGCGGTCCTCTCGTGTGCAGCCGACCGTGACGGCACGGCAGTCGTGGACGAGGCATACGGCCGCGACGTGGCGACGACGGAGGGAGTCCCGACGCGCGGGACCGCGTTTCTCGTTCTCTCGGTCACGAAACGAGGCGTACTCGCCCCCGAGGAGGCACGCGCCACCATCGACGGGATGATCGAGGAGGGGTGGTACTGTGCGCCCGACCTGTACGCGAAACTGCTCGGGAAACTCGATTCGATCGCGGACTGATGGGACGGCCGCCGACCCACGACCGCCGACCCGACCCGAGACGACGGGTTGAATAGGCGACTGTCACACACCCACGGTAATGGTCACCGCCCCCGAGATCCGCGACCTCCTCGAGGACCGGCCGGACCTCGAACCGGCCGTCGAGGCCGTCCTCGAACCCGACGAGCCGTGGTCGTTCGCCGAGGTCGACGTCGACTCGGGCGCGTTCGGCGAACTCGTCTCCCACGGCGTCGTCGAACACGCGGGCGAGGAGTACCGCGTCGCCGACCGGGCGGCCGTCAGGGCGGCCCTCGACGGCGCTGCCGACGCGGACGCGACTGCCGGGAGCGCGTCCCGGGACGTCGCGCCGAGCGTGGACGTGTCGCTCCCGGCGATCGACCGCCTCGAACTCGCCCTCCTCGTCGGCGCGCTGCTGTTCGTCGTCGCCTTCCGGCTCGTCCCGCTCCCGACCGTCTTCCGCGGCGGCGACGTCGTCCTCTCGGCGAACGACCCGTACTTCTACCGGTACTGGGTCGAGACGATGCTCTCGGACCCGGGCACGACGCTCTCGTCGGTCCCGAGCGGCATCGCCAAGGGGGAACCGCTCCTCGTCGCGACCCTCTGGCTCGCCACGGTCGCGCTCGGGGGCACCGCCGAGGCCGCGGGCCACGTCATGGCGTGGTACCCCGTCGTCTCCGCGGTCGTCACCGCCGGGATCGTCTACTGGTTCACGAAGACGATCACGGACGACCGCCGGATCGGGCTCGCGGCCGTCCTGCTGCTCGCGGTGCTGCCGGCCCACGCCTACCGGACGAGCCTCGGGTTCGCCGACCACCACCCGTTCGACTACCCGTGGCTCGCCCTGACCGTCCTCGGCATCGTCGTCGTCGCGGACGCGGCACGGCGACCCGACGCGACCCGCGGATCGGACGCCGCCGGGCGACGGGACACGAACGGCGGGCCGGCCGCCGTCGGACCGCTGCCGCCGATCACCGCCCGAACGGTCTCCGGGGCGCTCGCCGTCGGCGTCGGCGTGGGTGCCCAGACGCTGGCGTGGGACAACAGCCCGCTCCTGCTCGCTCCGCTCGGCCTCGTTCTGTCGGCCGAAGCGCTCCGCGCGGTTCGGGCGGGCGAGTCCCCGCTCCGGATCGGGGGCCCGGTCCTGCTCGGGGCGGCCGTCGGCGCGGGAATCGCGTGGGCGGGCCACGCCGGGTTCGGCTGGCACACGACGCTGGTCGCCTCCGCGCCGACGCTCGTCGTCATCGGCGGCGTCGGCGTGCTCGCCGCCGGCGAACTCGCCCACCGGTTCGACGTCCCGACCGCGGCGCTCGCCGGCGTCGAGGCCGTCGGCCTCGTCGCCGGCACGGCCGCGCTCGCCGCGGTTCGGCCCGACTACTGGAGCCGGCTCACCACGGGCGTCACCGACCGACTGCTCGCCCGCCGGGACATCGCGGAGGTCCAGAGCCTGTTCGGCGAGTCGGTGGGGTGGCTGCTCCTGTTCGGGTTCATCCTCCTGCTCGCGCTGCCGTACATGGCCTGGGGCGTCCGCCGCGCTCTCGATGACGGGCGCTGGCTCGTGCCGACCGTCTACGCCTGGTACTTCCTCGTCATGTCGGCGATACAGGTCCGCTTCGTCGGCGAGCTCGCGCCCGTCATCGTCGTCTTCGCCGGCCTCGGGTTCGTCCACCTGGCCGAGCGCGTCGACGTCGCCCGCCGTCCCGTCCCGTTCGGGGACCGGACCTCCCTCGACCTCCGGGTTCCGAGCCGGGAGACGCTCGGCCCGCTCGTCGTCCTGTTCCTGCTCGTCACGAGCCTGAGCATCGTGCAGGTGCCCGTGAAGACGAGCCAGCTCACCGTCGCCGAGGGCGAGTACGAGACGGCGAGCTGGATCGCCGAGGACGGCGCCGAACGGGGGCTCGAGTACCCGGAGAGCTACGTGTTCAGCTTCTGGCCGCAAAACCGGATGTACAACTACTTCGTGAGCGGCGAGTCCGAGTCGTACGCCTACGCCCGGAACAACTACGAGGAGTTCGTGCGCTCACGGGAGCCGCGGGCGTGGTACAACAGCCTGGACGGGCGGGCCGGCTACGTCGTCACCACGCCCGGGGTGGTCGGGAACGAATCCTCGCTCGGCGCGCGGCTCCACGACCACGACGGCAACCGAACCGCAAGCACGCCCGCGCTCGTCCACTACCGGCTCGTCCACAGCGAGGCCGACGGCGAGTACAAGGTGTTCGAACTCGTCCCCGGCGCGGTCGTCGAGGGGAGCGCGGAGTCGAACGCGACCGTGACCCTCCGGACCGACGTCGCGGTCGAGGGTGCGTCGTTCACCTACGTCCGGCAGACGACGACCGGCGCGAACGGCACGTACAGCGTCCGCGTCTCCCACCCCGGCGAGTACCGCGTCGCCGGCGGGACGGTCGAGGTGCCCGAGTCGGCGGTGCGAAACGGCACGGTCGTGTCGACCGCGGGGACGGCATAGCCGATGCGACGGCTCCCGTTCCCGCTCGTCCCGCGAGCGCTCCGCTGGCTCGGCGTCCTCGCGGTCCTCGGCGTCATCGGCCACTTCTCGCTCGGGGCCGTGCCGCCCGCGCCCCCGGAGCCGACGCCGTTCTGGGACAAGCGGCTCCACTTTGCCGCCTACGCCGGGCTGGGGCTCTCGCTCGCGTACGCGACGGTCGGTGCCGACGACGCGTCCCGGCGCGTCGCCGTCGTCCTCGGGGGCGCGCTCGCGTTCGGCGCGCTCGTCGAACTGCTCCAGGGGACGCTGCCGAACCGCTACTTCGGGTGGGGCGACCTGCTGGCGAACTGTCTGGGCGCGGCGCTCTCGAGCCTCTGGTTCGCGGTCGAACCGCGACTGGCGTACGTGCGGCTCCCCAGGCGAGGTCGGTCCTAGGCGGCGAGTAACCGACCGGTAACGGACCCGCGATGGACCGGCAGTCGAGCAGCGGTCGACCACCGAGCGCAACGACCGAGTAGCAGCAGACGAGCGAAGCCGGCAGCAGCCGGCGCCCTAGACGAGCAGCAGCCCGCCGAGCATCGCCAGCCCGCCGAGCGCGACACAGACGACCCAGAACGACACCCGCTCGACGACCCGCATCAGCGCGTCGATGGTGAGATAGCCGACGAGCGCGGCCGCGGCGAGCGAGACGGCGGCCGCGGCGAGCGTCACGTCCGCGAGTCCGGCGTCGAGGTACGCGAGCAGCCCGCCGCCCACGGCCGCGGGAATCGACAGGAGAAACGAGAACCTGAACGCGTCGGGCCCGTCGTGGCCACGGAGCAACAGCACGCCTGTCGTGGTTCCCGACCGGGAGACGCCGGGGAGGATGGCGACGCCCTGGGCGAGGCCGACGATGACCGCGTCCAGCAGGTCCGGCTCCGTGCGCCCGCCGAGGCCCAAGCGCGTCGAGAGCCGCTGGAACACCCCGGTGAGGACGAGCAGCGCGCCCACCAGCACGACGAACAGCCCGCCGGTGAGCTCCGAGACGACCGCGTCGAGCGTCGCGTAGGCGGCGATGCCGACGACGCCCGAGACGAGCGTGCCGACCGCGAGGAACGTCACGGTCGCCTGCTTGCCCTCGAACGCCTCCGCGGGACGCCACGCCGGGAGCAGCCCGAGCACCTCGCGGAGGTCGCCGCGGTAGTAGGCCGTCGCCGACAGCGCCGTCCCGAGATGCAAAAAGAGTGCAAAGGCGACGGCGTCGTCGGGCGCACGACCCAGGAACGAGAGCGCGAGCGCGATGTTCCCCTCGCTGGAGATGGGCAGCCACTCGAACACGCCCTGGAGCGCCCCGACGACGAGCGCCACGAGCAGCGATCGGTCCATACGGAGCGTGGCCGGCCCGGGTGGCAAGGGCCTTCCGATACCGTTCGCGGACGGCGGGGTCAGCCGCCCGGGGAGCGAGCCGACCGACCGACGAACAGCCCGAGTCCGAGACAGCCGGCGAGGACACAGCCGCCGTAGACCGGGACGAACGCCACGCCGTCGAGCAGGAACGGGTTCCAGTCGAGCGGGAGGAACGGCGCGGCGTCCGCGTAGAGCAGCGAGTCGAGGACGACGTGCGAGGAGACGCCGACGAGCGCGCCGGCCAGGACGGCCGAGCGGTGGCGCTCCCGCTCCGGGCGACCGAGCGCGAGCGTCGACTCGATCGGCTGCGGGAGCGCGAGGACGACGCCCGCCACGACGAGCGCGAGCGCGCCGCCGCCGACGAACGTCGTCAGGATCCCGTGAACGGGATCCCCGAGCGGGCCGTAGACGACCAGCGCCGCCCGCACGTCCACGACCACGCTTGCGAGGAGGAGCGTCGGGAGGTCGAGCCTGCGGTACAGCAGCGCGCCGAGGAGGAGGGCCGGACCCAGGTGGAACGGGGTGAACGGCATCGATCGGACGGTTCGGGGACGCCACGGAAAAATGACCCTGCCGAGGGCGTGCCGTGGCGGGTCCACCCCGGCTACCGATCCGGTCGAATCGACTCGGCTACCGGTCCCGCAGCACCGACTCGCCGGGCTTCGTCCGCGCGCCGCCGCTCAACACGACGCCGGCGTTGAGCTTCGTGTCGATGCCGGTCTTCACCGCGTCCCCGCAGACGACCCCGAACTTCCGGCGACCCGTGGAGGTCGACTCCCCTTTCACCCGCATGCGGACCGGCTCGTCGTCGTGCCGGAGGTTCGCAACCGTCGTCCCCGCGCCGAAGTTCACGTCCCGTCCGAGCACGCTGTCGCCGACGTACGAGAGGTGTCCGGCCGTCGCGCCGCGCATGAACACGCTGTTTTTCACCTCGACGGCGTGGCCGACCTTCGCGTCCGGTCCGACGAGCGTCGAGCCGCGGACGTACGCGTTCGGCCCGACGCTCGCGCCCGACCGCACCAGCGCCGGCCCCTCGATGACGACGCCGGCGTCCACCTCCGCGCCCTCCTCGACGACGACGCGCCCGCGGAGGTCGGCCGACCCGTGGACGTCGCCGGCGACGTCCCGTTCGAGTTCGCCGAGCTTCCACTCGTTCGCCTCGAGCAGTTCCCACGGTCGGCCCACGTCCAGCCAGCGCTCGAACGGGACGACCCGCACGTCGGCTCGCTCGCAGGCCCGCGTGAGCACGTCCGTGAGCTCCAGTTCGCCCCGCTCGCTCTCCCCGACGTCGAGCCAATCCTGGGCCTCGGCCGGGAAGGCGTACGCGCCGGTGTTGACGAGGTTCGAGGGCGGGTCCGCCGGCTTCTCGGTGACGCCGGTCGCGAAGCGCTCCCCGTCGCGCGATTCGGTGTGGAGGACGCCGTAGTTCTCGGGGGAATCGACGCGGTAGGAGCCGACCGTCGGGGCGAACTCGTACAGCGTCTCGAGGGACGCCTCGTCGTACAGCGCGTCGCCGTTCAGGACGGCGAACGGCCCGGGATCGAGGCGTGGTGCAGCGGCCCTGACGGCGTCGGCGGTGCCGCGCTGGTCGGTCTGCTCGGCGTACTCGACGGGCACCCCGGCGAACTCGTCGCCGAAGAACTCGCGGACCGGCGCCGACTCGTAGCCGACGACGAGCACGAGCCGCGACGCGCCGGCGGAAACCGCGGCCGCCGCGGCGTGGGCGACGAGCGGACGGTCGGCGACGGGGAGCATCGGCTTGGGGCGGCTCGCGGTCAGCGGCCGCATTCGCGTCCCTTCGCCGGCCGCCAGGAGGACAGTCTGCATGGGAGCTACCGCGTCCGCCGGACGCAAATCCGTTGTGGCTCGCGCGACGCCCGCGGCGGCCGCGTCATCCGACCGGCCGTCATTCGACCGTGACGCTCTTGGCGAGGTTGCGCGGCCGGTCGATGCTGCGGCCGAGGCGGTTCGCCATGTGGTAGGCGACGAGCTGGAGCTGTGCGTTCGCCAGCACCGGCGCGGTCCGCGGGTGCGTCTCCGGCACCGACAGCACGGCGTCTGCGTAGCGCTCGACGTCCGAGGCCCCGTCCGTGACCGCGACGACCGGCGCGTCGCGCGCCTCGACCTCCTTCACGTTCCCGATGGTCTTTCTCGCCCGCTCGTCGTCGCCCGTCACCACGGCGAACACGGGCGTCTCGTCGGTCACGAGCGCGAGCGTCCCGTGTTTCAGCTCGCCCGCCGCGAACCCCTCGGCGTGCTCGTAGGTGATCTCCTTGAACTTCAGCGCACCCTCCAGCGCGACGGGGTAGGCCGACCCGCGCCCGATGAAGAAGTACGACTCCGAGCCGAGGTACTCGTCCACGACGGCCTCGGCGTTCGACTCGTCGAGGACGTGCTGGAGGTGGTTCGGGAGGTCACGCAGCGCCGCCACCAGCTCCCGGGAGTCCGCGCCGTCGCGCTCGGCGAGTTCGGCCGTGAACAGCGAGAGCGCGACGAGCTGTGAGGAGAACGTCTTCGTCGCCGCGACGCCGATCTCGGGCCCCGAGCGGATGTAGAGGACGTGGTCACACTCCCGGGCGGCCGTCGAGTCGACGACGTTCGTGAGCGCCAGCGTCTCCGCGCCCCGCGCGTCGGCCTCCCGGAGCGCCGAGAGCGTGTCGGCGGTCTCGCCGCTCTGGGTGACGCCGACGACGAGCGTGTCGTCGGTCACGGGCGCCGGCCCGGTCGCGTACTCGCTGGCGAGGAACGCCTGGGCCGGGATGCCCGCCGAGCGGAGCGCCTCGACGCCGAACAGCGCCGCGTGGTAGGAGGTGCCACAGGCGACGAACTGGATCCGGCCGGGCGTCGACAGCCCGTCGAGCTGGTCGACGGTGACCCGGCCCGCGAGCTCGTCCAGCCGGCCGCTGAGCCCCTGCCGGAGCGCGGTCGGCTGCTCGTTGATCTCCTTCAGCATGAAGTGGTCGTAGCCGCTCTTGCCGGTCTGTTCGGCGCTCCAGTCGACGGTCGTCACGGACTTCTCGACGGGGGTCCCGTCCGCGTCGGTCACGCGCCAGCCGTCAGGGTCGAGCACCGCGAACTCGCCGTCGTCGAGGTAGACGACGTCGCGCGTGTGTTCGAGGAACGCCGGCACGTCGCTGCCGAGGTACGTGGCGTCCTCTCCCACGCCGAGCACGAGCGGCGAGTCGTTCCGCGCGGCGAACACGCGCTCCTCGTCGGCGAGCACGACCGCGATGGCGTAGCTCCCCTCGATGCGGTCGAGCGCGTTCCTGACCGCGGCCTCGGGGTCGAGGCCGTCCCCGAGCGCGCGGGAGACGAGGTGGGGGACGACCTCGGTGTCGGTGTCGCTGTCGAACGTCACGCCCTCGGACGCCAGTTCGTCACGGAGCGCCTGGTAGTTCTCGATGATGCCGTTGTGGACGACGGCGACCCCGCCCGACTCGTCGACGTGCGGGTGGGCGTTCGCGTCCGTCGGCGGGCCGTGGGTGCTCCAGCGGGTGTGGCCGATGCCGACCGAGCCCGCGGGGGCCGTCTCCCCGGCGTCGATGGCGTCCCGGAGGTTCTCCAGTTCGCCCGCGCGCTTTTGCACGTCGAGTCCCGGCGTCGAGAGCGCGACACCGGCCGAGTCGTAGCCGCGGTACTCCAGCGTCGAGAGCCCGTCGAGCACGACGTCGAGCGTCTCGTCGCCCCGGCCGACGACGCCGATGATGCCACACATCAGCGGGTCACCTCCGCGTCCGCCGCGACGTTACCGTCGACGACTGCGCCCGGCCCGACGCGCGCGCCGGGGCCGACGAGCGAGCCCGGGACGACGGTCGCGCCCCCGCCCAGATGCGCCCGGTCGGCGAGCACGCAGCCGAGCCGCCGATCCTCGTGGATCCGCGTGCCGACGCGGACGTCGCTCGGGCCGGCCGGCACCGTCGCGCCGGCGCCGACGACCGCGCCCTGGCCAGTCACCGTGTCCGCCAGCGTCGCGTTCGCGCCGACGCGCGTGTCGTCGTCGACGACGCTCCGCCGGACGGTCGCGCCCGCCTCGACGGTCGCGTTCCGGCCGAGCGCCACGTCGGGGCCGACGACCGCGCCGGGTTCGACGACCGCGTCGGGGCCGACGACGACCGGGGCGAACAGCGTCGCGTCGGGGTGGACGCGCGCGCTCTCGGCCAGGTACGCCCCGTCCCCGCGTTCGGGCTCGTCGACCAGCCCGCGTTCGAGCAGCCGACCGGCGAGTTCGAGCAGGTCCCACGGGTAGGTCACCTCCGAGCGGAGCCCGTCCGCGTGGACCCCCCGGACGTGGCCGCCGCGCTCGATGACGGCCGCGATGGCGTCCGTGAGCCCGAGTTCGCCGTCGGTCCGCGGCGTGGCCTCCAGATCGGAGAAGACGGAGGGGCCGAAGGCGTACACGCCGGCGTTCAGCAGCCGGTAACCGTCGCGGTCGGGCCGCTCGACCAGCTCGGTGACGGTGTCGCCGTCGAGGCCGACCGCGCCGTACATCGGCGCCTCCTCGGACTCGACGACCGCCAGGGTCGCCACGTCCTCGGTGGTGTGGGCCGAGAGGACGGCGTCGATCATCTCGTTCGCGAGCACCTCGTCGCCGTTGACGACGAGGAAGTCCTCGTCGATGGTATCGCGGACCCGGAGGAGGGCGTGGCCGCTGCCGAGCTGCTTGCGCTGGACGTGGTAGGTGATCGGCCGGTCCCGGTAGGTCGAGCCGAAGTGGTTCTGGACCCGGTCGCGCTCGTAGCCGACGACGACGTGGAGGTCGTCGATGCCGGCGTTGACGAGCGCGTCGAGCACGTACTCGAGGATCGGTCGGTTCGCGGCCGGAAGCATCGGTTTCGGCCGGTGACGGGTGAGCGGGCGGAGGCGCTGGCCCTCGCCCGCGGCGAGGACGACGGCGGAGTCGAGTTCCATGGTGGGTTGTAAGGCGTAACGCGCGAACGTAAATTGTTCAGTCCGGATCGAAACTGACCGGTGCCGGGCTACTCGGCGTCGGCGGCGTCGGCGTTCTCGGCCTCGCGCCGCTCGCTGAGCGTCTCCCAGATCTCGGTGCAGCCGGCACCGTCCTCGACGTCCTGGAGGTGTGCGTCGTCGGCGTCGTCGTCGCTCTCGCCGGCCCGGGGCGTGGTGTTACTCATCTTGCGAGTAACCACATGCCCGGGTGTCATGAATCTATCGGTGCGGGGTATCGGTGGTGATCTTTTCGGGTGGAATCGCGGTCGGGTTTGAATTCGGTTTGTGTGTCGCGTCCGGTCTCGTCTCGAGTATCGCGGCGACCACCTCGAAATCCCCCGCGGCTGTCGGCTCCCGCGACCGCTGCTTCGCGCTTCGCGCTCCCTCCGGTCGCGCTTCAGTGCTTGCAGGGTCGGGGTTCGGCGACGTACGGGAGAGCACGCTCTCCCGAATTCACGGGCGCAAGCGCCCGTGAACGCCGCGGCCCCTTTCAGTCCCACCTGACTGCACGGCACCGCGACCGTCCCGCACAGCCACACGCCTCCCCAGCCGATTCGTTCACTCGGCTCGCTTCGCTCGCCGTCGCTCTCTCATCCCTCGCGCGCGTCCGGCGGGCACTACCCGGGACCTGCGATCCCGTGAGTTCACCCTCGCTCGCAGGCTCGCTCGCGTGAGCGACGCAGGAGCGAACGAGAACACGCGGGTCGAGCGAAGCAAGTCCCGCGAAGGCCGAGGAGCGCAACGGCCGCACCGAGTCGACAGCCGCGGGGACTTTCGAAGCGTGCGTCACGAGATCTGAACCGACCGCCGAGACAATATCCCGCTTCGTCTCTCCCCGCCCACACACCACCCGACGTTAAGCCCGTGGCACCCACAGCCGACCCCATGGACGGCGAGCGCGACCCCGGCGACCTCCTCGAAACGCTCGAACTCACCGAGTACGAGGAGCGCGCCCTCGAACGGCTCATCGAACTCGGACGCACGACGGCCCCCGACCTCTCGGAGGCCACCGGCGTCCCGAAGGCGCGGATCTACGGCGTGCTCGACGAACTCGCGGACGCCGGCTACGTCAAGGTTATTCCGGGACGGCCCAAGCAGTACCAGCCGAAATCGCCCGACGACATCCTCGACCGCGCGATCGAGAACCGCCGGCAGTCCTATGAGACGTACCGGAGCGACGTCGAGGAGATCCGCGAGTCGTTCCTCGCGGCGTTCGGCCCGCTGTACGACCGGGCGAGCGAGGACATCTCCCCGACCGAGGAGCTGTTCCACGTCGTCGACGTCGGCGAGCCGAGCGAGCGGGAGACCCGGTCGCTCTACGGCGGGGCCGACGAGCGCGTCCACGTGCTCACCAAGAGCTTCGAGTACTTCGACTCCATCGAGCCGGCGTTCGCGGACGCCTACGAGCGCGGCTGTGAGCTCCGCGTGCTGTTTCTCGACCCCGAGTTCCTCGCCGGGGACAACGCCGCCGTCCAGGAGCGAACGGTCGAGTACCTGCGTTCCGAGTACCCCGACGTCGCCAGCCGCTTCAGCGCGACCCGCCTGCCGTGGCGCGGCACCGTCGCGGACCCGAGCCTGGAGTACGACTCCGGGGAGGCGGTGCTGCTCGTCGAGGAGGAGGACATCCCGCTGCACAAGCGCCAGGCCGCCGTGACCGAGAACGCCTCCTTCGTCGCGGGACTGGAGCGGTACTTCGACCTGACGTGGGAGTACGACACGCTGGAGTCGGACCCGTACGAGGGGTAACACAATCGTACCCCGCCACCTCCCGTTCGGCAAGTCGTCGTGGAGCCGACGGCGATTGTCGCCAAACGGGGAAGAACGTGGCCCGGAACCGACAGTCCAGGTCCCCTACCCTAGTCGAACTGCGGCTTACGGGAGCCGGTTCGAGTGCCGAGAACGGCAAATCGCGGTAGCAATCGGATTACTTTGTTTGTGGGATGCTAGCACGTGGCATGCGAAGACGCGAGTACCTCCTCGGCTCGGCCCTGTTTGCCGTCGGGTTGAGCGGATGCACGACGACTGCTGACCGACGGACGATGTTTCAACAGTCGGCCACCACGGCCGGAACCGATCAGGCCACCGGCACGTCGACGGCCGACGGAAGTGGAACGGAAGCGTCTCCCACGGGCGAGGCCGACGGTGAACCAGTAATCGAGCTCGGCGAAAGCGAACTCGTCGTCGACGAGTCGAGGTTCAGCACGGACGTCTATGTGAGCGTCGCCGTCGAAAACGTCGGCGCTGGCCACTCCGGCACCCTCGAGGTCGTCGCGGATTGGTACAACGACGCGGGGGAGTACATGGGGAACGACTCCGCGTTCCTGAACTCGCTGGGCCCAGGAGAGATCTGGGCCGCACGCGTCTACTACCTCGGGGGCAGTGGAGAGGAGGTGAACGACTACGAGGTGGCTGGAGAGTACAACGTCGAGCCTCCCGACATGAATCCGGACGGCCTCAGTTTGCTTGAGAGCGAGCTTCAGGTCGGGGAGGACGAGGCGGTAGTCTCCGGGCGGGTGGAGAACCGGCGAACGGAACCCGTCTCATACATCGAAGCAACGGCGAAACTCTACGACGCAGAGGGTGTGGTCCTTGGCGACGAGTGGACCAACGTGACCGACGTCCCAGCGGGGGAAGTGTGGGCGTTCGAACTCACGTGGCTCGCTTTCGGACGAGCCCAGGACGTCGCAGAGCATTCGATGTGGCTCGAGGATTCGGCCCTGTGAAATCGTCCGGATTGGTAGTCGAGCACGACGGAAGCCCAGGCTATCGAAATCCGCACTTGGAGTAGTGACGTCCCGTCGTCGGGGACAGGTGAGTTACTCGTCTTTCGCTCGCAACAGTTCGCGGACCGAATCCTCCACGCCGTACTCAGGCTCCCACCCGAGCGTCTCTCGCGCCTCGGAGATGTCCACCTCGAACGAGTCCACCAGCGTCTCGGCGCTCCGCGGGTTCTCGACCAGTTTCACCTCGGGTTCCGTCCCGAGCTCCTCGCCGGCCAGCCGCCGGACCAGCTCCGCGACGGCCATCACGCCCGGGTCCTCCTCGGAGGCGATCTCGTACTTCTCGACGCCCGTCTCGCCGGCCTCCAGTTGCTCGAACAGCCGTTCGGCGCTCCGGACGTACGCGCGGGCCACGTCCTTGACGTGGATGTAGTTGCGGGCCTGCGTGCCCGGCTCGTACACTGTCAGCGGCTCGCCGGCGAGCGCGCGGCTCACGAAGAAGTTGATGACCGTCCCCTTCGAGACGCGCCGGCCGCCGATCTCGTGTTCGCCGTACAGGTTCGACTTGAGGTAGAGGTGGGCCGGGAACGCGCCGGCCGCGAAGTCCTCGATGGCGTGCTCGGAGAGCACCTTCGTCCGGCCGTACCAGTTCATCGGGTCCCGCCCGTCCGCGGCCGAGATGGGGAACGACTCGGGATCACCGAGCACCGCCATGCTGAACGGGAACACCAGCGCGGCGCCGGTCTTCCGGCAGAACCAGGCGACGTTGTTCGTCCCCGTGACGTTCACGTCGTAGGCCCGATCCGGGTTCTCCTCGCAGTCGTCGACGCCGCTGACGGCCGCGAGGTGACAGACCACGTCCGCGCCCGAGAGCGTCTCCTCCAGTTCGGGCCGGTTGCGGACGTCGACGTGCCGGACGGTGACGTCCTCGATCTCGCGGACCTCGCCGAGATAGAAGTTGTCGAGCGCGGTGACCGTCCAGTCGGGGTGCTGCTCGCGGAGCAGTTTCACCACGCGGCTGCCGATGAAGCCGGCCGCGCCAGTGACCGCGACGGTGCGGGAGTCGTCGGTCGTCATGGTCGTACGCCCGTCGTGGGGCGGGAAATAGCCGCCGCTTCCTCGTCGAGAGTGAAAGAGAACACTATCGACGAAGGCCGCACTGGTGGTGGTTCACCAGACGGTCTCGACGTTCCCGTCCTCGAACGCGCCGTCGGTCGTGATGACCGCTTCCGTGGTATGTGCCCGATGGCTCGCAATCACGAGTCCGTCGTGAAGCCCGAAGCAGTCGGCGATCCGTCCGTACTCCCTGAGCACTTCGCCCGTATCGGGTGGCGTCGTGACGGGGCCGTTCGCGAGGAGCGCTTGCTGTGTCGCTTCCGGCGTTCCGACGAGGTCGATTCCCCTGACTGTCTTGTCACGAGCGACCGCGTAGAGTGTTTCCGCGACCGTCGTCGGCGGTGCGTGGATGATCGCTTCGCCCGCCTCGGCCTCGGCGAACAACCGGTCGGCGCGTCGAGGGAGTGCGTCGACGAGGTACGTCAGCAACGCGACCGCATCAGCGGTGTAGGCCCGCACGCGTTACACCTCGTCGTAGTTACGCTCGCGGCGTTCACGGAGACTGTCACGCAGTTCGGCCGCGACCGCATCCCGTTCGGACTCGGAAGCATCGTCCGGCAGGAGCATCCCACGCGCATCGGTCTTGGTCCGTTTCTTGACGAGGATTCCGCTCTCGGTTTCCACCCAGAGCACCTCATCGCCCGGCTCCAGTCCGTATCGTTCACGGAGCGATTTCGGTATCGTCGCCTGTCCCTTCTCCGTGATTCGGGTCGCCTCGCTCATATGGAGTAATACTTCCGGTATTACTTAAAACGTTTCTGGGCCGGGAGCCAAATTGTATCACGCACTGTCGAACCGGTCGGCGAGGTCGCGAATGCCCTCGGTTAGCGTGTGTTCCGGCTCGAAGCCCGTGTCCGCCAGCCGGTCGAAGTTGACGTGATAGGAGGGGCCCGGATGCTCCTCCTCGAGGTAGGTGACGTCCAGGTCGCGGTCGAGTTCCGCCCGAACCGCCTCGGCGATCTCCTCGATGCGGTAGTTCTCGTCGTTGTCGCCGACGTTGTAGACGAGGTCGTCCCAGGCGTCCGGGTCGAGCGCGGCGTCGGCGTAGGCGTTCGCCGCGTCGGTGACGTGGATGAACGGCCGCCAGTTGGAGCCGTCGCCGTACACCGTGAGCGGCCGGCCGGTGAGCGCCCGGAAGACGAAGTGGTTCACGACGAGGTTGAAGCGGACGCCCGGCGAGTAGCCGTAGTTCGTGCTCATCCGGAGCGCCGTGCCCGCGAACCCGTACCGCTCGCTCGCCTCGCGGAGCAGGGACTCGGCCTCGTACTTCGACTCGGCGTAAGGGTTGAGCGGGTCGGGCTCGACCGTCTCGTCGATGTCCTCGACGGCCGCGCGGCCGTAGATGTTACACGAGGAGGCGAACACGACGTTCGAGACGTCGAGCTTGCCGGCCGCGAGGAACACGTTCTCGGTCGCCTCGTGGTTGACGCGGAACGTCTCCTCGCGCCGGTCGTGAGTCGAGTCGGCACCCGTGATGGCAGCGAGGTGGATCACCGCGTCGACGCCCCGCATCGCGGACTCGACGTCGCCGTACTCGGTGATGTCGCCGCGGCGGAACCGCACGGAGTCGTCGCCGCCGAGCCCGCTCCCCATCAGGTTCCGCGGCGACGACATCGAGAGGTCGTCGAGGACGGTCACGCGGGAGACGCGGTCGTCGGCCCGGAGGAGCGGGACGAGCGCGCTGCCGATGTAGCCGCAGCCGCCGGTGACGAGGACGTGCATGGCGGCACGGAACGGGCGGAGAACACTAAACGGCCCGGTTTGAGGACGTGGAAGGCCTCGAGAGCGGAACCGCACGGTCCGGAGCGCCGAGCTACTGCATCGACACGTACGTGAGCGCCGCCAGGGCGACGAACTGGAGCGCGCGCATCACGAGCACCGTCATCTGCGAGGCGGGCGTGGCGGCGTACAGCATGCTCGAACTGAAGAAGAAGCCGATGGCGACGAGGTTCTCCACGAGCAGGACCGCGGCGAACGTCAACAGCCCCAGCGTCAGCGGCGTCCGGAACTCGCGGTAGTTCCGCCACCAGACCGCGACGAGCGCGGCCAGCAGCAGGACGTTCAGCCCGGAGAGGGCGCTTGCGACCGTCAGATAGGGTGTCATCGTTGCCATGTCAGACGTGCTCCGTGATCTCCTCGAACTCCGCCCGGTGGCGCTCGAACCGGTCGGTGAGGAAGTACAGTTTGCCGTACTGCTGGTCCCCGCTCTCGATCACGCCGTGGTCCTCCAGCATGTCGAGGTGGTGTCGAACCGAGTTGTAGTCGATGTCGAGCTCCCCGGTGAGCTGGTTCGCGTTGTGCGGCCGCTCGTCGAGCAGGCGGATGATCGCCGCCCGGTTGGTGCCCCCGCGCGTGCCGGCCAGCAGGTACCAGAGTGCCTTCTCCATCGCGCGTCGTCTCGCTTACCTCCCCGTCCACTGATGGGAAAACGCTTCGCCTTCCGAGGGGGGCGACCCGTCCCGTCCACCCGCGGCCGCAAACTGGCTGGGAACACGGGCGCTCACAGCGACGACGGGTCGACCGTCGCCGACACCCAGCCGCTCGGCCCGCTGGGAAACGCCCGTGACTCCTCCCGCGGCTGGACGGTCCCGTCGGCCTCGACGGCCCGGACGACGGCCTCGTGGCTCCCGTCGGGCGGGTCGTACCGGTGGGCCCACTGTCGCCACACGTCCTCGCCCGGGAGCGGCTCCGAGAGGTCCGCCTCGGTCCACGTCCCGCCGCCGTCGGTCGACACCTCGACGCGATCGATCCCGCGCGTCCCGGCGTAGGCCGCGCCCGCGAGTTCGACGCGGCCGTCCGCGAGCCGGTTGCGGACCCAGAGCTTGGCGACGGTGTTGACCGGTCCGGTGCCGTGCCAGCCGCGCTTCTCCCAGTACCCCTCGGCCTCGCCGTCGAGCACCTCGACCTCCGTGAGCCACTTCACGTTGATCTCGCCCCAGTGGCCCGGAATCAACGCCCGCGCCGGCGCGCCGTGGCCGCGCGGGAGCGGCCCGCCGTTCATCCCGACCGCGAGGAACCCGCCCTCGCGCAGCGCCGCGATGGGGAACTCCTCGAAGAAGCCGTCCTCGGCCCGGAGCATCACGTACTCGCCCTCAGGGTCGGCCTGCTCGACCAGGTCGGCGAGCGAGACGCCGGTCCAGAGCGCGTTGTCGAGTTTGTTGCCGTTCAGCCCCTCGCCGACGCAGCGGAGCGAGACGAACCGGTGCTCGTGTTCCATCGCGTCGACGTCCGCGAAGGTGAACTCCGTCTCCGACCCGACCGCGCCGTGGACGCGGAGCGACCAGTCCTCGCGGGAGAGGTCCGGGTCGACGTTCGCCACGTCGACGGTGTAAAAGGAGTCGCTCACGAGCGGCTCCAGCCCGGCGACGTCGAGCGACTTCTCCTCGGCTTCGGCGAGCAACGCTGCAACCTCGTCCGACGACGAGGACGCAGAGCCATCGGCGGAGTCCATGGAATCGGTTTCGGCCGACGTGGACACGCCGAGCGTACTCGCGACTGACCGTCCGCCTGCGCCCAGCAGGCCGACGCCGAGTGCCGCGGCGACGCTCGCGAGCACGGACCGTCGCGCGGCGTTCGGTGTCCCATCCGCGCTCCGATCGTCTCCGTCCCGCTGTCCGCCCCGTACCGCGGTGAGGACGGCAGGAGCGGCGACCACGACGGCGGCACCGACCCCCGCGGCGGCGGCAGAGCGCGGCGAGTCGACGAGCGCGAACCCAAACAGGGCGACGCCCAGCCCCGCGACGGCCGGCGGCCCGGCCCGGTGGCCCACGCGTCCTCCGAGCCACAGTCCGAGTCCGGCGACGAGCGCGAGCAGGAACGCCGCGGTCGCCAGCCCGCCCGCGAACGCCAACTGGCTGCCCAGGCTGCCGAGAGTCGTGATGGCGACCGTGACGACGGTCCCGGGCGTGAGCCGCACCACCTCGTTCGCGATGGGCGCGCCGACGAACGCCGGCGTGATACCGACCGCGGCGTAGGAGGCCACGAGCCCCGCGACTCCGGCGCTCAGGGCGACGACTGCGGAACCCACCTCGGTCGAAACCGACCCGAACCGCTCACGAACGGGGGTCATCGCGTCCGGGCGTACCCCAGCGCCACCGTCCCGACCACGAGCGCGGCGAGGAACGCGGGTACGCCGAACCCGGGCCCGAACGCGGTCGATTCGTCCGTCGAGTCGGCCATCCCCCCGTCCATGCCGGTCCCGGTCATCCCCGAGTCGGTCATTCCGGTCCCGGTCATCCCCGAGTCGGTCATTCCGGAGTCCGTGGTACCGGAGTCGGTCATCTCGTCGTCCATCCCGGCTTCCGTCCCCGTCATCGAGTCGTTCATCCCCGTCTCGGTCCCGTTCTCCTGTGCGTTCGTCGACTCCGCGAAGCCGTTCAGGTCGGTCGCAGCGGCCGCGTTCGTGGCGGCCAGCGCCCCCGTCACGCCGACGGCGAGCAGGACCGTCGCCGTCACGAGCAGGGTGCCGACCGCGAGGGTGGGTCGTCGCATCACCGATGGGGAGGGGAGGCTTCCCAAAAGGGATTTTCTGAGGTCTCTCCCGGCTCTCTGTGGGGTTCGTGAGGAGTCGATCGAAACTCCGTCTAGAGTTCACCTCGACCGGGACCGTCAGCAGACGACCGGAGCGGGAGAGCGTGATTCGAACGCGGCGAGAAGTCGATGCGTGGGGGACGAATCGAACGATCCAGCTCGACCGTGGAACGGCCGCGTGTTTCCCTTACACCACCCACGCGCGGACGAAAGGGGGCGGATTCGAACCGCCGAGGCCTCTTCGGCCACCCACCGCGACGGTGGATGCTCTACCGGGCTGAGCGACCCTTTCACGCGGCGACGTCCGCCGCGTTCACGACGAGGGGCGCGACCCAACTCGTAATTCGTCCGCTAACGGGCGGTTAGTCGTCGGCGAGCCGGTCCTCGAGAACGCCGGGCAGGAAGCGGTCCTCGTGGGACTCGATGACGTCCGCGTTCTCGACGAGCGTCTCGATCACGCCGCGGATGCCCTCCTCGAACGTGACCGACTGGCCGCCGATGAGGTCGGCGTAGCGCTCGTTCTCGATCTCCATCTGGTGGGTCTCGTCCTCGTCGCGCGGGTTCTCGAAGTGCTCGACCTCCGTGCCGAGATCGAACTCGCCGGCCACGTCCGCGATCGTGTTGCCCATCTCGACGATGGAGATGGGCCGGGTCACCTGGTTGTAGACGACGTGGTCGTCGGGGCGGTCGTCCGGGTCGCCGAGCGCGAGGCGGGCGAGCCCCTCGACGGCGTCCTCCAGCGCGATGAACGGCTTGCGCTGCTCGCCCTTGCCGTACACCGTGATGGGGTAGCCCGCGACCGCCTGGGCGGCAAAGCGGTGGGCGACGACGCCGAAGTAGTAGTCGAAGTCGAAGCGGGTGGCGAGCCGGTCGTCGGTGGCCGTCTCGTCGGTCTCGGCACCGTAGACGATGGCCGTCCGCACGTCGGAGATCGGGATGTCGAACTGCGTGTGGGCGAGCCGCAGGTTCGCCGCGTCGTGGCTCTTGGTGAGGTGGTACCACGAGCCGGCCATCGCCGGGAACGGGACGTCGTCGCGCTCGCCGTCGTTCTCCATCGCCGCGCCGCCCTCGGGGATCGGGAACTCGGGTGCGCCGTAGACGCCGGTCGTCGTCGTCTCGACGAAGTGGGTGTCCGAGAGGTCGTTCTCGTGGAGCCCCCAGACGAGGTTCCGGGTCGCCTGCATGTTGTTGTGCTGGGTGTAGTTCGCCCGCTCGCCGTTGATCTGCGAGTACGGCGCGGAGGGCTGTGCGGCGGCGTGGACGACGGTGTCGGGCTCGTGGACCTGGAGGAGTTCGTCCACGAACGCGCGGTCGGTCAGGTCGCCCTCCACGAACGAGAGGTTCGCGAGCCCGAGCGCCTCCTCGGCCGCCTCGAGCCGCGTCTCGATGTCCGCGACCGGCGTGGCCGAGACGGAGCCGACCTCCTCGACCCAGCCGCGGCGGCCGAAGTTGTCGACGAGCACGACGCGCTCGTCAGTTCGGGAGGCGATGCGGAGCGACGTGGGCCAGCCGACGTAGCCGTCGGCACCCGTGACGACGATGGTCATGGTTACTCAGATTCTGAGTTACTACACGAGATACAAAACTGTATCGGTCCGAGTGCGGGACCCGCGGCCCGCACTCCCGAGGTGACGGCGAGAATCACACGAACGGTCGGTTCCGGGGGCGGTCCCGCACGGTAACGGGACTCCGGGCGGCCGGTCGTCGGTCCGGTCGGTGGAACGATGCCCGGCGGTGAACGCTCCGCGTGAGACCGCCGATCGCAGTGAAAAAGTCGAGGGTGCGGCGACGTCGTGATCGCGGCGACGGACGACCGACCGCCCCAGCCGACGAACGGGCGCCTCAGCCGACGAACGAGCGCCGCGCGGCACCGACCACGTCGAACGTGTCGCCGAGCATCAGCCGGGCGTACCAGCCCGACAGCCGGGCCAGCGCGTTCAACACGTGGAGCCCGACGAGACAGAGGCTCACGCCGAGCCCCGCGACGAACAGCGCCTCCGCGAGCGTCGTCACCTGCCAGGAGCCGACGGTCACGACCGCGTCGAACCCGACCAGCAGCCGGTTCCAGCCGAAGTACAGCGCCGGGTGGAGTTCGACCGGGCGTTCGGCGACGAGCCCCACGTACACGCCGGGCTGGTCGTAGTACAGCGGGACGAACAGCAGGCTGACGCCGGTCGTGAGCGTCGACATGACGACGGTGAAGGAGGCCAGCCCGAACAGGAGCTTCGTCGGGAGGTAGATCAGCGCGGTCCAGGTGCCGCGGTCGGTCGCCAGCGAGACGAGCTGTTCGGGGAACGAGCCGTCCTCGATCCGCGTCGGCGCCTCGAGTTCGACGCCAAGCAGCGCGGTCGTCAGCCAGCGTTCGAGCCCGGCGAGCCCGAGCGAGGCGGCCAGCACGACCGCGAGCAGCGGCGCGCCGACCACGACGAACAGCAGCGCCGCGCCGAGCGAGACGCCGATGGAGACGAACGTGAAATAGAGGAAGCCCAGCGGGAGCGCCAGCGAGAGATAGAGGAGGTTCAGGTACGTCTGCGGGCGGAACGGCACCGCGAAGAACGAGCGGAGTCGACCGCCGACGCTCGCCCGTTGCGTCCGTGACATCTCACCGAAACGTCGCCGAGGTTCGCGCATAAACGTTCGGGTCGGTCTGGCGAGCGTGCAAGCCGTCCGCGGGGATCGAGTCCCCCGCCGCCCCAGCACCACGGGAGATGAGCGGCGCGAACGCGACGGCACGTGGGACGGGTCGGGGCGGGGCGGTCGGACGGCTCCCCGTCGCCGGCACGGGCCGGACAGTCGGGGGACTTTTGCTCCCGGGTCGGGACACGAGCCACGATGGCCGATGACGGGGACGTGACCGGCGTCGTCGACCTCCTGGGCGACGATTACGCCCGGACCATCCTCACGCAGACCCGGCGGGAGCCAAAGTCCGTCGACGCGCTGAGCGACGCCTGCGAGGCGGATCCGTCGACCGTGTACCGGCGCGTCCAGCGGCTCCAGGCGGCCGACCTGCTGGAGGACCACCAGCGGCTCGACCCCGACGGCCACCACTACAAGGTGTACGCCGCGAGCGTCCGGGAGGTCCGGGTCCGGCTCGACGAGGACGGCTTCGAGGTCGACGTCGAACGCGACCCCGAGGAGAACGCCGCCGACCGCTTCACCCGACTGTACGAGGGATTCAAATGAGAGCCACGCACCACCTCCCATCGCTCCCGACGATCACGGCGCTACCGACGGTCACGTCGCCGCTCCCGCTTCAGACGACGACCGGCGGGTCGCCGACGGTGGTGCTGCTCGTCTTCGCGGCGCTGTTCGTCGCGACGCTGCTCTCGATGTATCTCGCCCTGCGGCTCTACCGCGGCTACCGGACCGGCGGCGGCCGCGGAACGCTGCTGCTGGGGGTCGGCCTCGTGCTCGTGACGACGGTGCCGCTGCTGGTTCGGCTCGCGCTCTCGAACGTGCCCGCCGTCCCGCCGACGACCCGCTCCATCGTCGCCACGGCGAGCCAACTTGTCGGCCTGCTGGTCGTCCTGGGGGTGATCCATGACCGCCGGTGACCCCACGGTCGGCATCCCACCGGCGACCGTCGTCGAACCGGGGAGCGTCGCCGACCTGGCGAGCGTCCTGCAAGCGATGGCACCCCTCGACCCGGCGAGCGTGCTGTTCGTGACCGCGGCCGCGACGGCGCTCGTCGGCGCGGTGGTCGCCGCCATCGCGTACCGGGGCTACCGCAGAAACGACAGCGAGTCGATGGGATTCCTCGCGCTCGGCATCGTCTGTTTCGCCGTCGCGCCGTTCCTGTTGACCTACGGCGTCGGGCCGGTCGCCGCGCTCTCGGACGCGGAGACGCTGCTCTCGGTCCTCTGTGCGAACATCGCGGGGCTGCTCGCCGTCCTCCACTCGCTCGACGGCGTCTGACCGACCCTGCCTTCGGCGGCGTCCGCCCGGAGCGGCCCGTCGTCCCACTTAGTTCTGTCGCGGAGTCGCCGACACGACAACCCGTCGGGCGGCTATACCGTGGTGTCGTCCGTCGGTCCGCGTGCAGCATGACGACGACAGCCACCCTCCGGGACGCACTCGGTTCGTTCCTCGGTGCCCCCTTCGACCCGCGCACGTATCGCAACCTCGCGTACCTCGTCCTCGCCGTCCCGATCGGCTTCGCGGCGTTCCTGGTCCTCTCGGTCTGCGTCTCGCTCACGCTCGGGCTGAGCGTCACCCTGCTCGGCCCGGTCGCGCTCGTGGCGACCCTGGCGATCGCCGTCGCGCTCGCCTGGGGCGACGTCACGCTCACGAGCGGCCTGCTCGGACGGCAGCTCTCGCCGACGTTCCCGGACACCGACGGCGACGCCGTGACCGTGCTGAAGCGGCTGGTCGTCGGCCGGCAGACGTGGGCGAGCGTGACGTACCTCTGCTGGCGCGCCCTTCTCGGATTCGTCGCACTCATGCTGCTCACCGTCGGCCTCTCGACCGCGCTCGGGTTGCTGGCGGCCCCGCTGGCGTACGGCGATCACCTCGCCATCACCTACCGGCTCGGCCGGTACCCCATCGACACGCTCCCGCGAGCGACCGGCGCGGCCGCCGTCGGCCTGCTCGCGCTGTTCGTGACGCTCGGGCTCTCCAACGTCATCGCGCGCGTTTCGGGCGACGTCGCCGACGCGCTGCTCGGCGCCGACTCGCTCGCCACGGGTGACTCTCCGGCGTAGGCCGGGGTGACGCCCCGGAGCCGACCCACCCCAACTGCTTCCTCCCGCCGGCGCGAACGTCGGGGGGAATGGACACACGAGCGGCGTTCTCGTGGGCGCTGGTCGCCGTGCTGGCGACGATCGCCTGGCTCCTCGTCCGGCCGTTCCTCTCGTGGCTCCTCGCGACCGGCCTGCTCGCGTTCGTGCTCCGCCCCGTCCACCGCCGCCTCGAGGGGCGCGTGGGGTCGCGGCCCGCCGCCGGCCTCCTCGTCGTTCTGGTCCTCCTCGTCCTGTTCGTCCCCGTGGCGCTCGGCGTGAACGCGGTGCTGACGGAGGGGACCGTTCTCCTGGAAGGGGTTTCCCGTGCGGAGGTGCTGGGGCGGCTCCAGCGCGTTCTCGAACGCTACACCGGCGTCGCAGTGCCGGTCCAGTCGCTCGCGAGTCAGGGGGCCGAGCGACTGCAGGAGTACGTGAGCCGGCGAACCACGTCGTTTCTCGGCGCCGGCCTCCACGCGTTCCTGGGCTTCCTACTGTTGACGTTCGTCCTCTACTTCCTCCTCACGGACGGCGAGTCGTTCCTCGCGTGGCTGCGGCGGGTGACGCCGCTCGAACCGGCCGTCCGCGAGGACCTGTTCACGTCGGCGAACGACCTGACGTGGGCCGTGCTCAAGGGCCACGTGCTCGTCGCGGCCGTCCAGGGGCTCGTCGCGGGGATCAGCCTGTTCGTCACCGGCGTCCCGTACGCGCTCCCGCTCACCGCGGCGATGATGGTGCTCGCGCTCGTCCCCATCGTCGGCGTCTCGCCGGTGCTTGGCGGCGCCGTCGTCTACCTGTTCGTGAACGGACAGCCGCTCGGAGCGGCGTTCGTCGTCGTCTGGGGGTTCACCTCGGTGGCCGTCACCGACGACTACCTGCGGGCGTACCTGATCGACCGCGAGTCGGGGCTCCACTCGGCGACCGTGTTCCTCGGCATCGCCGGCGGCACGTACCTCCTCGGCGCGATCGGCCTGTTCGTCGGACCGATCCTCCTCGGCCTGTGCAAGACGACCGTCGAGGTGCTCGGCGACCACTACGGCGTGTTCGAACGCGCCTGAACGCCACGAACCTCACGGGTCGGGGGAGCGAGTCGCTCGCCCGACGGAGTTGATTGGTCGATCAATCAAAACCGTTTTGTGACGGGCGGACGGACCGTGTGCCATGGGAACGGGCGACACGGACGCGGACACGGCGACGAGGATCGTGGAGGCGGCGCGGCGAGCGCTGGTCGAACACGGCTACGACGGGCTCTCGATGGCCAGGGTCGCCGCCGAGTTCGACGGGAGCCAGTCGCTGATCCACTACCACTTCGACTCCCGCGAGGGGCTGCTCGCCGCGCTCCTGGAACGGGAGCGTGACCTGTACATCGAACGCCTCGAAGCGCTCCCGGACGACCCCGAGAGGCGGCTGGAGCGACTGATGGACACGTTCGTCCGCGAGTTCGAGGACTGGGCCGAGGAGAGCGGGATGGCGACCCGGTTCGTCGAACTGTCCGCGGCCGCCACCGGCTCGGAACCCATCCGGGCGGCGCTGCGGGACATGTACGCGCTGATCCGCGAGGCGTTCGAGCGGACCATCGCCGACGGCGTCAGGTCGGGCGTCTTCGAGCCGGTCGACCCAGCCGAGGTCGCCCGGCTGTTGATGGCCGGACACGACAGCGTCGGGGAGCGCTGGGTCGTCGGGGAACCGAGTGAGATCCCGAGGATCGCCGACGCGCTCGACCGATACGTGCTCACGGAGGTCAGGCGGTGACCGACCCACGGCCGACCGAGGAGGGCGGGCAGGAACTGCCGGCCGGCGACGAGCCGTCCGCGCGGTCGATCGGGAAGCCGCTGGCCGTGCTCCGCGACCGGCCGTCGATCCTCGCCGGGCTTCCCCTGGCGTTGCTCGGTCAGACCGTCGTCGTCGTCGTCCTCGGTTCGTTCGTTGTGCCCTCCGAGGCCGGACTCGTACTGCTGTTCGCGCCCCAGTGGATCGCAGCCACCACCCTCGTCGGGTTCGTGCTCTGGGTGGAACGACGGCCGCTCGCGTCGGTCGGGATCACGTGGCCCGGGTGGAGTGACCTCCCGCTCGGCATCGGAGGTGCCGTGGTCGGGCTGGCGACCCTCCCCGTCACGATCCCGCTGCGGGACGCGCTCGGACTGGGGACGAACGAGGGGTTCCTCTCCATGCTCGTCCAGCTTCCCCTCTGGGCAGTGCTCCTCGTCGTGATCACCGCCGCCGTGACGGAGGAACTGCTCTTTCGGGCCTACCCGATCGAACGGCTCGCGGAACTCACGGGGAGCGCCCGACTCGCGGCCGCCGTCTCCGTCGTCGCGTTCATGCTCCTCCACGTGCCCGCCTGGGGCGTCGGTCACCTCGTCACGATCGGCGGGATCACGATCGTCCTCACCCTCCTGTACCTGCGGTGTCGCCGCCTCGGACCCGTCGTCGTCATGCACTTCCTGAGCAACTTCGTCCTGCTGATCGTCGTCCCGCGGCTCGGCTCGTTCTAGCGGCCCTGTGCCGGCCGAGGGACGGCGACGGTCACCCCACCGCGGAAACGCCCGTCCCGGTGGCAGTCAAACGGGGGTAGCGGGTTCCAGTACCGGAAAACGAGGGGAGCGACCGCCGGACGGTGGGCGGTCTCACCGCATCGCCGTCACGGAGACGTCGCCCGTCTCCGTCCGGACGGTGAGCGACGGGCCGCCGTCGCCGAGCGTCCCGGTGACGACGTGTTCGGCCCGGGTCGAATCCGAGAGCTCGAGCCCCGAGACCGACACGTCGCCCGTCTCCGTCCGCACGCTGAGTTCCGCGCCGACCGAGTCCGCGACCGCGAGGTCGACGTCGCCGGTCTCGGATTCGATCCGCGTGTCGCCGGCGAGCGCGGGCGCGTCGACGGTCAGATCGCCCGTCTCCGTTCGGACGTCGCCGAGCACGTCTGGCGATCTGATCTCGACGTCGCCGGTGCTGCTCTCGCCGGTGACGGTGCCCGAGACGCCGTCGATGGTCACGTCACCGACGTCCGTGGTCGCGTCGAGGTCGCCGGCGGCGTCCGTCACCCGGAGGTCGCCGACGTTCGTCGCCGCGCGGGCGACCGCGAGCGAGCGCGGCACCCGGACGTCCAGCGACATCGAGGGACGGCCGCCGAACAGGTCGCCGCCGCCGGACCACTCCGTCCGGAGGACGAGGCGGCCGTCGGCGCGCTCGACGGCGAGCGAGAGCTTCGAGACGTCGGCGGTCACGGAACTGGACTGCTTGACCGTGTGAACGCGGACGTCCGAGCGGTCGGCCGCGCGGAGCGTCACGTCGCCGACCTGCCCGACGACGGCCAGCGACTCGGCGTCCTCGAGCGCGACGGTTCTGGTCTCTTCCTCCCGCGTGCCGACGAACGGCGTGAGGCCGGTACAGCCGGCCAGCGAGGTGAGGGCAGCGGCGGCACCGCCGGCGAGCAAGCGCCGCCTCGTTGGGTCGTGGTTCACGCCCGAACCTACTGCACGCCATCACTTATAGCGGGACCGACGGCTGTCCGTCGGCCAAGGCGTCCGAACGTTTATACGTGGTCGTGGAATCGCCGCCTGCGTTCGCTGCATCGAGCCAGCACCCGCCGGCATCGCGGTCGGTCGTCTCTGGCCACGATGCCTCCGGCGTCACGTGGCCGTCGGACTCCCGGGTTCGGACGGACCCTCGCGGGACCGCGTCTCAAAACGAGACGACGCCGGAGATCTCGAACCGCACGCCGCCCGCCTCCGACTCGGTCACCGACACCGTCCAGCCGTGCGCGTCGGCGATCTCGCGGACGATGCTCAGCCCGTAGCCCGTCCCCGTCGCGGAGTTCGTGTAGCCGCGCGTGAACACGAGCTCCGGCTCGTCCTCGTCGATGCCGGGGCCGTCGTCGGCGACGAAAAAGCCCGACTCGTCCGGGAGCGTTCCCACGGTCACCTGCACCGCCGGGCCGGCGTGTTCGACCGCGTTGCGAAACAGGTTCTCGAACAGCTGCCTGAGCCGGTCGGGGTCCGCCTCGAACCGGAGGTCGGTCTCGCCGGTGAGGCCGGCGTCGTCCTCGGCGACGACCTGCCAGCTGTCGGCGACGTGGGGTCCGAGCGAGACGAACTCCGTGTCCGTGACCGGTTTCCCCTGTCTCGCGTATTCGAGCATATCCTCGACGGTCGCTTCGAGCCGCGAGAGCGCGTTTCGCGCCTCCTCGACCTGTGTCTCGGTCCCCCCGTCGGCCGTGTCGGACGCGAGCTCGAGGCGGCCGTCCGCGACCATCAGCCCGTTCTTCAGGTCGTGTGAGACCATGCTGGCGAACTCGTCGAGCAGGTCGTTCTGCTGGCGGAGCTGTTCCTCGCGCCGGACGCGGTTCAGCGCGGAGACGACGTGGCCCACGAGCAGTCGCGCGAGCTCGTAGTCCGTCTCGTCGAACGACTCCAGCTCGTCGGAGACGGCCTGGAACACGCCGACCTCGCCGATCGGGAGGCTGAGCGCCGAGCGATACTCCCCCAGCGGACGCACGTCGTCGCGCTCGCCAACGTCCTCGACGCGGAACCCCTCGCCCGTCCGGTACGTCTTCCCGGAGAGCCCCTCCTCGACGGGCATCTCGCCCACGCCCTCGGACGGGACGTCCTCGGAGACCTCGGCGGGGACGAGGAGGCCGTCGCGTTCGACCGAGAACACGCACATGTCGAACGCGAGCACCTCCGTCGCCATCTCGACGGCCGTCTCGTACACCTCCTCGCGCGTCTCGCAGGGCTCCAGCGCGGTCGTCGCCTCGTGGAGCGTCCGGAGCCGCCGCTCGTGTCGCTTGCGTTCGGTGATCTCGCGGCCGAACATCGAGAGGCCGTCCGCGGACGGGTAGGCCCGGACCTCGAGCCACGTCTCCGACTGGGTCTCGGACTTCCCGACCACGGTCGTGGGCTCCTGGGTCTCCATCGCCTCCCTGTAGGCCGGGAGGAACGGGTTCGCGTCGGTCACCTGCTCGGCCGCGAGTTCGAGGTAGTTGCTCCCGATCAGCTCCGAGCGCGACCCCTCGAACCCGTCCAGCGCGCGCTCGTTCGCCTCCGTGATCCGCCAGTCGGAGTCGACCGCCATGAAGCCGTCAGTGATCCGCCCGAGGATGCGTCGCTGCTGGCGGGTGATCTCGGCGACCCGTTCGGTCGCGCGGTAGTGGTCGACGGCCGTTCGCACCCGGTTGGCGAGCAGGTCCCAGTGGTCGTCGCCGCTCCCCTTCCGGATGTAGTCGGTGACGTTCGCCGAGATGGCGTCGCTGGCCACCGACTCGCTCCCCTGTGCCGTGTAGAGGATGACGGGGAGTTCGGGGTACTCTTCCCTGACGGCCTCCAGCAGGTCGATGCCGGTCAGTTCGGGCATCTCGTAGTCGGTGACGAGACACTGCACGTCGGCGAGCCGCCCGAGGTCCTCGGCGATCTCGACCGGCGACCGTGCCGTCTCGAACTCCAGCCCCGGGGCGCGGCGAGCCACGTTGGTCACGACGAGGTCGAGCAGCGCGTCGTCGTCGTCGACGTAGAGGACCCGGGGACTGTGTGCCATCGTCCCTACACGTCAGCGAAGAATCTTATTGCTACCGCCCCGGTTATCAGACGGGAGGTCGACCCGCGCTCGCGGCGTCCCGACGCGGCGCTGCGAGTCGGTGGCACCGAGCCGCGGGCGACGTATCACGCCGACCCCGCCGGCCGCGTCGCGTCGAGCGCGACGACCCGGCCGTCGCCGTAGATCACGTACAGTTCGTCGGCACCGTCGCCGTCCGTGTCCGCGAGCGTCGGGTGGGTGTAGATGGGCCGTTCCCTGCCGTACGTCGCCAGCACCTCGCCCGTCGCGGGGTCGACCACCGAGACGAGGCCGTCGTTCGTCGCGGCGACCACCTCCGGATCGCCGTCGCCGTCGGCGTCGCCCAGCAGCGGCGGGGGCATCATCTGCGTGTCGCCGGTCGTGAGCGTCGTCGCCCACTCCTGCTCGCCGGAGGCCGCGTCGAACGCCCGGAGCCGGTTGTCAGCGGCGCCCGCGTACAGTTCGGGCTCCCCGTCGTCGTCGCCGTCGCCGAACGCGTGGACGGCCGCCAGCGTCCCGAGGTCCGCGTGCCACTGGACCTCGCCCGTCCGTCCGTCGAGGACGCCGACGGTCCCCTCGGTCGTCGCCACGACGAACTCGCGCGCGGGGTCGTCGTCGACCTGTCCGCTCGTCGTCCAGCCGACGGCCTCGTCCCAGGTGTTCCGGCTCCAGACCGTCGTCCCGTTCCCCTCCAGCAGGACCGCCTCGTCCGCGCCCGTGCCGACCGCGAGTTCGGTCGTCCCGTCGCCGGTGAAGTCGCCCGCCTGCGGCGCGCCGTTGGTGATGCCGTCGAGGTCGCGCTCCCAGCGCAACGTCCCGTCCGGCGCGTAGACGAACAGCGTTCCGGTGACGTCGACGACCGCGATCTCCGGGCGCTCGTCGCCGGTAACGTCCGCGACCACGGGCCGCGTGAAGCCGTACTCCGAGAGCGTCTCGCGGAACTCCACCGCGCCCGTCCGTGCGTGGAAGCCGAGCAGTTCGTCGGTGGTCGAGGCGGCGTACACCTCCGCGGTCCCGTCGCCGTCGGCGTCCGCGATGGCGGGGTCGGCGACGGCGTGGAGCGTGCAGTTCGCCGGGGGGACCCCGTGCTCCCACCGGAGCGAGCCGTTGCCGGCGTGGAGCGCGGCGAGCCGACACTCACCGGTCCCGCCCGCGCCGCTGATCGGCGCGTACACCACGCCCTCGCCGGCGACGCTGCCGGCCGCGACCGGGTGGTGGTTCGCCCGGATGTCGGTGCCCGTGTCGCTCACCCAGCGTTCCGAGAGGGTGAGCCCGCCGTCCTGGAGCAGCACCGCGCCGACGCCGGCCGAGAGGAGGCCGAGGACGACGACGAGCGTGACGACGGTTCGCGGGCGCATGCCCGGACCTTCGGGGGAGCACGGATAAGCCGTGTCACCGCGGCGCGCCGTTCGACGGGCGAACCACCGGGGCTTTTCGCGTCGCCGCCGTACGTCGGGACGATGCGCCCCGGACGGCGGCCGACCGCGACCCTGCTGGGAGTCCTCCTGAGCCTCCAGGTCGTGCTCGGACGGGCGAGGGCCCACGACCTGAGCACGTCCCGGTTCGACGCGCCGATCCCCTTCCCGCTGCTGCTGGCCGGCGCGGCCGCCACGGTGCTGGCGACGGCCGCGTTGCTCGGACGAACTGGCGGCGTGCCGACCGTGACGGAGCCGCCCCGGATTTCGCTCCCGGCCCGGCCGGTCGCCCTCGCACGGTCCGTCGCGCGCGTCGGGTTCCTCCTCGCCGTCACGCTCGCCGTGCTGGACGGGCTGTTCGGCCCCAGCGTCGCCGCCGAGAACGCTGTCACCGTGTTCGTCTGGCCGGTCTGGCTGCGCGGGCTGGCGCTGCTCTCGGTCCTCGTCGGGTCGTCGTGGCCGACGCTGTCGCCGTGGCGGACGGCGTACGACTGGCTCCGTCGCCTCGAAGGAGACGACATCGCGGTGCTCGGGGAGTACCCGAAGCGACTCGCGCGCTGGCCGGCGACGGTCGGGTTCGTCGGCGGGGTCGGCGTGCTGGCGACGCTGACGCTCGTGCCGCAGTCGCCGCGCGCGACTGCGGGTCTCGTCGCGGGCTACGCCGCGGTCATGCTGCTCGGCGGGGTCTGTTTCGGGCCGACCTGGTTCCGCCGGGCCGACCTGCTGGCGGTGTTCTACGGACTGCTCGGCAGGGTCGCGGTGGTCGACCTGGACGGCGACCGGGAGGGTGACGGGGTCGACGGCGACGTGACGCTCGCGGCGCGCTACCCTTGGACCGGCTGTGTCCGTCCGGTCGCCGACGGCTCGCTCGTCGCGTTCGTCGTCGCCGCGGTCTACACGGTGAGCTTCGACGGGTTCACCAACACGCCGGAGTTCCAGACGCTGCTGTTCGGGACGCGCCGGGCGTTCGACATCGGCCCGGTCGCAAGCGTGCTGCTGTACGGTGCCGGGCTGGTCGGGTTCCTCCTCGTCTTCGGCGGGGTGGCCTGGCTCGTCGAACGGGTCGGCCGCGAGGCGGCACCGGGTGGCGGCGCGGAGTCGCGGACCGGCCGGGAGACGACGGACGGCGGCGTGGCCGCCGGGGGGACTGGCTCGTGGCGCGGGGCGGCGCTCGCGTTCGCACCGACGGTCGTTCCCATCGCGGCCGCCTACGAGGTGGCGCACAACTACCCGTACGTCTTCGAGAGCCTGGGCCGACTCGTGGCGCTCGCGCTCCGCGCGCTCGGCGTCCAGGTCGGTCCGCTCGAACCGCTAGCTTGGCTGCCGATCGAGGCGTTCTGGGCCTCCCAGGCGGTGCTGGTCGTGGTCGGTCACGTCGTCGCCGTCGTGGCCGCCCACGGCGTCGCAGTTCGGCGGTACGGCGAGGGGGCGCGCCGCGGGCACGCGCCGCTGTTGCTCCTGATGGTCGGCTACACCGTGCTTTCGCTGTGGATCGTTTCGCGTCCGGTGGTTTCGTTCGGGTGAGAACCCCCGCAGGTAGCCTTTTCAACGAAAACGGGACCAGATCGCCCGTGAGTTGACCACCAGCTCGGCGGGGCTCGCGGTTGCGCGGTCCACCCCGTCGAGAACCGGCCGAACCGCCCACCGGAACACGATTCGGACCGCCCGTCAGCCCCACCCGGAGGCAACGACTATATCCCTCCCTTCCCCACGCCCGGACATGAGCGACTCCTGTGACGCCTGTGGCGACCAGGTCGGCGACCCGCTCGCCCGGAACGTCCGGCTCTCGGTCGACCGCTCGACCGTCGACGAGCAGCGGCTCTGCCCGTCCTGTTTCGCCGACTGGATCGAGCGCTACGAGGCGGAGATGACCGCCGGATCGCCGGTCAGCGTCGACGAGGACGGCGACATCATCGTCGACTGAAACGACACGGGAACGGCGGCCTCCGGCCGCTCCCGCGTCGTGGATTCCCCGCGGACGACGCCAGCCTACTCCGTCGCGTCGTCGGCCGACTCGTCCCCGTCACCTGACTCCTCCCCGGCGCTGAGTCCGTCGTCCTCGGGACGGTCCAGCGCCCGCTCGGCGTCGTGGTGCTCCGAGTAGCCGTCGAACCAGCGCGCGATGCGCTCGATCCGGTCGACGACGTGGGCCGGTTCGCCCGACCGCGACAGCTCGTGGCCCTCGCGCGGGTACCTGACCAGCCGCGTCTCCGTCCCCTGCTTGCGGAGGATGCGGTGGAACAGGTCAGCCGTGTTCGCGGGCGTCCGGAAGTCCTGATCGGAGTGGAGCACGAGCGTCGGCGTGTCCACCTCGTGGGCGTGTGCGACCGGCGACTGCTCCCAGAGGAACTCGGGCTCCTCCCAGGGCGTCGTGTCGTAGTCGCCCTCGACCAGCTTGTACGCGCCGTCGGTCGAGCCGTAGAACCCGGTGAAGTCGTAGACGCCGCGCTGGGAGACGGCCGCGCGGAAGTAGTCCGTCCGCCCGACCGTCCAGGAGGTCATGTAGCCGCCGAAGGAGCCGCCCGTGAGGAAGACGCTGTCCTCGTCGACGTAGTCGCGTCCGGCCACCGCCTCGACGCCGGCCATGACGTCGGTCAGCGTGACGTTCCCCCAGTCGCGCTCGATGGCGCTCATGTACTCCTCGCCGAAGCCGGTCGAGCCGCGGGGGTTCGACCAGAAGACGACGTAGCCGCGCGCGGCCAGCGTCTGGAACTCGTGCCACATCGTCCCCGACGTCGTCCACATCGCGTGGGGCCCGCCGTGGACCTCCGCGACCATCGGATACGTCTCGTCCGGTTTCGCGGACTCTGTCCGCTCCTCCGAGGCGCTTCGCGCCTCGCTGAACTCCGGCGGGGTGAGCACCCACCCCTCGACGGGGCCCTGCTCGGACTCGAACTCGATGGGTTCGGGTTCGGGCACCGCGACGTCGTCGAGATAGTCGGCGTTCAGGCTGGAGAGCCGGCGCTCCTCGGATCCGTCGGCTCCGGCGGCCGTACCGCCTCCGTCCCGCCCGGGGACGAGGACGAACAGGTCCCCGGGGTGGTCCCACTCGGACTTCGTGATGGCCACCACGCCCTCGCCGACGTGTGCGCCGTTGACCGAGCCGCCGCGGTACTCGCGTTCGGGCGGTTCGCTCGCGTCGCCTGGGGCCGACCAGAGCGCCGTCGCGCCCTCGTCGGGCGTCGAGAAGTACACCCGCTCCCCGTCGGGGCCCCACTGCGGGGCGGCCTCGTAGCCGAGCCCTCGATCGATGCCGGCGGTGACGTCCACGGCCTCGTCCGTCGAGCGGTCGTACACGTGCAGGTCGGTCGGCTTGATGGACGCCTGCTCGGGATCGGTGTGCAGGCAGGCGACGCGGTCGCCGCTCGCGGAAAGCGCCATCCCGAAGCCGGTCGTCTCGTGGACCCGTTCGGCTTCGCCGGCGCCTCCCGCGGCCGCATCGTGTGCGTAGATGCTGAACCGGTAGTTGTCGTCCGGATCCTCGCCCAGATCCTTCGCCGCGTAGAACAGCGTCGTCTCGTTGCCCCACGTCGGCGCGGCGTGGTCCACGTCGCCGTCGGTGAACCGTTCGATCCCGTCCCCGTCCGACCCGTCCGTGGCGGCATCGACGTCGAGCACGTACACGTGCGAGCGCTTCCCGTCGAAGTACTGCCGTCCCGAGCGGAACACCGTCCGGTCGATGACGCGCGGGTCCGGCTCGTCCGCTTCGTACTCCTCGGGGACCGCGAAGTCGCGTCCCTCCTCGCGGTCGTCGGCGGTGACCGACTGGACGAACGCGATCCGGCTCCCGTCGGGGCTCCACTCGATGCTCGAGACGCCACCCACGACGTCGGTCACCCGCTCGGCCTCGCCGCCGTCGAGCGGGAGCACCCAGAGCTGCTGGGTGTCGTCGTCCTTGCCGCGCGTGGAGGTGAACGCGAGGCGGTCGCCCGAGGGGGAGAACCGCGGTTCGGCGTCGCTCCCCTCGGCCAGGGTGAGCCGTCGCGGCTCCGCACTGCCGTCGGTCGGCGCGACGTACACCGTCGCCTCGTACTCGTCGTCCCCGTCGGGGACGGTCCGCACGAAGGCGACCCGGTCGCCGTCCGGCGCGACCCGGGGGTCGCTCGGCTTGGCGACCTCGTGGTAGTCGCTCGCCTGAATTCGGTCCATACCGCGGGCCTCGGAGTCGGGTCGGAAAACCGTTCGGAACCCGGAAGCGCGCGGCACGAGCGTGGACGCGAGCACGCCCGTTTGCGGTGGTCGCTACCGGAACCGCGCCGGGTCGAACGCCGACGGGTCGGTGCCGGGCTCGACGCCCCGAGCCAGGTCCGCGACGACCGTCCCGCTGTACGGGCCGAGCGTGAGCCCCGTGGGGCCGTGACCGGTCGCGAGGTACGCGCCCTCGACGTCGGGCACCGGACCGATGATCGGGAGCCCGTCCCGCGAGACGGGACGGAGCCCGACCCTGGTCTCGACCGGCTCCGCGTCGGCGAGCCCCGCCGCAACCCGGAGCGCCTCGCCGTAGACGTCGTGCAGTCCGGCGAGCGTGGCCCGCGGGGCGAAGCCGGTGTCGTCCTCGCGGGTCGCCCCGACGGCGACGCGGCCGTCCGGCCAGGGGACCAGGTACTTGTGCCGGAACGGGCTGACGATGGGCCAGTCGGCCGTGTCGGCGCCCACCTCGGCGGCGGTACCGTGGCCGCCTCGGGCGTCGACGTCCAGATGAACGATCTGGCCGCGCTGGGGTTCGACCGGAATCTCGAGGCCCAGCGCGTCCGCGAACGCGCCGGACCACGCGCCGCCGGCGACGATCACCGCGTCGAACTCGCGGAACTCGCCGTCGGCGACGACGCCGGTGACCGCGGGGTCGGATTCGGCGGGCGCGTCGTCGGTGCGGACGTCGGTCACGTTCGCCGCCTCGACCGAGAGGCCGTGCGTTTCGCCGGCCTCGCGGAGCGCGGCGGCGAAGGTTCGGCCGTCGACCCTCGCCTGATCGCGGTACACCATCGCGCGCTCGGCGTCCGAGAGCGGCGGGAACAGGTCGCGTGCGTCCTCGATCGGGATCTCCTCGAACGAGTCGGGCGCGGGCGTGCCGTACTCCTCGGCCCGTCGTTCGGTCCGTCGCCTGGCGGTCTCGAACGGCTCCACCTCGTCCTCGTCGACGGCGACGCTGAGCAGGTCACACGAGCCGTAGCCGTGATCGGTGACGCCGTCGGCCTCAAGGCTGGCGACGAGGTCGGGGTAGTGTGCGGCCGCCTCGACGGCGAAGGCGAACCACGGCTCGGAGTCGGTTCGGCTGCTCGTCGCCGGCGCGACGATGCCCGCCCCGGCGTCGGTGGCTCTGCCCTCGTCGCGGCGGTCGAACAGGGTCGTCTCGACGCCCTCGCGTGCGAGGCGGTACGCGGCGGCCGAGCCGACGATGCCGCCGCCCACGACGGCGACGGAGTCGGGTTCGTTCATGCGTGGTGGTGTCGGCCGAGCCCCCTGAAGCTACGTGCCGGAGCGGAGGCTGCCGGTTCCGGTCGGGACGGGGTCGACGGTTCCGGGCCGGGGTTCGGGCGTCACTGGGTCCCGGGTCACTCGATGTCGACGCGGCCGGACGTCGCCGAGCGCAGGCGGTCGCGGAGGTCGCCCGCGTCCTCGACGGCCACCCTGGCCGCGAACGTGACCTCGGCGTCGTAGTCGGCGTCGAACTCGACGCCCTCGCTCTCCAGAATCCCGCGGACCGTCCCCGAGTCGTCGTACTCCGCGGTGAGGACGACCCGCTCGTGGGGGACCTCCTCGACGACGCCGGCGGCGTCGAGCCCCTCCTTCACGGCGCTGGAGTAGGCGCGAGCCAGGCCGCCGACGCCGAGGTTCGTTCCGCCGTAGTAGCGCGTCACGACCGCGGCGACGCGTTCGACGTCCCCCTGCTGGAGGACGTTCAGCGCGGGTTTGCCGGCCGAGCCGGTCGGCTCGCCGTCGTCGCTCGAGTACTCGCGGAGCATGACCTCGCCGGGCGACCGGGCCGTGCCGTCGCCGGCGGGAACCCGGTACGCCGGGACGTTGTGGGTGGCGTCGTCGTACTCGTCCGCGACCGCCTCCACGAACGCCTCGGCCGCCGCGACGGTGTCGGCGGGGGCGACGTGGCCGACGAACCGCGAGCCGCGCACCTCGAACTCGGCGGCTGCGCGGCCGGAGACGGTCAGGTACGGCTCCATACCTCGACTCAGTGACGCGGGGCCAAAGGGTTACTCGTCCGCGCGCTCGCCGGCCGTCGTTCCCGCGGTGCCGTCCACAGCCCCGTCCGCGGCCCCGCGGGACTCGGGCAGTTCCGGGTCGCCGACGAACAGCGCGAGAAACAGCAGCGCGCCGCCGATCTGGACCACGTATGCCACCAGCGCAATCGGGTCGGTTGCGAGGTGTGCCGCGATCTCGCCGACCGGGTTCGTTACGTCGTGGCTCGGCACGAGGCCGCCGTGGTCGGTGAGGTGCCACCAGGCGTAGCCCGCGGTGTAGGCGAGGAGCACGCCGGCCGAGAGCGAGTAGATGCGGCGGTGTCGCGCCCCGCGGACGATCGCGGTCGCCAGCCCCAGCAGGAGCAGCGCCGAGGGGACGAACAGGTAGCCCCGCGGGTCCGCGAACGACGCGAGCGGCAGGTACACCAGCAGCTTCGGCAGCCCTTCGAGGAGGTGGATGGCGGCGCTCACGACCGCGGCCTGCACCGCGAGCAGTCGGAGGAGGGTCGCCGTGCGGTCGTCCATGACGGGGAGTCGGGTACGGTGGGCGAAGAGAGCGTCGGTTCGCCGGGCGCGTTCGACGTACGCACCACTGCGGGGTCGACGGTGTGTGAAGCGTGCGTGGAGTCACGCGGAGGCGACCACGACGCGACGGGCCCGAACCGGCGACGCGACGGGCCCGAACCGGCGACGCGGCGGGTCCGAAAAATGGGACGCTGCGATGGTGCCGTGAGCCGAAACGCTGCGACGCCTCAGTTTCCGCCGGGCGTGTCGGTTCCGCCGGGGGTGCCGGTCGCGGTGCCGTTTCCGGTTCCGTTCCCGGTCCCGTCGCCGCCGGCGGTTCCGTCCTCCTCCCACCAGTCGTCGGTATCGAGGATCGCGTCCTCCTCGTCCTCGGCGACCGGGCTGACGTCGACGGTGATGAGCTGTTCGTTGTCCCCGAACGGTGCCCACTCCCGGTTCATCTCGAACACCTGCGGCTGGTTCGGATCGTCGTCCGCGTCGACGACGAACCCGAACTCGTCGTCGTACTCGCCGATCTCCGCCTCCTCGACCACGAACAGCGGGACCGTCTCGCCGGTGTTCAACCACCTGATCATCCGGGTGTCGTAGTCCGAGAAGTAGCTGTCCCGGACGTCGCCGTAGTTGGGGGTCCACTCCACGACGTCGGAGACGAAGGTGAACCGGGCGGCTGGCCGGAAGTTGCTGACGAAGATCAGCGCCTGCCAGCCCTCGGTGAGCACGCCGTCGTCGCCCTCCTGTGCGCTCGCCGCGCCCGAGGCGACGGCGCCCATCCCCGCGGTCGCCACCGCGCTCTTTTTGACGAACGACCGACGCGACTCGTCACCGATCAGCCGATCTACCGGGTTTTCCTCGGTCATAGTAGTCCCTCCCGGGAGAGGACGGGACGGCCTCCGCGGGGAAAAGCGGAGAGATAGTTAACACGCCGCTGGCACGGGTTACTTCGAGTACGCTCGGCTTCAGCGGCACGGCCCCGGGGTGCACGGACCCCGGTTGCACCGCTCTAACGTTCCGGTAAGGAGGGCTGACGTCGTGTTCGACTCCGGTTCGTGCGCGGTTCGGCCGGCCGTGACGACTCGCGGACCGGCGGTGAAATCCGGGATTCCGGCGAAGCGGGAGCCACAGGGTCCGTTCACGGCCGCCTCTGCGAGCGGTCGAGACTGCCCGGCACGTCGACCACGCGTCCGGCGCGCGGCGACCGTCCTCCGCGGCGAGCGGTCCTCCCCCGTTCGCCCGAGCGGACCGGCGCGGCGACCGTCCGGCTCCGGCGTCGTGGGCCACGTCCCGCCGCAGGTCCGTCCCCCCGAGTCAGAACTCCACGCTCCGCACGTACGGCAGTTCCCGGATCTCGACGAGCAGGTCGCCCGGGACCTCCGCGTCGGTGATGACGTACAGCTTCGGGTCGTCGGCGAACTCCGGGTCGTCCGAGAGCACCTGCCGGAGCGAGATGCCCGTCTCCGCGAGCATCGTGGTGATGTCGGCGACGATGCCCGAGGCGTCGGGGTCGCCGACCTCGACGGTGAGCACCGTCAGGTCCAGCACCGGCGCGAGGTCCATCAGGCTCGGGACCGCGGTGATGTTGCCGAAGATGCGCCGGAGCTCCTCGTCCTCGAGGATGGCGGTCGTCGTCGCGTCCACGACCCGGCGGTCGACGTCGGCCTCGCGGGCGATGCCGGTGTCGGCGATCTCGATGCCGCCCGAGACGACCCGGCCCTCGTCGTTCACGGAGAAGCCCCGCTCGAGCAGCAGCCGGATGACCGCCTGCTGACCCGGCGATCCCTCGAACTTCCCCATGATCTCGTCGAACATCGCTCGTTCGTGGTGGCGGCCGCGGCGGACATAATCGTTCGGTGTTGACGAGTCGTGGTCGTTCGGTGTTGACGAGTCGTGGCGGGCTGGTGAAGTGCGGGCTGGTCGGTCCTCCCGCTCGAACGCGGCCGTCGTCGACTTCCGTGTCGGTTCCCGCGTTGATTCCGCCGTCGATTTGATCGCTTCGAGAGCCCCCGCAGCGCTCGACTCGGTGCGGCCGTTCACGGGAGCCAAGCCCTCGTGACCGCCGCGCGCCGGGTGGACCGGTCTGGCGAACGCGACGGCGCCGACGGACCGATACGAAAGATTTGCAACAGGTCTCGCAGGCGACGGACGACGGAAGAGCCAAAGCCCCTCCGTCCGACGCCCCTCCCATGCGCGAACTCGACTGCGACTTCTGTGGCACCCGTGCTGCGGGTGCCTTCGAGGTCGTCCCCGCGGAACTCGACCCGACGCCCGAGGAACAGGTCCGCGTCGTGCTCTGCGAGAACTGCCGCGACACCCTCGACGCCGTCACCGCGCCGCTGCTGGCCCGCCTCGGCGTCGGCGACGGTGGCACCCCGAGCGCGGCACGGGACCCCGCCCAGTCCACCCTCCAGTCCGGAACCGACGACGGCGACGATGGCGACGACGGGGACCCGGACGGGACGGGTCCCGAGGACGGCGCCCAGGCCAGCGCCCGCTCGGAGAACCCCGTCTCGCCCGCCGACGACGCGGTGATCATCGACGCCGGCGGGCCGCGAGCGCGGCCGAACGGCGACGAGAGCGACGACCGGGACGCGGACACCATGGACGCCTCTGACGTCGCGGCCGTCCGGAAGGCGACCGCCGCCGAGCAGGACCCTTCGCCCGACGAGTCCGGCGACGACGGCGAGGACGATGCCGACGACGGGGCGGAGGGGGAGGACGCGGCCGACGCGGGGACCGACGCCGAGGACGGAGGTTCCGACGGCGAGGACGGCGGTTCGGGGGGCGGCGCGGGCGGCGAGCCCGCGGAGTTCCGGACGGTGATGCGTCTGCTGAACAACCGCGAGTTCCCGGTCGACAGGGCCGAGATCACCGACCTCGCGAGCGGCGCGTACGAACTCGAGGTCTCGGAGGTCGACGAGATCATCGACTACGCCATCGAGCGCGACATCCTCGCCGAGGACGGCGGGGAACTGACGAAGGCGTGAGCGTCGCCGGACGAACGTCACCGGGTCCCGGTCGGGACCCCCGAACACCGGATTTCATGTGTGTCTGACGCCGGCGCTCCGGACTCACCACTCGCCATCGAGAGATCCCACGCCCGGTGACCCATCGGGTGGCCGGCTACTCCGCCACGGGTCGAAAAGGGAACCCCGTCCGCGAGTGTCGGACCTCCCGCTCAGAGGTCGCCCTTCGTGCTCGGCACTTCGCTTCTCCGCTCGTCCAGTCGCGTCGCGTCGTCGAGCGCCCGGGCGAGCGCCTTGAACAGCGCCTCGACCTCGTGGTGGGCGTTCCGGCCGCGCTCGACGCCGGCGTGGAGCGTCAGGTCCGCGTTCATCGCCAGCGAGTAGGCGAAGTGCCGGCCCATGTCGCTGGTGAACTCGCCGACCGCGTCCTGTGAGAACGCGCCGTCCCACTCGAAGTGCGGGCGGCCGGACACGTCGACGACGACGGACGCGACGGCCTCGTCGAGGGGCACGCGCCGGTCGGCGTAGCGGACGATGCCGCGCTTGTCGCCCAGCGCCTCGTCGAACGCCTCGCCGAGCACGATCGCCACGTCCTCGACCGTGTGGTGGTCGTCGACCTCCAGGTCGCCGTCACAGCGGACGGTCAGGTCGAACAGGCCGTGCTTCGCGAACGCGGCGAGCATGTGGTCGAAGAAGCCGACGCCCGTGTCGACCTCGTGGTCGCCGTCGCCGTCGACCCCCAGCGTCAGTTCGATCGCCGTCTCCCCGGTCTCGCGGGTCACGGCTGCCGTGCGGTCGCTCATGGGCGGACCTCGGCGTGGCGCGCCAAGACGGTTGCGGAACCGTGGGACCCGCTGGCGCGCGGCTCCGAACGGGGAACGGGGGACGCGTCTGACGCTCGGCGAACGGCGGATGCGACGACCGGGAAACGCGTCAGTCGCCCGTCAGACGCGTCAGACGGCCGTCTGCGGGGGGTTCATGTCACGTCACGCCGTGGCACCAGGTCCATGCAATCGGAGTTACCCGCCATGCTCGCCTTCGCCGGTGGCTCCGTCTCCATCGCCTCGGCGACCGCGCTGGGCGTCGTCGCCGGCGTCGCGCTCGTCGCGCTCTCGACGACGTTCGCGGTCGCGTCGCTCTCACGACTGCTCGGCGAGTGAGTCGACGGGGAGGCGAAACGGGCAGTCGGACCGCGGACGGTGGAGACGGCCGGGTCGACGGCGCACCGTTGGGCGTCGATTCGGGCCGAGTCGTGCTCGTTCGGCCGTCCACCGACGATCGGAGCGTACGTCCTCAGGCGTCCATCGCCTCCCGCAGCGTGAACCGTTCCTCGTACAGCGCCGTCCCGACGACCACGGCGGCGGCACCGGCCTCCCGCAGCGCGCGGACGTCCGCCACGGACGCGACGCCGCCCGAGGCGACGACCGGAATCTCCACGGCCTCGACGACGCGCTCGACCGCCTCGCGGTTCACGCCCGCCAGTTGTCCCTCCACGTCGACGTCGGTAAAGAGGATCGCGCCCGCGCCCAGCGCCTCGTACCGCCCGGCCACCTCGGCCGGGTCGAGCCCGGTCCCCTCGGTCCAGCCGGAGACGACGACCTCGCCGTCCCTCGCGTCGAGGCTCACCGTCACGCTCCCCGGGTGCGTCTCGGAGATCTCGCCGACGATGGCCGGGTTCTCCACGGCGGCGGTGCCGAGGATGACGCGGTCGACGCCCCCCTCCAGCAGCCGGGTCGCGCCCTCGACGGTCCTGATGCCGCCGCCGACCTGGACGCCGACGGCGTCGCCGACGGCGTCCACGATGGCGTCGAGCGCGGGGGCGTTCTCGCGCTCGCCGACGAACGCGCCGTCGAGGTCGACGAGGTGGAGCGTCCGCGCGCCGGCCGCGAGCCAGCGCTGGGCGACCTCGACCGGGTCGCCGTACGACGATTCCGTCCCCGGTTCGCCGCCGACGAGCTGGACGGTCTCGCCGCCTTTCACGTCGACGGCGGGGACGACCTCGAACTCCGGAAAGTGGGTCATTCGCTGTCGGTGCTAGCGCGGGCGGGGGCAAAACGGTTCCCAGTGCGGCAGGCTGCCGGGGACGACGGAGCTGACGGTCCCCGTTCGGCTCCCCCGCCGTTTTCACGAACGAGACGGGGTGCGAAACTGTCAAGTATGGTTGCTCGAACCGGACTTCATGAGCGAGTCGGTCGTCGCGGACTTCGTCGGCCACTTCTTCGCGGCCGGCGTGCGGGGTGAACCCCCGACCGGCCGGATCGTCCTCAGCCAGCGACGGCTGGTGCTCGCCGCGGACGAGGTGAAGGAAACCATCCCCCTCTCGTCGGTGTTCGACGTGAAGGTGGGGCAGGTCCCGGCGGAGATGGAGGGCTACTTCAACGACACCATCACCATCGCCTACCGCGTCGACGACGAGCGGCGCGTCGCCGCCGTCGAGGGCTCGGACACGAACATCGACCGCTTCGGCACGGTGCTGTTCAAGGTGCTGCTCAACGGGACGACCGCGCTAGTTCGCCACCCGGCGCGGCTGGGCGGTCGGGTCACGGACGCCGACGCGGAGAAGGCGTCGCTGAAGCTCGAGCACGGCTCGCTCACGTTCAAGCGGAAGAGCGGGCCGTTCACGGTCGATCTGGGGACGGTCATCTCGGTCGAGCGCGCGGACCGCGACCTGGGCAACGGCCCACACCCGGTCGTCACGTTCCGTCACATCGAGGACGGGACGGCGGCCACCTCCGAGGTCGGAATCGACTCGGCCCGGAAGACGAACCTGCTCGGGCGGTACATCCGACTGCGCTACGCCGACGTGCAGGAGGAACTGGCCGACGTCAGTCTCGACGAGGAGGAACTGGAGGTGCTCGTCGCGCTCTACTCGGCCGGCGAGGGCGTCTCGCTGTCGGCCGTCGTCGACATCGACCCCCAGCCGCTCACTTTGCTGTTGAACGGACTCGCGGAGAAGGGCATCGTCGTCGACACGGAGACCGGCACGAAGCTGACGGCGAAGGGGCGGGTCGTCGTCGGCCAGCGGCTCGAGTCCGTGAACACGTAGACGGCGACACGAGCGACCCGCCCTGCTCGCGGTTCAGTCGGACGGTGACGCCCGAGCGCCGGTCTCATTTTCGCCGAAATTCCCCGACAGCAGCCGATTCTCCCGGCCGCGCGTCGATGGTGTCGATTCGATTGATTTATACGCCCGTGTATGTGAGTAGCATCCATGACACCCGCTCGCACGGAGTCAGAGGTGATGGCGTCGGTCGACGAGGACAGTTCCGAGTTCGTCATCGCCGACATCGCGCGGGAGGACGCGTGGCTATCCGTGGGCGAGCGGGACGCGCCGGTGCTCGAACAGTGGTGTTGAGCCCGGCTCGACGCCCGGCGTCGCCCTAGATCTCCTCGTCCGGGTCGTGGCGGTCGGCCACCCGCCGCGCCTCGCTCGCGTACCGTTCTACCGTCTCCTCGTCCTCGACGAGTCCCAGCTCGGACTCCGGTCGCTCGATCCCCGCGGTGGCCGGGTTCCGGGAGAGCAGTTCCACCGACGCCTGCCGGCGGTAGTACCGCTCGCCGTCCTCGCTCGCGTAGGTGAGCGAGACGGTCTGTCTCGTGTCGTACTCGCGCTCGACGAGCCACAGGTGCATGTGACCGGATACGGACGAACGGGATGAAAAGGTGAGCCGTCTCCGTGCGGGCCGGGCGACGATCAGCCGAACTGGAAGCCGCCGACGTCCTCGGGGACTCCGGCGTCGTCGCCGTCCTCGACCGCCTCCCGGCCGACGTCGACGCCGCCGTCGGCGCGGTACTCGACCGACTCGTCGTCGCGCCCGCCGTCGGTGGCCGTTTCCTGCCCGCGGAGTTCGCGGACCTGCTCGGAGAGGTCCTCGATGGCGTCGGTCTGCTCGTCAGTGGCCGCGACGATGCGGTCGGCCGCGTCCTCGGTCTCGCCCGAGCGTTCGCGGACGTCCTCGATGGTCGCGGTCAGCTCCTCGACGGTCGTCGCCTGGTCGTCGGTCGCGCGGGACACTTCGGCGATGCCGTCGGCCGCCTGGTCGATGGAGGCCGCGATGTCCTCGAACGCCTCCAGCACGTCGTCGATCTGGTCGGCCGCGTGGTCGATCTGCTGGTGTGACTGCTCGGCGGCGACGACCGTCGAGTCCGTCTGGTTCTGGAGCTGTTCGATGCTGCCCGTGATCTGCTCGGTGTGCTGGCGGGTCTCGTCGGCGAGCGTCTTCACCTCCTCGGCGACGACCGCGAAGCCGTCGCCGTCCTTGCCGGCCCGTGCGGCCTCGATGTTCGCGTTCAGCGCGAGCAGGTTGGTCTGTTCGGCGACGTCGGAGATGACCTCGACGACGTCCTCGATGTCGTCCATGCGCTCGCCCAGGTCGGTGACCGACTGGACGAGTTCCTCGCCGATGTCCGTGACGTCGTCGGTCGCCTCGCGCGCGTCCTCGGAGGCGTCGAGCCCCTCGGTCGCGGCCTCGCGGGCCTGTTCGGCCGCGGTGTCGACCTCCTCGGCCGTGGCGGCGACCTCCTCCATCGAAGCGGAGAACGTCTGCATCTCGCTCACGCCCTCCGTGAGCAGGTCGTTCTGCTCGGCGACGTTCTCGGCGATGTCTTCGGCGGCATCCACCGCCTCGTTGACGGAGCCCTCCAGTTGCGCCGTCTGCTCGTCGACGCCGAGGGCGGTCGACTCGAACGCCTCCGCCATCTCGTTCAGTTCGCCGACGACCTCCAGGAGCCGCTCGTCGAGACAGTCGTCCTCGTCGACGTAGTTCGCGCGCGCCTCGAGGTGCCCGTCGATGAGCAGCTGGATGGTCCCCTGAACCTCGTCGACCAGCGCTTCGACCGCCTCCTGTCGCTGAACCTGTTCCGTTCGGTCGCGGACCGTCTCGATGACTGCGACGAGTTCGTCTCCCTCGTACAGCGGCATCGCCGTGAAGTAGATGTGGCGTTCGTCGCCGTGCTGGTCCGTCATGACGCTCGTGTCGGCGTACAGCGAGAGCGCCTCGTCCTCCACCGAGATGTCGTACTCCTCGTGGGCGGACTCGGGCGTCTCGAGCACCTTGTCAGCGAGGGTCTGGGCCCGCCGGCCGTCCGGGTAGAACATCTCGCTCGCGTGTGGATGCCCGACGGCCTCCTCGCTCGATGCGCCCGTCAGGTCCTCGATGGCCCTGTTCCAGGCGACGATCGTCCCGCTCGAATCGAGCATGAACACTGCCGACCCGACGCCGTCGAGCAGCAGGTCGTCGTCGACGTTCAGCTCGGATTCGTCCTCCTCGACGTCCAGGGCGTCGACGTCGGCTCCCGACTCGACGGCGACACCTCCGTCCGGCACCGGATCGCGTTCGGACGCGAACCGGTCCCGGAGGCGACTGAGTAGCGACCGCATGCTTCCAGCGCGATGGAGGAACCCCGTTAACGTTACCCCCCAATACTCACATGTGATACCGGCGTGACGGTCGAACGCGTCACCCTCAAGCGGTCGGAGCGCCGAGGACGGGGCGATGGACGCGACGGAGCTCCGTGACCGGGCCGACGCCCTCCCCCGCGAGCCCGGAGTCTACCAGTTTCACGAGGACGACGCCGTCCTCTACGTCGGGAAGGCGGTGGACGTCCGCGACCGGGTGCGCTCGTACGCCGACCCGCGCTCGGCCCGCGTCCGACGGATGGTCCGGCGGGCCGACGCCCTGGAGTTCGCCGTCACGGACACCGAGACGCAGGCGCTGTTGCTCGAGGCGAACCTCATCAAGCGGCACACCCCGCGGTTCAACGTCCGCCTGAAGGACGACAAGTCCTACCCGCTCGTGCAGTTGACCGACCACCCGGTCCCGCGCATCGAGGTGACGCGCGACCCGGCCGAGGGTGCGACCGTGTTCGGCCCGTTCACGGACAAGGGCCGCGTCGACACCGCCGTGAAGGCGCTCCGGGAGACGTACGGCCTCCGGGGCTGTTCGGACCACAAGTACGCCGGGCGTGACCGCCCGTGTCTCGACTACGAGATGGGCCTGTGTAGCGCACCCTGCACCGGGGAGATCGCGGAGGCGGAGTACCGGACTGACGTGGAATCGGTCACGCGATTCTTCGAGGGCGAGACCGGCGTGCTCGCCGACCCGCTCACGCGGGCGATGGACGAGGCCGCCCGCGAGCAGGAGTACGAACGCGCCGCGAACCTGCGCGACAGGCTCGACGCCATCGAGTCGTTCCATGGCGAGGGCGAGGCGGCGGTCTCGGGCCGGTCGGACGAACGGGCGGTCGACGTGCTCGGTGCCGCCCTCGAGGGTGACGCCGCGACGGTCGCGCGGCTCCACAGCGAGCGCGGACAACTCGTCGACCGGACCCGGCACTCGCTCGACGCCCCGGAGGGCGAGGACAGGGTTGCCGCGGTGCTCGCGGCGTTCCTCGTCCAGTACTACGCCGAGCGGGAGCTCCCGGACGCGATCCTCCTGTCGGAACGTCCGGACGACGGCGACGTGCTCGACTGGCTCGCGGCCGAGGACGTCGCGGTCCGCGTTCCCGGCACGGGTCGGGAGGCGAAGCTGGTGGAACTGGCGCTCAAGAACGCCCGGAGCGCGCCGACGCGCACGGACGGCGTCGCCGCGCTCGGCGACCGGCTGAGCATCGACCGACCCGACCGGATCGAGGGGTTCGACGTGAGCCACGGGCAGGGGAAACACGTCGTCGGCTCGAACGTTTGCTTCGTCGACGGCTCCGCGGAGAAGTCGGACTACCGGCGGAAGAAGCTCCACGAGGCGAACGACGACTACGGGAACATGCGCGACCTCGTCCGCTGGCGCGCCGAGCGCGCGGTCGAGGGCCGCGAGGACCGTCCCGATCCGGGGCTGCTGCTCATCGACGGCGGCGACGGCCAGCTCGGCGCGGCCAGGGACGCCCTCGGGGAGGTCGGCTGGGACGTGCCGACCGTCGCGCTGGCCAAGGACCGGGAACTGGTCGTGACGACCGACGGCGTCCGCGACTGGCCCGACGACGACCCCGCGCTCCACGTGCTCCAGCGGGTGCGCGACGAGGCGCACCGCTTCGCGGTCCAGTACCACCAGACGCTCCGGGACGACGTCTCGACGGTGCTCGACGAGGTGCCCGGCGTCGGCCCGCAGACTCGCCGGCGCCTGCTCCGGCGGTTCGGCTCGGTCGAGAACGTCCGCGGAGCGAGCGTCGAGGACCTTCGGGACGTTCCGGGCGTCGGCGCGAAGACGGCCGAAGCGCTCCGCTCGCGGCTGTAAACAGTTTTGGCTGACAGGCGGTCCGACGATTCGGCCCATCGCGACGGACTGGACCGCACAATCGCGCGTCCCGCCGCGACCGCTCTCAGGTCACGGCGGTGCTGGTCCCGGTTTCCTACTTGAATCTACGCCGCCGGGGTCTCGTCCTCGTCGAGGGCGGGCGACCGGTACAGGAGCCAGACGGCGAGCGCGGCGAACGGGACCGTTCCGAGCACTCCGACCGGTAGCGGTCCGAGCAGCGGGTTCGGGTCGCCCTGGAGGAACAGGAGGGCGAGCCCCGCGACGGCGTTGACCGCGCCGTGGCCGATCGCCGCGGGCCAGACGCTCCCCTCGCGGACGGTCGCCCAGGCGAACAGGACGCCGAGCGAGACGGTGAACCCGAGGAAGACGACGAACCCGGCCCAGGGGAACCCGACGTAGCCGAAACCGTACTCGTAGCCCATCGCGATCAGCGGCCAGTGCCAGACGCCCCAGACGACGCCGTGGAGGAGGACCGCCCGGCGGGTGCCGAGCGGGAGCAGTTTCGGGAGGAGGTAGGCCCGCCAGCCGAACTCCTCGCCGAACGCGAACAGCCCGTTGATGAGCGGCGCGACCGTGACCGCGGCGACGACCTGCACGAGGACGAGGACGGTCGGGTCGAGCCCCGTCGCGCCGGCGGAGGCGAACGACTCGGCGGCGGCTCGCATCGAAGGGTCGAACGCGTCGGGGAAGACGGCAAAGAACACGAGCGCGCCGAGGGCGGTGAGGACGAGCGGCGCGACCCAGACGGCCGCGTACGTTCGCAGGTTCCCACTGACGCGGGGGCGGAGCATGAGATCCGACCGACCCTCGCCGGTCGCCAGTCGGGCGACGACGTTTCCGACGGCCGGACCGAACATGTACGTCGTCGGGAGGAGGACGCCCGCGAGCGTCAGCGGGCCGAGGACGGTCGGGCTGTCGGTCAGGCCGCCGGTCGCGTAGATGACGCCCGCGGTGGCCCACGAGACGGCAAAGGTGATCGCGAGAAAGACGGCGATACGGCGGCTTCGGAGCGTCACGATGCGGAACGTGTTCCTCTCGTGAGGTGAATCTGTCGGTGGGGGAGCGCTCGGTGTCGGTTGCAGGGGGTCCGGAAAACGGAATCGGGCCCTCGGATCGACGGTCGGTGCCGACTACGAGATCTTCTCGTACTGCTCGGAGAGCTTCCCGGCGGCCTCGTCCATCAGGTCGGCCTCGTAGTCGTCCAGGTCCCACTCGATTACCTCCTCGACGCCGTTCGCGCCGAGCTTTACCGGGACGCCGAACGCGGTGTCCTCGTGGCCGAACTCGCCGTCGAGCGCGATCGAGCCCGGCAGCACCTCCCCGGTGTCGTGGAGGACGGCCTCGACCATGTGGGCGACGCCGGTCGCGGGACCCCACTGGGTCGCGCCCTTGCGCTCGATGACGTCCATGGCGGACTCCTGGAGGTCGCCGAGGATCTCCTCGCGCTCGTCGGCCGAGAACGCGGGGTCCCGGCCGTCGACGCGCACCTTCGAGAAGACCGGGACCTGGGCGTCGCCGTGCTCGCCGAGGATGGTCGCCTCGACGTTTTTCACCTGCGTATCGAAGCGCTCGGAGAGGACGTAGCGGAAGCGCGCCGAGTCGAGTCGGCCGCCGAACCCGACGACCTGGTTCCGGTCCCGGTCGCCCGCCTCGTACAGGTGGCGGTTCAGCAGGTCCACCGGGTTCGAGGTCGTGATGGAGACGAAGTCATCGTTGTACTCGGCGAGCGAGGAGCCGATGTCCTCCATGATCGGCGCGTTGTCGCCCGCGAGGTCGATGCGCGTCTGGCCGGGCTGGCGCGGGATGCCGGCCGTGACGACGACGACGTCCGAGCCCTCGGTGTCCTCGTACTCGCCCTGCACGACCGTCGTGTTCGAGTCGTACGCGATGCCGTGGTTGGTGTCGGCCGCCTGTCCCACCGTCGTCTCCCGCTGGTCCGGGATGTCGACGAAGACGAGTTCGTCGACGACGTCCCGGAGCGCGAGGTTGTAGCCGGCCGCGGCGCCCACCGTGCCGGCCGCCCCGATGATGCTAACCTTCGTCATACCACGTAAACTGCGGCCCGAAATTCGGGTAAACGTTTCGAAAGCCGCGGTTTCGGTTGCCGGACGTCGTATTGGGATACGACGATCGTCGATTTTCCTTGGCTCGTCGATCCTGCTTCGGCGGTCTCTGGCGACGAGCGGGCGAGGGTTCGCCCGCGGCCGTGCGTGAGGCTCACGACCCCGGAGCCGGCGTTCCGCCGGGGTTTATGGCCACACGCGTTGGCCTCTCGGATATGCCAATCGAGGAACGCGGCGACGCGCACCTCATCACCCACGCGCTCGCCAAGGACACCCTCTCGCGGCTCCGCGACGTCGACACGTCCCAGGTCGGCTTCCGGAAGGGGCTCGTGAAGCTCGGCCGCATCTGTGGCTACGAGATCATCGACGGCGCGATGGAGACGGAGTTCGTCTCGATCCGGACGCCGCTGGCCGAGACGACCGGCGAGCGCGTGAAGCGGCTCGACGACGTGGTCATCATCAACGTGCTCCGTGCAGCGACGCCGTTCGTCGAGGGGCTGCTCAAGGCGTTCCCGCGCGCGAAGCAGGGCGTCATCTCGGCCGGGCGCGACGAGGAGGCCGGGATGGGCGAGGACGGCACGTTCCCCATCAGCATCGACTACACGAAGCTTCCGGAGATCACCGAGACCGACACGGTCATCGTCGCCGACCCGATGCTCGCCACCGGCTCGACGATGTGTACCGTCCTCGACCACGTGCTCGACCAGGAGGCCGACCCCGAGCACCTGTTCGTCCTCTCGGCCGTCTCGGCCCCGGACGGCCTGGTTCGCGTCGGCGAGCAGTTCCCGCAGGCGGACCTGCTGACCGTCGCCATCGACGACCACCTCAACGACGAGGGGTTCATCGTGCCCGGACTGGGCGACGCCGGCGACCGCGCGTTCCGGACCGAGTGACGGCATTCCGGTTGCGTCGTCCAGCTTTCTGTCGCGGTCGGCGCGTACCGGCGCGGACGGAGCCGCGCCGGATGCGCGCGAGGGATGAGCGAGCTTGCGAGCGAATCGGCTGTTCACGCGAGCGAAGCGAGGGTGAGTTCCGGGGAGCTTGCTCCGAGGTAAGGGAGGCGTGTGGCTGTGCGGTGCGTGGCGGGTGGGTGGGACTGAAAGGGGCCGCGGCTCCCGACGAACCCCGGACCCGTAAGCACCGTGGTTCGAGAGAGCTCCGCTCTCTCGTCATCACGAAAATCTTCGATTTTCGAACGACAGCGCGACCGAAGGGAGCGAGGAGCGCAGCGCGGTCCGCGGGAGTCGAGAGCCGCAGGGGCTTTCGAGACGGTCGAAACGACGACCGAACCAACACCAAAACCGACACCCGCGGGAGCTTTCGAGCCGTTGCGGTCGGTGATGCCGAAACCAACCACCGCCATCCACCAACCGGCCACGACCACCCACCAACCCGTAGCCGCAATTCCTGCCAGTTTATCACTCCGGACGAACACGCCACGGACAAGATGGTCGTCGGAGACATCTCGACCGGCACGGACGTGGCTGTCATCGGCGCTGGACCCGGCGGATACGTCGCCGCCATCCGCGCCGCCCAGGAGGGGCTCGACACGACCCTCATCGAGCGGGACGCCTACGGCGGGGTCTGCCTGAACCACGGCTGCATCCCCTCGAAGGCGTTCATCCACGGCGCGGACGTCGCCCACGAGGCCGGCAACGCCGAGGAGATGGGTATCCACGCGGACCCCGCGGTCGACGTGGCCCAGATGCAGGAGTGGAAGTCCGGCGTCGTCGACCAGCTCACGGGCGGCGTCGAGAAGCTCTGCAAGGCGAACGGCGTGAACCTGATCGAGGGCACCGCCACCTTCGCCGACGAGAACAAACTCCGCGTCGCCCACGGCGGCGAGGGGCAGGGCAGCGAGTCCATCGAGTTCGAACACGCCATCGTCGCCACCGGCTCCCGGCCGATCCAGATCCCCGGCTTCGATTTCTCGGACGACCAGGTGCTCTCCTCCCGTGACGTGCTGGCGATGGACGCCGTGCCGGACCGCCTCGTCGTCGTCGGCGCGGGCTACATCGGGATGGAGCTCTCGACGATGCTCGCCAAGCTCGGCTGTGACGTGACCGTCGTGGAGATGCTGGAGGACGTGTTGCCGGGGTACGAGGACGACGTCAAGCGCGTCGTCCGGAAGCGCGCCGAGGAGCTGGGCATCGAGTTCCACTTCGGCGAGGGCGCGAGCGACTGGCGCGAGACGCCCAACGGCGTCGTCGTCACCACCGAAACCGAGGACGGGATGGAGACCGAGTACGCCGGCGACGCGGTGCTTGTCGCGGTCGGTCGCCAGCCGGTCACCGACACGCTCGAACTCGGCGCGGTCGGCATCGAACCGGACGAGGACGGCTTCATCGAGACGGACCACCAGGCTCGCACCGAGGTCGACAGCATCTTCGCCGTCGGCGACGTCGCCGGCGAACCGATGCTCGCACACAAGGCCAGCAAGGAGGGCATCGTCGCCGCCGAGGTCGCCGCGGGCGAGCCGGCCGCGCTGGACTACCAGACCGTCCCCGCCGCGGTGTTCACGGAGCCCGAGATCGGCACGGTCGGGATGACCGAGGCGGAGGCCGAGGAGGAGGGGTTCGACCCCGTCGTCGGCCAGATGCCGTTTAACGCGTCCGGTCGGGCGCTCACCACGGGCCACACCGAGGGCTTCGTCCGCGTCGTTGCCGACGAGGAGTCGGGGTTCCTGCTCGGCGGCCAGATCGTCGGCCCCGAGGCGTCGGAGCTGATCGCGGAGCTCGCGCTCGGCATCGAGATGGGCGCGACCCTGGAAGACGTCGCCGCGACGATCCACACCCACCCGACGCTCGCGGAGGCCGTGATGGAGGCCGCCGAGAACGCGATGGGGCGGGCGATCCACACGCTGAACCGGTAGTAGGATCCGATCCGGCCGAAACGCACGTTTTTCACGTGGATTCGTGAACCGTCGCTCGGGACGATGAACGAGTTCGAGACCGAGACCGGCGTGGCCCGCGAGCAGGCCCGGGCGCTGGTCGAACAGGAGGGCGCGGCCGACGTGCTCGCGGTCGTCGATTACGAGCTCTATCTGGCGGACCTGACCGTGGAGATCGACGTCGCCGAGGAGACGTACGGCTACCTCGCAGCGCTCGCCGACGTCGATCCTGTCCGGGACTTCTCCCACCTCACCCTGTACGTCGGGGCGGAACTGGACGACCTCGTGTCGCGGGCACCGGACTCCTACTTCTCGACGGTCCGGGACCACGCCCCCGACGCCGACGTGTACCCGATCGGCGAGGACCCGCGGCTCGACCTCGTGTTCGGCGCCGGCCACCCCGACCGGCGGACGTTTCCGACCCGGTACGGCAGCATCGACTTCGGGCTGCCGACGATGGAGGCGTATCGGCGACACGCTGTGGACGTGCACGGCACCGACTACGACTGGTGAGCGTGAAACCGGTCCGGCGCGCCGCCGGGAGCGTCCTCCCGAGCTCTGGGAGTACCGTCTCGAACTCCGGGAGCGACGTCCCGACTCGTCCGCTCCGGATGAAACGGTAGCAGTCCCGGCCCGAGTGATTCTTGCCACCCCGCTTCGAACGTCACACTATGGGTCTGTTCGACCGCAACACCGACATGAGTGACGGTGAGCCCTCCGAGACCGACGACGAGCCGGCGTTCGAACCGGTGGCGGGAACCGGGCCGGACGAGGACTCGTCCGCCGACGATTCGGAAGCCTCCACGCCGTGGCCGCCGGACGCACGGCTCGTCCCCGCGGAGTTCCGGGATGACGACTTCAGTGGCACGCTCAAGCGCGCCGTGGACGAGGAGGCCGGGGTCGTGCTGTACGCCTACGCCAACGGCAACGCCGGCGGGCTGACCGCGGTTCCGATCGACCGGACGCGACTGGCCGACGAGTAGAACGGGGAAGCCGAGCGACCCGGTCGACGACCGTCAGCGCCCGCCGAGCTGCTCGCCACCGAGCAACGCCGTGCTGCCGATCGGCTCCGGGTGCGGTAGCGTCCGGGTACGGCCGACCGGACCGCCTAGAGCGGGAACCGCGCGGAGAACTCCCGGTACTCCTTCGTCCAGATGCCGAGCTCCGAGACGGTCCATGGCTCGGATTCGAGCCCGCGCGCCCGGAGCCGCTCGACGGCGGCCTCGGCCGAGTCGCGGTCCTCGGCGACCCCTCTCGCGAGCGTGACGTGCGGGTCGTACTCGTCGCCCTCGAGCCCCTCGACCGCGCCGAACTCCCGGACGACGCGCTCGTGGACGTCCCGCAGCCCCTCGCCCTCGACGGCGAGATAGACCACCGGACTGTCGCCGTTCGGCGGGTTGTCGAACGTCTCGACTCCGGTGATCCTGGCCGCGAACGGCCGCACGTCGGCGAGCGTGGGGCGCAGTTGCTCGCGGAGGCGGTTGAGCGAGCGGTCGTCGCCGAACCGCTTGACGACGATGGTTGGTCGCTTGCGAACCGTCCGGAACGCGGTCAGTTCCGGCGCGACGTCGGCGGCGATCCGCCGCGCGGCGGGCGGCACCGGCACGTTCAGGCTGAACACGGCGTGCTCCTAGATGCGGTCCAGGAGCCAGAGGACGATAAGCACCGCGACGAGGACCCCCAGGATCGAGGGGAGCGCCGCGAGGGCCCCGACGAACAGCCCGAGCACCTCGCCGACGATTTCGAGCACGAGCCACACCAGCACCAGCACCAGCACGAGTTTCAGCAGGTCATCCACGTCCATGCGCCCCCAATCCCGGTCGGGGGTCAAAAGCCCGACGGCAGCGCTGGGCGATCCGACGGTATCGGCCGGCGATCCGACACCAGCATCGCCCGAGAACGAAACCCTTCGACGGCCGACACGATCGGACGGAAGGGCGTCGGGACACACGGCAACGGTTTTTGCCACCCCGGTCGCTCCTCGGGACATGCGACGCGTCCTCGCCGTCCTGCTCGCGCTGGCGCTGCTCGGCGCGGCCGTCCCCGCGACGGCAGGAGCCCAGAACGGCGGGGGCTTCGCCTCGTTCCTCCAGACCGGCGACGTCGACCCGGACGGCGTCTCGCTCCGCGCACACGTCAGTTCGAACGGAACCGCCGAGTGGCGAATCGCCTACCGGATCCGCCTCGACGACGAGAACGCGACGGCGGCGTTCGAGAGCCTCCGCGAGGACGTCGAGGCGAACCGGAGCGCCTACGGCGACCAGTTCGCCGCGCGGATGCGCTCGACGGTCGCGGCGGCCGAGAACGCCACCGGCCGGGAGATGGCCGTGAGGAACGTCTCCGTGACGGCCGAGCGGGACCCGTTCCAGGACTTCGGCGTGGTGGCGTACACGTTCACCTGGGAGGGGTTCGCCGGGGTCGAGGGCGACCGCCTCGTCGCCGGCGACGCGCTCGCCGGCCTGTTCCTCGACGCCGGGACCGACCTCACGGTCACGTGGCCCGATGGGTACGAGGTCCGGTCGGTCGATCCCGCGGCCGACGAGCGGACCGACGGCAGCGTGACGTGGGAGGGCAAGCGCGGGTTCGGCCCGGACCAGCCCCGCTTGGTGGTCGCGCCGGCCTCCCCGCTCCCCGTCGGGACGCTCCCCGCGGCGCTCGCCGGACTCGTCCTCCTCGCGGCGGTGGGCGGCGTGTGGTACCGCCGGCGCGGGGCGGGACTGCCGGTCGCGCCGCTCGGGCGCGACGGCGGCGCGGCGTCGGGGAGTACATCGTCGGGGAACGCCGGCGGCACCGGATCCGGCGGTCCACGGGACGAACCCGGTACGGGCGGGTCGACCACGGCCGCCGCTGGAAGCGGGGAGGCGAACCTCGAACCGACCGACGACGGACCGCCGGAGGAACTGTTGAGCCCCCGGGAGCGCGTCCTCCGGCTCGTCGAGGGCAACGGCGGGCGGCTGAAGCAGGCCCGCGTCACCGACGCGCTCGACTGGAGCGCAGCCCGGACGAGCCAGGTCGTCGGCGACCTGCGGGACGACGGGGAGCTGGAGAGCTTCCGACTCGGCCGGGAGAACGTCCTCAGGCTCCCCGAGGCGGCCGACGGGAACGACGAGGGAGTCGGGACGGGGACCGGCCGCGACCCGGACAGTGACGACTCGGACGACGACGACCCGGACGGTGACGACTCGGACGACGACGACCCGGACGGCGGCGACCGAGCCTGATCGGGCGACTGCGGTGGCTTCCCGTCGCTTAACCCGGCTGAAGGCGGCTTCGACGAGTGGACGATATATGGGGACGGGGCGCGTGACCCGAGCCATGGAACGACCGACTGCCCTGCTGGCGGCAGCCATGCTCGTGGTCGCCGGCCTCCCGGCGGCCGCCGCGGTCGGGAGCCAGCCGTCGGGGGACGGGATCCAGCCCGGCGCGCAGTTCGCCGGCGCGGTCGCCGTCCAGGGCGCCGAGGTCGACGGCGAGATCGAGGGACGGACGCTCGACCGGCGGCTCGCCGCGGCCGACTCGAACGAGTCCCGGGCCGGCGTCGTGGCGCGGGAGTCCGAACGGGCCAGCGAGCGGCTCGAACGCCTCGGCGAGCGCCGCTCGACGCTCCGTGAGCGCCACGAGAACGGGAGCATCTCCGAGTCCGAGTACCGGGCCAGACTCGCCGCCGTCGCGGCCGAATCCCGCGGGCTGGAGCGCCGGCTGAACGAGACCGCCGAGGTCGCGCGCAGCCTGCCGCCCGCGGTGGCCGAGGCGCGCGGCGTGAACGCCTCCAGGCTGGCGGCGCTCCGGGCCGACGCGGACGCGCTGAACGACGGCGAGGCGGCCGAAGCCGCCCGGGCGATCGCCGGCGATGACGCCGGCAACGGCCTCGGCGGGCCGCCCGAGGACGTCGGCCCGCCCTGGGAAACGGACGCCGAGGACGACGACGCCGAGGGGGCGGCCGATGGCGACAGCGACGCGGACGACGAGCGCGGTCCGCCGGAGGACCCCGGCGCGGAACGCGGGGAGAACGGCTCGGAATCCGCCGACGGGACCGAGAACGGGACGGCCGAGGAGGACGGGGACGACCGGCCGGGCGAGGGTCGCGGGAACGGGGAGAACGACGGTGACGACGACCGCGGCGGCACCGCAGCGGGGAACGGAAACGGCTCCGACGACGGGGCGGGCGGAGTCGGGACTGACGGGAACGATTCGGGCGGCGATGCCGGCGACGACGGTGAAGACGGGGGAGCTGGCGGCGAGAACGGGGGAGACGACGGAGAAAAGGGGGAAGCTGAGGGCGCCGACGCCGCCACGGCGGCACCCGAGGGCGACTGATTCCGCGAAATCGGTAAGTAGCCGGGCGTGCCAGGTGAGACCATGGATCAGGCCGGGCGGTCGTTCTTCCGACAGCTTGGACGGTTGAGCGCCGGCCGCGACGCGTCCGGCGGGGGCGAACGAGGGCCCTCCCGCGTCGGCCTCGCGGGCCTCGCGGCCGTCGTCGCGCTCCTGCTGGGCGTGTTCGCCACGCCCGTCGTCGGGCTCGGGTTCCTCCTCGCCGCGCTCGTGCTGGCGACCGTCATCTCGACGGTCGAGATCGTCCAGGCGTACGAACACCGGGCGCTCACGGTGTTCGGCAGCTATCGCGGGCTCCTCGACCCCGGCCTGCATCTCGTCCCGCCGTTCGTCTCGCGGACCCACCGGTTCGACCTGCGGACCGTCGCCATCGACGTGCCGAGACAGGAGGCGATCACGCGAGACAACTCGCCGGTCACCGCCGACGCGGTGGTGTACGTCCGGGTCGTCGACGCCAAGCGGGCGTTCCTCCAGGTGGACGACTACCGGAACGCGACGGCCCTGCTCGCCCAGACGACGCTCCGGGCGGTGCTGGGCGACATGGAGCTCGACGAGACGCTCTCGCGGCGGAGCGAGATCAACGCCCGCATCCGGGAGGGGCTCCAGGGCCCCACCGACGACTGGGGCGTCGAGGTGGAGATGGTCGAGGTGCGCGAGGTGCTGCCGACGCCCGTCGTCCGCGACGCGATGGAGCAGCAGTCCTCCGCCGAACGCCGCCGCCGCGCCATGATCCTCGAGGCGCAGGGCGAGCGGCGGGCCGCGGTCGAGTCCGCCGAGGGTGACCGGGTCGCCAACGTGTTGAACGCGCAGGGCGAGAAGCAGGCGTCGGTGCTGGAGGCTCAGGGCGACGCCGTCGCGACGGTGCTGCGGGCCAACGCCGCCGAGTCGATGGGCGAGCGCGCCATCGTCGACAAGGGGCTGGAGTCGCTCGTCGAGATCGGCGAGGGCGAGTCGACGACGTTCGTGCTCCCGCAGGAACTCACCTCGACGCTGGGCCGGTACGGCCGGCGGCTCTCGGGTAGCGACACGGCCGTCGGCGACGGGCTGGAGGGCCGCGAGTTCGACGAGTCCGAGCGCGAGCTGCTGGGGCTCGACGACATCGAGGCGATCGTCGGGGGCGGCGACGGCGAGAGCGACCGGACACAGGTACTGGAGGATGGCGAGCGGTCGAAGGGCGGGTGAGGACGTCGGTTCCGGGTGGGAGCGTGCCGGACCGCGTCGGCATCCGACCGCACTCGCTCGGGGCGGTCGAGCGGTCGCTACCCCGAGTCGGTTCCCTCGTCGAGTTCGAACCGGAGGTACGACGTCCCGTTCCGGTAGTTGTAGACCTCGACGCCGGTGCCGAGCAGCGCGAGTCCAGTCAGCGCCAGCAGGAACGTGCTGTCCGAGCCGGCGAGCACGTACCAGGAGCCGAACAGGGCGACCGTGAAGACGGCCGAGAGGACGTCGTACAGCGGGTGTGCCCGGACCGCGTCGACCGTGCTCGCCAGCATGAAGGTCGCAGTCCCGCCGATCAGTACGGCGAGGAACGGGGGGAACGGCCCGTCCACGACCCACCAGATCGCGGCGGCCACGAGCAGGAAGGCGCCGGTGATCCCGGCCCGGTAGACGCTGACGTGGTCGCGGAACGAGTCGGAGGGGAGCACGGGTCCCGCGTCGTCCCGCGCCCCGATAAATCCCGCCGTGACCCCGTCCGAGTGCGGCGGTGATCCCGTCCGAGCACGCCCCACGGTGGAAGGCCGGGATCGGACTCGGTCGGGTCGCTTAAACCGGCGAGCGACCTATCGAGGGCAACGAATGAGCGACGCACGCGGCGCCGAGTTCTGCCCGCGCTGTGGCGACCCCGTCCCCGAGCGGGACGAGCCGCTGCCCGGCGAGCCGCGCGACCGCGACCGGGTGCTCTGTGACGCCTGCTACTTCGAGGACTTCGACCTCGTCGACGCGCCCGACCGGGTTGAGGTGCCCGTCTGCGGGGGCTGTGGCGCGGTCCACCGCGGGAACCGCTGGGTCGACGTCGGCGCGCGCGACTACACCGACGTCGCCGTCGAGGCGGTCTCGGAGTCGCTCGGCGTCCACCTGAAGGCCGAGGACGTGCGCTGGGGGGTCGAACCTGAACAGGTCGACGAGACGACGATCCGGATGCACTGTACGTTCGCCGGCGTCGTCCGCGACGTGCCGGTCGAGGCCGAGTTCACCGTCCCCGTCAAGATCTCGCGTGGCACCTGCGACCGCTGTGGCCGCATCGCCGGCGGCTCCTACGCCGCGACGGTGCAGGTGCGCGGCGTCGACCGCGTCCCCGACCCGGCCGAGCAGCGCGAGGCCGTCGAGATCGCCGAGTCGATGGTGGCGGATCGGGAGGCCGACGGCGACCGCGACTCGTTCATCACCGAGATCACCGACCAGCCCGAGGGGAAGGACGTCAAGCTCTCGACGAACAAGCTCGGGAAGGCGGTGGCGACGCGGATCACCGAGCGACTGGGCGGGAGCTACACCGAGGCGCCGACGCTCGTCACGGAGGACGGCGACGGCAACGAGGTGTACCGGGTCACGTTCGCCGTGCGACTGCCGAAGTTCCGCCCCGGCGACGTCATCGACCCCGACGACGGCGACGGGCCGGTGCTCGTCAGGTCCGTGCAGGGCAACCTCAAGGGCGTCAGGCTCCGGACCGGCGAGCGCTACGAGGCGGGCTGGGAGGACGGCGAGACGCCCGAGGCCGAGAAGCTGGGTGAGGCGGCCGACGCTGCGGAGACGACCGTCGTCACCGTCGAGGACGAGAACGCCGTGCAGGTGCTCGACCCCGAGACGTACGAGGCCGTCACCGTTCCCAACCCCGAGTTCTACGACGGCGACGAGTCGGCGGACGTGCTGAAGACCGACGCGGGGCTGTTCGTGGTGCCGGCCGACGAGAGGGAGGAGTAGGGCCGAACCGAGCGGACGTGGGACCGAAGCGGATCGGGGACGGTGCGGCGGGTCGCCCCGGTCAGTCCGCGCTGGCGGGACGGGGCGCCGCCGCGGCCACGTCCGACCCGCCGGTTCCGAGACCGAAGCGCTCACAGAGCGTCTCGAACCGCTCCTCGGACACGCCGGCCCGCGTTGCCGCCTGTGTCGCCGTGAGCGTTCCCGCGCCGTACAGCGTCAGCGCCGTCTGGACCGCGCTCCGCGTCATGCCCACCGCTTGTGCAAGGGAATACATAATCCTTCGTGAGATAATATGTCATGAAGGGCGTGGGATCGGCGGCGATGGCATTCAGTGTCGGTAAAACGTCCTCGAACCTCCCGCCGCGCGGTCGCTCCCGTGGATCTTACTCGCCCCAGACGTCCGAGAGCGGGTGGTCGGCCATCGGGTCGTCGCCGTCCTCGTCGGGACTCGACCCGTTCGCGGACGGGTCGGAGCCGGTGGAGTCGGACGACCCGCCACCCGTGCGACCCGAGTTCGCGTTCCCGCCCGAACCCGAGACGGCCCCGTTCCGGAACCCGTCGCCACCGCCCCGAACGCTTCGGCCTGCTCGGCCGCCTCGACCGCTCCCGCCGCCGCGACCCCGTCGGGCGCTCGACGGGCCCGGTTCGGCGTCCATCCCGGCGAGCGCGGCCGCCGGGTCGAACTCGGGGAGGTCCGGTTCGGTCATCCGGTCGACCTGCTCGCGGAACCACGGCGGCGTGTCGTGCTCGGCGCGCTCGAACAGGTCGAGCAGGCTCGCGTCGGCCAGGTACGTCGCGCCGTGGTCGTCGGGCGCGCGAACGACCCGGCCACAGCCCTGGATGACCGTCCGGAGCGCGGCGCGGTGGTACCACGCCCACTGGCCGTCCTCCAGCCGGCTGGCGACCCGCGAGTCGCCCGTGTTGAGGTACGGCGCCTTGCAGAGCACCTGCCAGCGGCAGCGGTCGCCCTTCAGGTCCAGCGCCTCCTCCATCTTCACGGAGACGAACACCTCGGGGTCGCGGCTCGCCTTCCACTCCTCCAGTTGCACGTCGCGGTCCTCGCGCTCGTGGCTTCGAACCCGGGCGCTCACGCCGAACTCGCCGAACTTCTCGGCCAGTTGATCGGCGATGGCGTAGCTGTGGGCGTGGATCAGCCCCTTCTCGTCGGGGTGTTCGGCCATCAGGCGGAGACAGAGCCTGGCGACCTTCGGGAGCGTCTCGTCCCGGTGCTCGTAGGTCATCTTCCCCTGGGTGACGTCGTACAGCGGCCGGTGCTCGACCGGGAACGTGTGCTCGACGTCGACGAGCGCGACGTTCCCTGGAGCCAGTCCGACCTGCCGGCAGAACGCCTCCTTGTTGAGGATGGTCGCAGAGAGCAGGCAGTGCCTGTTCCCGCGGTCCCAGACCGTGTGTTTCAGGTACTTCTCGGGGTCGAGCGGTTTGATTGCGAGTTCGCCGCCCTCGCCGTCGGGCTGGTCGACGACCCACGTCGTCGACGAGTCACGGTCGCGGTAGTCCTCGAGGAACCAGTTCAGCTCCGAGCGGAGCTCCTGGAGGCGGTCCCGGCGGGCGGCCTCCTCGGCGGTCAGGTCGCCCTTGGCGAGCAAGTCGTCCTTCGCGCGCTCGCAGACGCCGGCCAACTGGTCGGCGAAGCGGGCGGTGCGCTCGACGGGTCCGACCTCGTGGTTGTGCACGTCGGGCACGGTGATGTCGTCCCAGACGGGCACGGTGCGGGGCTTCAGCTCGATGGTCGCGTACATCTCGGCCCACTCGGCGAGCCCGTGGGCCTCGTCGACGACGACGACGTCACGCTTGCGGAACACCTCGGAGCCGGCGGTCTGCATGAAGTACGCCAGCGTCATCGCCGCGATGGGACGGTTCGAGGCGATGGCGCGGTCGGAGTAGTACGGACAGCGGTGCTTGACCGAGCAGTCGTAGCCGCGCTGGCGGGCGCAGGGCGCCCGGTTCACGGGCGTCGTCTCCTCGCCGGGGAGGATGCAGGTGTAGTTCGACTTCCCGCGGATGACGTTGAGGTCCTCCAGCAGGTCGTCCGCGGCGACGTCGTCGAGCTGTGACACCTGCGGGGTGGTGTAGTACGCGCCGGCGGCCTGCGAGGGGCTGGCGTCCTCGACGGTCCGGGCGGCGCCGGCGACGGCGCGCGCGAGGAGGGACTTCCCGCTCCCGGTCGGCGCGCGCACGAGGACGACGTCGTTGCCGGCGGCGAAGGCGTCGCGGATGTCCTCCAGGGCCCGTTCCTGGGCGCCGCGGAAGGAGGGCGCGGGGAACGACGGGAGGATTCGCTCGGGGTCCACTTGTTCGGTGTATGGCTTCGTCGCTGTCGGCGTAAGGGTGTCGGATGGTGTCGTCGTCCGGTGTTTTGTTGACTAGTTACCGTGAGTGACGTTCGAGTACGGATGGTCGGTCTCGCGTTCGGTCTGGACGTAGTGACGACCGCGAAAGCCCCCGCGGCCCCGTTCAGTCCCACCCGGTGGATGGTCGGCCGAGCGACGGAGGCCGACTACCGCATGCGTCGCCGTGGGTAGTCCACGGTGACCCTTGCGCGGCCAGCCGGCGGTGGCGCTGGCAGCAGGGGTGCGGTCGGCGCGTGCTGGCGAATGGCGCGCGTGACGGCGAGCCCCGGAGGGGCGATGCGACGCGCGCGAGGGACGAGCACCACAGCGACCGAGCGAAGCGAAGGAGCGAGGAGCGCAGGAGGCTGGGGAGGGCGAGGCCCTACTCACCGCCAGCAGTAGTGATCTGCTTCGTCGGCCAGCCGACGAAGATTCGCTTCACCGTTCAATCAACGCCTCACCCCAAAAATCACTCTCCACCGTCACCGAGTTCCGAAACGTCCCGCTCGGAAACCTCCTCGTCCTCGGGCAACCGATCGATGCAGTCGTAACAGAGGAAGTGCTCGGTCCCGTCCGCGAGTTCGAGCGTCAGGCCGTCCGTGCTCCCCGTCTCGAACGACCACAGGTCGCCGATGCCGCCGCCGACCCGCACCCGCCGGCCGCAGCCGTCACAGGCCTGTTTCGCCATACTCCCTCTCGGGGCAGGGGGTACAAAAACGCCCGGCCAAGGTTCTTACTCGCCGGGAGCCAACTCGTCGGGGACGTGGAGCTGAACTGCGAGGGCTGTGCGGGCTGCTGTCTCGACTGGCGGCCGCTGGGGGGCGTTCACGCGAGCGACGCGAGTGTGAACTCGGGGGATTCGTCCCCCGTAGTGCCGGACCACGAGCGTCGCGGCCGCTACCGCGCGCTGGACGCCACCTACAACCTCGTGCCGCTCACCCGCGACGAGGTCCGGGCGTTCCTCGATTCGGGCTACGGCGACGTGCTCGTCCCGCGACTGTTCGAGTCGTTCGCGGACGACCCCGGGCGCGCGGTCACCGTCGACGGCCACGAGGTCGCGGCGATGGGCGAGCGACCGCTGTTCCTCGTGGGGCTCCGCAAACACCCCAAGCCCGTCGCGCCGTTCGGTCACGACCCCGTCTGGCTCGACGCCTGCGCCTTCCTCGATCCGGAGACGCTCCAGTGTCGCGTCCACGGCGACGACCTGTACCCGGAGACCTGCGGCACCTACCCGGGTCGGAACCTCGACCTCGACCGGGAGACCGAGTGCGAGCGCGTCGAGGCCGCCCACGGCGACCCCGGCGAGCGCCTGCAGGACCGGTCGGTGCCCGAGGACCTCCCGCCGCCCGCCTTCGGCCCGCAGGCGCTCGGCTCGACCGTGTTCGCCTACCCCGAGCCGGACGACCTCCGGGGCGTCGTCGCCCGCCTCGAGGCCGGCGAGTCGACACGCGAGGACCGCGCGCTGTTCGTCGGCGCGGCCGCGGGCTCGGCGCCGGGGATGGCCGAGGTGAACGAGGACCGGGCCGAGGAAGCCAGGGAACTGGCCCGCGACGCGGATTCGTGGGTCGGCCGCGCCGCGAGCGAGTGGGCCGCGGCGGCGGAGTCGGCGGGCGGTCCCGGCGCTTCCGCCGAGGACGCCCCCGACCCGTACCGCGTCGAGGAGGACCGCGGCGCGCCGCCGACCCCGGGCTGGGACGCGCTGTACGGGGACGGCTCCTGACGCGAACGACGCCTCCCCGACGCCCCGAGTATCAACCGAGCACGCGGAGGCACCATAATTAATTCCGGGGGTCGCGTGAACCTGGTATGCGCGTCCTCGTCACCGGCGCGACCGGCTTCGTCGGGAGCCGGCTCGTGCCCCAACTCCTCGCGGCGGGCCACGACGTCACCGTGCTCGTCCGCGACGCCGACGCCTACGAGGCCCCCGACGGCGTCAGGGTCCTGGAAGGCGACCTGCTCGAACCCGGCTCGTTCCGCCTCGTGGCCGGTGCGGGCGAGACGCCGGGTCAGCCGCTCGACCGGCTGCTCGAGGCGCTCGACGTCGAGGCGGCCTACTACCTCGTTCACTCGATGCGCGCCGGCGAGGACTTCGCCGAGCGCGACCGGACCGCGGCGGGCACGTTCGCCGAGGCGGCCGGGGCGGCAGGCGTCGACCGCGTCGTCTACCTCGGTGGCCTCGGCGAGGCGGGCGAGGAGGGCGATCTCTCCGAGCACCTCGCCTCCCGGCGCGAGGTCGAGGCCGTGCTCGCCGGGGGCGAGTACGACCTCACGACGCTGCGCGCGGGGCTCGTCGTCGGCGACGGCGGCGCGAGCTTCGAGATGGTCCGCCAGCTCGCAGAGCGGCTCCCGGTCATGATCACGCCGCGCTGGGTGCGCACGGAGTGCCAGCCCATCGCCGTCGCCGACGTCGTCGCCTACCTCGTCGGCGTCCTCGACGCGCCAGCGACCGCCGGAGGGACGTTCGAAATCGGCGGCCCGGAGGTGCTCACCTACGGGGAACTGCTCGGCCGGACGCGGCGCGAACTCGGCGGCCGGCTCCTCGTGGTTCCCGTCCCGGTGCTCTCGCCGGGGCTCTCGTCCCGCTGGGTCACGCTCGTCACCGACGTCGAGCCGTCGGTCGTCAGACCGCTCGTCGCCGGACTCGCCACGCCGATGGTCGTCGGCGACGACGCCATCCGCGAGCACGTCCCGGTGACGCTGACGCCGCTGGAGGAGGCGATCAGGACGGCGATCGGCGGGGACGGGACCCCGGACGCGGACGGGACGGAAACCCCCGCGGCCACGGCGGGGGACTGAGCGGTGGACGGGCGCTCCGAGCCCGGATCGGGCGCGGACGCCGAGGGGGCGGAGTCCGCGAACGAGCCGGAGCGGCTGCCGCCCGCCTCGCCGGCGTACGGTGACGCCTGGACCTACGAGAGCATCGTCGGCGCGGTGCCCGGCACGGACCTCTCGACCGCGGCGGCCGTGACGATCCAGGTCGTGTCCTTCGAGGCGGCCGTGCTCGCGCTCGCGGCGGCGTACGGGCTCCCGGACGCGGCCGTCGCCGGCACCGTCGCCGTCGCCGTCGCGGGGGTCGGCAGCGTGCTGATGACCCGGATCGCGTCCGCGAACCGGATCCTCTCCGCGCCGACGCGGTACTACCGGCTGCTGTTCGGTTCCAGCATCGAGGTGGTGCTCGGGGTCGTCGCGTTCTGCGCGCTCGTCACCTACCTGTTCGTGGTCGAACCGGCGTCCTCGTCGCTCCTGACGGAGCTGTTCGGCCCCGAGCCGCCCGTGCCGGCCGTGTTCCTCGCGCTGCTGGTGCTGTGGGACCTCTGTTACCGCATCGGCACCTCCTGGTGGACGGCGGTCGTCTCGCTCGTCCGCGAGGTCCGGTTCGGCCCGACCGGGGAGACGGCAGCCGCGTTCCGGCGGCTCGACCGGACGAACGTCGTCTTCGCGCTCTGTCAGCTCGCGCTGGTGCCGTTCGTCGCGGACCGCCCGGTCCTGGTTGCGGCTATCGGCGGCCACGTCCTCGCAGTAACAGCCGTCTCAGCCGTCGCGGTGGGCCTCTCGACGCGTCGGTGTCGGTGAGCTACTCACCCTTCATTCGCTGGAACTGATCGAGGAGCGCCTCCGCGGACTCGCCGGAGTCGTAGGAGAGTTCGCCGCGGTACTCGCTGCGTTCCTCCGCGAACTCGGTGTCCACTTGCGCTTTCTGCTCGCGCCGTTCGTGTTCGTCCTCGTCGTAAGCACCCATCGACATGGTACGCCATCACTTGGCAAACGGTACTTATGAATGTAACGGTCCTTCACGTCCGGTCGGAGCGTGGGTCCTCCCGCGATGCGGAGGGTTGAAACCCGGTGCGGGCCGAGGTAAGAGCGTGGCTCGCCCCCTTCGCTTCCGGTACGCCCCCGGCTCCTGGTCGCGCTCGCGCGTCGAGTCGGACGTGTACCGGCCGCTCGACTCCAACCTCGGGGCGACGATGGACGACCCGTGGTTCAAACCGCCGGACGGCTACGAGGCCGTCCGGCTCGACATGGACGACGGGAGCCTCGCGCTGTTCTGCTGGACCGACGACGAGGGGCCCGACGGGCTGAACGGCGGCGGTCCCGCGGGCTACTGGCTCGGCAACACGGAGACGCCCTCCTCGCTGTGGCGCACCGACAAGTACGCCTTCGAGGCCGCGCCGTACCCGGTGCGTCGCTGGGCCGAGCGCGAACTCCTGGCCGGCCTCCACGACGAGGAGCCGTGGCTCGCGGACTACCCGCACGTCTCGTGGTACTTTCTCACCGTCTTCTGTTCGAAGGACGGCGCGGGGACGACCCGGGAGTTCTTCCGCGAGCACGCCGCCGGCTTCCCCGACGCGACCCGCGAGGCGGCGCTCGACTTCTACGAGGAGTTCCTCGACACCGGCGTCCTCGATCCGTACCGCGAGGAGATGGCGAGCAAGCTCGGCACCTCCGAGTACTTCGACGAGACGCGGATGACCGCGACGATGGGCGAGTTCGACGTGGCGCGCCTGCTGACGCTCGCGGACTACGAGATCGTGCCCGAGATCGAGGTGACGACCGACCACGTCATCGACTACCGCGTCGAGCGCGGGGACGGCACCTCGACGCTCGTGGAGGTGACCCGGCCGGTCGCGCTGAACCGCCGGAGCGCGAACAATCCGCTCACCGCCATCCGCGACACCGTCCAGACGAAGACCTCCGGGCAACTGGAGGAACACGGCGGCGGCGTCACCCTGTTCGTGGACTGCTCGTCGTTCCGCGACGACGCCTGGGCGGCGCTCCGGGGCGAGCAACCCGACGTGGGCCACCGCCCGGCGGTCGTCTTCCGGAGCCGACCCGACGGCCGGACCGAGGCCTACAGCAGGGGAAGCGTTCCGCTGGAACTGGACGACGCTGTCGAGTGGGTGTGACGGCTCGTCAAGAAAACCGGTTCGCGGGGGGCAGGCGGCGTGGCAGACGTCGCCCCGGCCCCGACGCCGCGGATGCTAGAACGACAGCGGGGTCGGGCCGTCCTCGCCGACGGTCGGCGCGTCGCGGTCGCTGTAGTAGCGGCGGCCGACCGCCTCGTGGCCGACGCCCGACTGGAGCGCCTCGTACGCCTCGCCGGCCGAGGCGAACGTCTCCGCACCCATCCGGCCGAGTACCGTGCCGAGCGACTCCGAACCGTCCTGGAGTTCGATCCGGGTCTCTCCGTACGCGTCGATGAGTTCGCCGCTCGTCGCTGGGTACTCGTGTGCTGACAGGAGTTCTCCGGTGCCGTTCAGGCGCATCGTGTGAACGAATCGTCGGGGCGAATATAACGATTGTCCATGTACGACCTTCGAGTGGTCGGTAGTCCTTAATGGTCCTTAATCCAGGCCGAGTGACATCCGCCGTCGATGTCGGAGCCGCCGACCCCCACGGGGCGACCATCGCACGACCATCGGAAGCGCTTTTCGCCGGGGGAGACACCGCCCGGTATGGTCGTCGCGGACCTCCACGCCCACACGACGGCGTCCGACGGGACGATGACGCTCGAGACGCTTCCCCGCGTCGCCGACGAGGCGGGCGTCGAGGTCGTCGCCGTCACCGACCACGATCGGTTCCACCCGGGGCTGGATGCGCCCGCCTCGGAGCTGGACGGCGTGACGGTGGTCCGCGGCATCGAACTCCGCGTCGACGCCGGCTTCGAGGAACTCGACCTGCTGGGCTACGGCCTCGTCGAGACCGATGACCTCCGCGCCGAGTGCGAGCGCCTCCAGCGAAACCGGGTCGAACGCGGCCGGGAGATCGTCGAGCGCGTCGAGGCGGAGACCGGGGCGGAACTCGGGATCGAACCCCGCGAGGGGCTCGGCCGGCCCCACATCGCCCGTGCGATCGCCGAGAGCGACGCGGGCTACGACTACGAGGGCGCGTTCGAGCACCTCATCGGCGACGACGGGCCCTGCTACGTCGGCCGCGACGTGACGTCGTTCGACCGCGGCGTCGACCTGCTCTCGGACGCCTGCCCCGTCGTCGGCCTCGCGCACCCGTTCCGGTACGAGGACCCCGAGGCGGCGCTGGCGCTGTGTGAACATCTCGACGCAGTCGAGCGGTTCTACCCCTACGGCGACCGCGGCGAGGACGACCCCGAGCGCGTCGAGGCGGTCGCCGCGGAGCACGACCTGCTGCTCACCGGCGGCTCGGACGCGCACGGCGAGGAGATCGGCCTCGCCGGCCTCGACGGGGACGGCTGGGAGCGGGTTCGGGCGCGACTCGGCGAGCCCCGGACGTAAGCGGGTTCCGGAAACGCGGGCTTAACTACGATGGCGCCCCAGAGGTCGAGTATGCAGTGTCACTACTGCGAGCGCGAGGCCGCCTACGCCGCCGAGCAGGACGGACTGCGGGTCGGCCTCTGCGAGCGACACTTCCGCGAGCGCGTCGAGGAGCTCGCCGAGAGCGAGGGGCTCGAATCGCTCCGCGAGCGGGTCGACGTGACCCAGACCGAGGGGGAGTGAGCGGTCGGTCCCCGCGAGCGCCCCGCCCTCCGTTCGCCCGGCGTCCGCGGCTCGTTCCCGCCCGTGGTCCGCCCGCCGGTCTCAGTCGGCCCGGCCCTCCCGATTCGCCCGCCACTCACGAGCCAGCAGGCCGTAGCGCAGCGTGTCGCGCCGCTCGCCGCCCCAGACGTTGGCCTCGCGGAGGCGACCCTCCTCGAGGAACCCCAGCTTTTCGAGCACGTTCGCCGAGGCGTCGTTCCCCTCGTACACCCGCGCCGAGAGCCGGTGGAGCGCGCGCTCGTCGAACGCGTGTTCACACAGCAGGTCGGCCGCCTCCGTGGCGTAGCCGTCGCCCCACGCCTCGGGTGCGAGCCAGTAGCCGAGTTCGGCGACGCCCGACCGCGGCTCCTCCCGGAACAGGAACGCCAGGCCGACCGGGTCGCCCTCGGCGCAGATCAGCAGCGTGAGGCCGTCCTCGCCGCGGACGACCTCCTCGCGGTACGCGGCGACGTCCGCGGCGGTCTTCGGTTCGACCTCGCCGAGCGGTCGCCGGACGGTCGGGTCGTTTCGATGCCGCCGGAGGAACTCGTCGTCCCCGGCTTCGACGGTCCGGAGGGAGACGCGGTCGCCCGGTTTGAACACGGAGCCTGGCACGAGCGTGGACGCTCACGCGACGGGCAAAACGGTCACGGTCGCTGGGCGTTGCGCGGGGCGGCCCGGGCGGCCCGGGCGGTCCGCAGGGGTAGCGCGGTCACCGGGCCGGACGGCGCGCTACCACAGCAGGTCGACGCCGAACACGTACAGTCCCGCCAGCGCGGCCTCGAAACAGAGCGTCCCGACCGCCGAGAGCGCGACGAACGTCCGGTCGTCCATCTCGGCGAGGCCGGCGGGGACGGTGAGCATCCCGCGCGTGAACAGCAGCGAGTTCGAGACGGGGACGACGACCGGGCCCCAGCGGTCGAACCAGCCGTCGAAGCGGTCGAGGCTGTCCTCGCTGATCCGGAACCAGCGCTTCTGCAGGAGCCACTCGCGGCCGCCCCGTTCCGCGAGTTTGAACAGCGCGAACTGGCCGATCGTCGCGCCGAGCACGGCGACGGCGAGGATCGCGGCGATGCGGTCGGCCGAGTGGCCGAGCAGGACGAGCGATCCGGGGACGACCAGTTCGCTCGGGACGAAGTACATCAGCATTGCACCCTCGAGCACGAACACGCCGAAGAGGACGACGTAGGCCCACTCCGAGGTGAGCAGTCCCTCCAGCCACGGGGGGAACTGGCCGGCGATGTTCTGGAGGGGAACGGTCACGACCGCGGGTTACACACCGGTCGCTAAATGGCTTGTGTCACGCCGTCGGCCGGGGGTCCCGGGACGTCGCTGCGTCGAGACGGCCTCTCGGATGCGCGCGGACGGGCGCGACGCCGCCGAGCGGACGGAGCCGCCGCCGGTCCTGTCAGCTTTTCGCCGACAGGAACGGATTATTCGACGGCCGAGAAAACCGCAAGCAAGCAGATACAATCGCACGGTGAGGTAGGTTTATCACGGTCGATTCCGACGGTTTCCGTGAGTATGTCAGACGATGACGTTCAACTGGAGGCCCGGCTCGAGGAACAGGAGGAGTTCGAGCCGCCGGCGGCGTTCGTCGAGCAGGCGAACGTCTCCGACCCTGGCATCTACGACGAGTTCGAGGAGAACTGGCCGGAGTGCTGGGAGGGAGCTGCGGACCTGCTCGACTGGGAGGCCGGCTACGACCAGGTGCTCGACGACTCGAACCCGCCGTTCTACGAGTGGTTCACGGACGGCACGCTGAACGCCTCGACGAACTGTCTCGACCGGCACCTCGCGGAGCGGGGCGACGAGGCCGCCATCGAGTGGATCGGCGAGCCGACCGACGAGGCGAACCGGACGTTCACCTACGAGGAACTCCACCGCGAGGTGAACGAGTTCGCGGCCGCGCTGCGCGAGATGGGCGTCGGCCAGGACGACATCGTGACGATGTACATGCCGATGGTGCCCGAACTGCCCATCGCCATGCTGGCGTGTGCCCGCATCGGCGCGCCCCACTCGGTCGTCTTCGCCGGCTTCTCCGCGGAGGCGCTCGCGACCAGAATGGACGCCGCCGACTCCGAGCATCTCGTCACCTGCGACGGCTACTACCGCCGCGGCGACCCGCTCGACCACCTCGAGAAGGCCAACGAGGGGCTCTCGATGGTCGAGGGGACCGTCTCGGACGTGGTCGTCGTCGACCGGCTCGGCCCGAACGGCGACGACTTCGGCCACGATCTGGCCGACAACCAGCACGACTACGACGCCCTGGTGGACGAACAGTCCGGCGCGACCGTCGATCCGGTCGACCGCGACGCCGAGGACATGCTGTTCCTCATGTACACCTCGGGCACGACCGGCCAGCCGAAGGGGGTGAAACACACCACCGCCGGCTACCTCGCCTGGGCCGCCTGGACCTCCCAGTCGGTCCTCGACGTGAAGCCGGACGACACGTACTTCTGTGCGGCCGACATCGGCTGGATCACCGGCCACTCGTACATCGTGTACGGGCCGCTCGCGCTCGGCACGACGACGATGATGTACGAGGGGACGCCCGACTACCCCGAGCGCGACCGCCTCTGGGAGATCGTCGACGAGTACGACGCGAACCAGCTCTACACCGCGCCGACCGCCATCCGCGCGTTCATGAAGTGGGGCTCGGAGTTCCCCGAGCGGCACGACCTCTCCAGCCTCCGCCTGCTCGGCACCGTCGGCGAGCCGATCAACCCCCGGGCGTGGAAGTGGTACTACAAGCACATCGGCGACGAGTCCTGCCCGGTCGTCGACACGTGGTGGCAGACCGAGACCGGCGGCATGATGGTCACGACCCTCCCCGGCGTGAAGAACATGAAACCCGGCTCCGCGGGCCCGCCGCTGCCCGGCGTCGACGCAGAGATCGTGGACACGAACGGCGACCAGGTCGACGCGGGACGCGCGGGCTATCTCACCGTCCAGAAGCCGTGGCCCGGGATGCTCCGGACGCTGTACGACAACGACGAGCGCTTCATCGAGGAGTACTGGGCCGAGTACTCCGACGTCGACTCCGAGGACCCGGACGACTGGGTGTACTTCCCCGAGGACGGCGCGAAGATCGACGACGACGGCTACATCACGGTGCTGGGCCGCGTCGACGACGTCATCAACGTCTCGGGTCACCGCCTGGGAACGATGGAGATCGAATCCGCCATCGTCGGCGTCGAGGGCGCCGCCGAAGCCGCGGTCGTCGGCGGCAACCACCCGGTGAAGGGCGAGGCGGTCTACGCCTACGTCATCCTCGAGGACGGCTACGAGGGCACCGGCGAGATGCGCGACCGCATCGTCGCGGGCGTCGAGGACGCCATCGGCCCCATCGCGCGCCCCGAGGAGGTCGTGTTCACCTCCGAACTCCCGAAGACCCGCTCCGGGAAGATCATGCGCCGCCTGCTGGAGGACATCGCCAACGAGGACGAACTCGGCGACACGTCGACGCTGCGGAACCCGGACATCGTGGAGGACATCCGGGTGAAGGTGCAGGAGGAGTAGGCAGCGACTCCCGGACTTTTTCAGGCAGAACGCGCCAGACTGCCCGGTGACATCGACGGTGTTCGTCCCCCGATTCACGAACTTACGGATTTACGAGGGGTAAGGGGCGAGTCCATCCTGCCGTCGCGGCGAAATCCGCCAGCGAGGTGAAACGATTTCTCGTCGAGTGAGGACTGATTCCGGCGGCGATGCGTTCCAAACTTTTCCTCACCCCTCGTCAGGTGTTACCAATCCCGCAACGATTATCACGAACGTCCCGGAAGTTCGCGGCAGGCATGGAGAAACCGCTGTTAGTCACGGACTTTCTCGACCGCGCCCGGCGCAACTACGGGGACCACGAGGCGGTCCTCGCCGTCGACGGCACGCGGTACACGTACGACGAACTCGGCGAGCGCGCCGACGGCTTCGCCGCCGCGCTCCAGGAACGCGGGGTGGGGAAGGGCGACCGCGTCGCCGTCCTCGACCCGAACACGCACTACCACCTGGAGGCGGCCTACGGGAGCCACGAGATCGGCGCGGTCCACACGCCGCTGAACTACCGGCTCGTCGAGTCGGACTTCGAGTACATCCTCAACGACGCTGGCGTGACGGCCATCTACGCCGACGCCGAGTACGCCGACCGCATCGAGGCGATCCGCGACACGGTGCCGACCGAGACGTTCATCACCAACGACGCGGACGCCGTCGAGGGCGACTGGGAGTCGTTCGACGGGGCCATCGCGGACGCCGGCGAGCACGAGCGCCCGGAGATGAGCGAGGACGACGTCGTCACCATCAACTACACCTCGGGCACCACGGGCGACCCGAAGGGAGTCTGCCGGACCCACCGGACCGAGACCGTCCACGCCTACCTCATCTCGATCCACCAGGAGATCCGCGACGACGACACCTACCTCTGGACGCTCCCGATGTTCCACGTGAACGGCTGGGGCCACCTCTACGCGATCACCGGGATGGGCGCGCGACACGTCTGCACCCGCGGGGTCGACGCCGCCGCGGTGTTCGACCGCCTCCGCAACGAGGACGTCTCCTACTTCTGTGCGGCCCCGACCGTGCTGAAGATGCTCGGGGACCACCACGACGAGCACGGCGGCCCGGTCGACGGCGGCCAGGACGTCCGCGTCGCCACCGCCGGCGCGGCACCGCCGGAAGCGACGATCCGGACGGTCGAGGACGAGTTCGGCTGGTACCTCAAACACGTGTACGGCGCGACCGAGACGGGGCCGCTCATCACCACCTCGGACGCCCGGCGCTACTTCGATGACGACTCGGACGACCGCTTCGGGGTGAAGAAGACGCAGGGGTTCGGCTACCTGGGCACGGAGATCCGCGTCGTCGACGAGAACGGCCAGGACGTGCCCGAGGACGGGCAGACGATCGGCGAGATCGTGGTCCGCGGCAACCAGGTGATGGACGGCTACTGGGAGAAGCCGGAGGCGACCGAGGAGGCGTTCAACGACCGAATCTCGGGCTACTACCACATGGGCGATCTGGCGGCGGTCAACGAGAACGGCATGCTGGTCATCCAGGACCGCAAGAAGGACATCATCATCTCTGGCGGGGAGAACATCTCCTCGCTCGAACTGGAGGACACGCTGTTCTCGAACGACGCGGTCGGCGACGTGGCCGTCATCCCGGCGCCGAGCGAGGAGTGGGGCGAGACCCCGAAGGCGTTCGTCGTGCCCGCCAACGGCGACGTCTCGTCGCCGGGCACGAGCGAGGCCGACCTCATCGACTACTGCCGCGAGCGCCTCGCGTCGTTCAAGGTGCCGAGCCAGGTCGAGTTCGTGAAGCAGCTCCCGAAGACGGCGACGGGCAAGATCCAGAAGTTCGAACTGCGCCAGCAGGAGTGGGAGGGCGAGGAGCGGATGGTCGGCGAGGGCTGAGGCTCCCCGTCGCTCTCTCATCCCTCGCGGGCCGAACCAGCTATCGAGCCAAACGCCGTGGGGGCTTTCGAGAACGACCCCACGGAGAACCAGTGTGCACTGATGGCAAGAACCACCAGGGATTCGCACCGTTCCGACGCTCCGGAGCATCCCTGACCGACGGCGATCAAACCCCCGAGCGTACCCGACGGCGTTTTCACGACGCCCCCGTACACCTCCGATATGGACCTCACGGACCGGCCGCGCCGGCTCAGAACCGACGGCGTCAGGCCGCTCGTCTCCGAAACCGACCTCGCGGCCTCGGACCTCATCGCCCCGGTGTTCGTCGACGCGACGACCGACGAGCGCGTCGCCATCGAGTCGATGCCCGGCCACGAGCGCGTCCCGGTCGAGGAGGCCGCCGCACGCGTCGCCGAGGTGCGCGAGACGGGCGTCGAGGCGATCATCGTCTTCGGCATCCCCGAGTCGAAGGACGCGGTCGGCTCACGGGCGTACGCCGAGGACGGCGTCGTCCAGCGCGCCGTGCGCGACGTCGCCGCCGAGACCGACGCCTACGTCATCACCGACGTCTGCCTCTGTGAGTACACCGACCACGGCCACTGCGGGGTCGTGGAGGAGGGTGCCGCCGAGGACCCGACGCTCACCGTGCGGAACGACGAGACGCTCGAACTGCTCGAGAGGACCGCCGTCTCGCACGCCGAGGCCGGCGCGGACATGGTCGCGCCCTCCTCGATGACCGACGGGATGGTCGGCGCGATCAGGGAAGGGCTGGACGGCGCGGGCTTCGAGGGGGTGCCGATCATGAGCTACGCCGCCAAGTACGAGTCGGCCTTCTACGGTCCGTTCCGCGATGCGGCCGACGGCGCACCCGCGTTCGGCGACCGGCGGCACTACCAGATGAACCCCGCGAACGGCCGCGAGGCGCTCCGGGAGACGAGACTCGACGTCGAACAGGGCGCGGACGTGCTGATGGTGAAACCCGCGCTGCCGTACCTCGACGTCGTCTCGGCGGTCCGCCGGGAGTTCGACCACCCGGTCGCGGCCTACAACGTCAGCGGCGAGTACGCCATGCTGCACGCGGCGGCCGACCGCGGCTGGCTGGACCTGGAGGCCGTCGCCCACGAGTCGCTGGTGAGCATCAAGCGGGCCGGGGCCGACCTGATCCTCACCTACTTCGCCGAGGACGTCGCGGAGTCGCTGTAGGACGTCGCCGATCCCCGGGGAACCTCGCCGATCCCCGGAGGACGTCGCGGAGTCGCCTCGTCGATCCGGCGCTTCCCGTTCCTGCTTCGAGGCGGGACGCTCCGCGCTCCCGCTCAGTCCCGGAGCAGGACGGCCGCCAGCGCGGCGCCGCCCAGCAGGAACGCCGCGCCGAACAGCCCCGTCAGCACCGACCCTGAGAGCCCGCTGCCCGCGGGGCGCTCGGTCGGGGTCGCCCTCGCCCGGGTCGTGTTCTCGCCCGTCGTTTCGGCCGACTGGACCACGACGGCCCCGACGTCGTCCGGCGAGTCCGCGGTGTCGTTGCCGGCGGACACGACGAGTTCGTACTCGCCGGCGGACAGCGCGGACGGGAGCGAACTCTCCGACCGGACGGTGGCGGCGTCGTCCGTCGAGGCGCTGACGGTCCGTCCCTCGCGGCCCGCCAGCGCCGTGTCGACGTACACCGTCGCTCGCCCGTCGTCGTTCGCGTCGCGGGCGCGGACCACGAGCTCGTAGCCGGTGGCGTTCCGGTCGCCGAGTCGGACGGTCGCCGTCTCCGTCCCGAGGAAGACGAGTTCGAGCGCGACGACGTCCCCCCGGTCGACGGCGAGGATCGAGTCGGACAGCGAGACGCGGGCGTTCGTCTCCGGCGTCGCCGTCGGGGTCTGTTCCGGGCGGGCCGTGGGGGAGTCGGGAACCGGCTCGGTGCAGTCGCCCGCACAGCCGACGATCTCGCCGTCCGCCGACGTCGAGTGCGAGCCGTTCTCGGTCGTGACGGTGACCGAGAACGTGCCGCCGGCGGTCTGCCGGGAGAGATCGGCCGCGATCGCCCAGGTGCCGTTCTCCGTCACGACGGCGTTCGAGCTGACGAAGAACGCGGGCTGGGTGTCGCCCGTCGACTCGAGCCGGACGAGGAGCTCGGTGCCGACGCGGAACTCGGCAGTCCCCGAGATGACCTGCGAGGAGTCGTTGGCCACTGTGACGCGTTCGCCCTCGTGATCGATCGTGATCGCCCCCCGGGTCGACTCGAACGCGGCGGAGGCGCCGGCGGCCGACGTCGACCCGGCGGCGGCTGATGTCGACCCGGCGGCGACCGACGTGGACGCGGGAGCGACCGACGCGGTGGCGGTCGATCGTGACGTCGTGGGGGCCGACGCCGACGCGGTCGCGGCCGGCGCGACCGCCCCCAGCACCAGACAGGCGACGAGCGCGAGCCGGAGCGCGTTCGATCTCACGGCGACCACCCCGCGCCGGTCGCGGCGGTCGCGGCGGCGTGCGGACGGTCCGTCTCGCTGCCCGGCAGGTGGACGTTGAGGGAGGGCATTCCGTCGGCACATCGTCCCTGGTGGTATAAGAAGCAGCGAATGCTTCGAGCGCGTTTTACGGTACGGTGTCCCGCCCGCGGCCCACCCCGTCGTGGCCCACGACCGACAGATTGAACGGCGGGCCGCGGGTCGTTCCGGCGACCCCGTGGCCTCCGACCGCTCACGCGCCGGCTCGCGCGCCGTCGATCGCCGTCGGGCACTACGGATCGGTGCCGCCGCCGTCGCCGCCAGCGTCGCCGCCTCGCCGATCCCGCGCCTCGGCAGCCTGTTCGACCCCGACGGGCTGTTCGGCCCGGACGATCCGCCGCCGGCCGAACCGACCTCGAACGCCGGGACCGACCCGATCGAGACGATTCACGCCGCCGGCGTCACCGGCGAGGGGGTGCGACTCGGCGTGGCGGACCCGACGGGGTTCGACCCGGGCCGTCCGGAACTCTCCTCGGCGACCACGGCCCTGCGCGGGTTCGGGGACGACCCGGTCGCGGTGAGCGGGCCGACCCACGGGACCGCGGCGGCCGCGGCGGTCGCACGGGTCGCGCCCGCCGCCGACCTCGCGCTCGCGCGGTTCAGCCGCCCCCGCGAGTTCGCCCTCGCGGTCGAGTGGTTCCGGGACCGAGGAGTCGACGTCCTGCTCGTGCCGGTCGCGGCCCACGGCACCGCGAGCCCGGAACGGGGACCGGTCGCTCGCGCCCTCCGGGACGCGGAGGCGGCGGGAACCGTCGTCGTCGCACCGACCGGAAACGCCGCCCGTGGCCACTGGCAGCGGCCGGTCGCTCCGGACTCGCTGCGCGAGGGGCGAGCGATCCGCGGGTTGCAGGTCCGATCCCCGTCCGGGGACGACGGGCCGACGGGGCGACTCGTCGCGTGGGTGACCCACGACGGCCCGCCGGCTCTCGACCTCTCGCTCGCGCTCGTCCGCCGGACCGACACGGGCGACGGTCGGAACCTGATCGCGCTCTCGACCGACGCGCCGACCGGGACGGGCGAGCGGCTCGTCGCGCGGCTCGACGGCGGGGACTACCGGCTGCTGGTCCGGCCGTCCGGCGAGTCTCCCGAACCCGGCACGCTCGACACGTTCCGGCTGGAGGTGACGACGCCGACCCATCGGCTGGTCCCGACGACGCCGACCGGGAGCGTGGCGTCGCCGGCCTCGGCGGACACGGTCCTCGCCGTGGGGGCGGCCGACGGCGACGGCGCGGCGCCGTACAGCGGTCGCGGGCCGACGTCCGACGGGGGGACCGGCGTCGACCTGGTCGCGCCACCCCGGCCGTGGTCGGGGCCGGGAAAACCGGGGACGTCCGCTGCCGCGGCCCGGGCGGCCGGCGTCGCCGCGCTCGTGTGCGACGTGCTCGGTGGGAGCGAGCCGCGACGCGTGCGGGAACTCCTCGAAACGACGGCGAGCGAGGCCGGGCGCGCCGGCACCGACCTCGGGACGGGACACGGTCGGCTCGAACCGCTCCGCGCGGTGCGGAGAGCGCGCGCCCGGAACGGGTCCTGACGCGGGTCTCGACGAGACGTGCTGACGCGAGCGCCGGGAGTAGTCCCGACCGTCGGTAGCAACGTTTATGCCGCGAATATGTGGACTGGATCGCATGACGAGTAGCCGCACCTTCGCCGGAACCGCCGCCGCGGTCGGCCTCCTCTCGCTCGCTCACGCCGCGGTCACCTGGCCGGTGCCCGCGATGGTCGCGCTGTTCGGCGGCGGCGCGGTCCTCGCGTTCGTCGCCGAGGCGGTCGTCGTCGACCTCGACTGGCTGGACCACCACGTCGGCCCGAAAGTCATCGGCGTCCCCCTCTACGTCCTGCTCGGCTGGACGGGGACGATCTACGTCGCGTTCCGCGTCGCGCTCCTCGTGACGGACGGCTGGACGGCGGTCGTCGCGACCGGCCTGCTCGCCACGACCTACGACGTGCTCACCGACCACCAGGGGGTCGCGGACGGCCACTGGACGTACACCGACGACCTCCCGGGGCCTCGCTGGCGCGGCGTCCCGTGGTGGAACTTCGCCGGCTGGTTCGCCATCAGCTGTGTCACGGCGGCGGTCACCGTTCCCTTCCTCTGACGGGCGGCCGCGACCGCGTCACGGCGCGGTAAAATCCGCGTTTGATCTTCGCGCACGTTGAAGTACCGGCGGGCGTTACCGCGGGGTAGATGGCATCGCCGCTGACCCGGCTCGGCGGCCGGACCGACTCCGCCGACGCCGCGCCGAGAGTGCTCCCGGTGGACGACGAGGAGACCGACGACGTGATCGAGGCGCTCGGTTCGGGGACGGCCCGCGAACTGTTCCGGGCGGTCCACGCCGACCCGGCTCCCCCCTCGGAGCTGGCCCGCCGCGTCGACACGTCCGTCCAGAACGTCCACTACCACCTTACCAACCTGGAGGCGGCCGGCCTCGTCGAGTCGCTCGGCCGCACCTACTCGGAGAAGGGCAACGAGATGACGGTGTACGGGCCGGCGGCCGAGCCGATCGTCCTGACCGCCGAGCCGGAACCGGACGCGCGGGGCGAACTCGACCGGCTGCTCGGCGACTGGGCCTCGGGCGTCGCGGCGCTCGGGCTCGCCAGCCTGGCCGTCCAGCTCGCCGTCGAGCGGCTGGTCGGGACCACGCCGGTCGAGCTGTTCGAGCCGGCCAGCAGGGCGGCCGGCGACCCGAACTGGGTGGTCGGCGTCGCGCTCACGGCGGCACAGCCGGGCGTCCTGTTCTTCGTCGGCGGCCTCGTCACGTTCGCGCTCGCCGCGTACCGGGACCGCGACCGGTCGCCGTCGGCGTGACGGTCGGTCGGCTCGCGAGCAGTTCCCCCGCGAGCGACGTGCCGACAGTGGCGTCCCGCGAAAACACTACGCCAGCAGTTCCACGAGCAGCGCCTTCTGGGCGTGCATCCGGTTCTCCGCCTGCTCCCAGACGAGCGTCCGGTCCGACTCCAACACGTCGTCGGTGATCTCCTCGCCCCGGTGGGCCGGAAGACAGTGCATCACCCGCGCGTCGGTGTCGGCCAGCAGGTCCCGGTTCAACTGGTACCCCTCGAACGCGGGCAGCTTCTCCTCGCGCAGTTTCTCCTGACCCATGCTCACCCAGACGTCGGTGTAGACGACGTCCGCGTCGGCGACGGCGTCCGCGGGCGAGTCGGTCATCGTCGGCGCGGAGCCGGCCGCGGCGGCGCGCTCGATGGGGTCCTCGCCGAGGCCGTACCCCTCCGGCGTCGCGACCGTCAGGTCCACGCCCGCGACGCCACAGCCGACGGCGAACGAGCGGGCGACGTTGTTGCCGTCGCCGACCCAGGCGACCGAGACGTCCTCGAGGTCGCCGAACGCCTCCCGGATGGTCAGCAGGTCGGCCAGCGTCTGGCACGGGTGCGCGTCGTCGGTCAGCCCGTTCACCACGGGCACGTCGGCGTACTCGGCCAGGGTTTCCAGGTCCGAGTGGTCGAACAGCCGGGCCATGATCGCGTCGACGTAGCCCGAGAGCGCCCGGGCGGTGTCCTTCAGCGGCTCGCCGTGGCCGAGCTGGATGTCGTCAGGGCCGAGGAACATCGCGTGGCCGCCGAGCTGGGTCATCCCCGTCTCGAACGACGCCCGGGTGCGCGTCGAGGGCTTCTCGAACAGCATGGCGAGCGTCGACCGCGGGAGCTGCGTCAGGTCCTTGCCGGCCTTCAGTTCGGTCGCGCGGTCGAGCACCGCCCCTAGCTGGGTGGACGAGAGGTCGTCCACGTCGAGCAGGTCGGTCGGGAACGGGTCGTCGGTGTCGGTCGTCATCTCGGTGTCGTGGGTCGGTGTGTTCATCGGATGGTCAGTCGGCGAGGCGCTCACAGACCGCACACAGCACGTCGACCGTGCGGTCGAACTCGGCGAGCGCGAGGCGTTCGTTCGGGGCGTGATCGAGGTCCGAGTCGCCGGGGCCGTAGGTCGCCATCGGGGCGTCCCAGGCCGCGGCGTACAGGTTCACGTCGGCGGTGCCGGTCTTGCGGAGCAGTCGCGGGTCCCCGCCCGCTCGTCGGATCGCCCCGCGGAACGCCGTCGCCACCTCGCTGCGGGGGCTGGTCATCACCGGGGGGATCGGCTCCTCCCAGTGGACGGTCCCGGCGTCGAGTTCGGCGTCGGCGCGCTCGCGCACGTCCGCCGGCTCCATCTCGGGCGGAACGCGGAACTGGACGTCCATCGTCGCCTCCATCGAGAGCCCGTCGGCCGAGAGCCCGCCGTCGAAGCGCACCGGCTTCGTCGTCACGCCCTCGAACACCGGCTCGTAGTCCGCCGCCTCGAACGCGCCCTCGACACGATTCCACCAGTTCATCGCGTGCTCGACGGCGTTCGGGTCCGGGCGCGACGTGTGGCCGGACTCGCTCGTCGCGACGTACGTGCCGGCGAGGAAGCCGCGGTAGCCCAGCGTCACGCCGTCCCAGCCGGACGGCTCGCCGTTGACGACCGCGTCGGGTTCCTCGCGGTCCTCCACGAGGAAGCGCGCGCCCCGGGAGTCGGTCTCCTCGCCGACGACGCCGGCGAAGGAGACGCCCGTCTCGACGGCCGCGACGGCCATGGCGGCGAGGGGACCGGTGGCGTCGACGCTGCCGCGCCCCCACAGCACCGCGTCGCCGTCGGGCGAGTACTCGTCCTCCGGGTCGCGCTCGATGCGGACCGGGATGTCGCCCGGCACGGTGTCGACGTGGGAGGTCAACAGCACGGAGTCGTCCGCTGGGGCGCGGACGTTCCCGACCCCGTCGAGGAACACCTCGCGGTCGTGTTCCGCGAAGAACGCCGCCAGGCGCTCGGCGGCCTCGGCCTCTTCGCCCGACTCCGAGGGAATCGAGACGAGGTCGTACAGCAGCCGACGTCCCCCGCTATCGAGCGCGTCGAGGTCGGTCGCGTCGTCGACGGCCGAGGCCATCGCTACAGCACCTCCGTCAGCGCGTCCACGACCGCGTCGACGTGGTCCTCCTCGACCACCAGCGGCGGCAGGAGGCGCAACACCGACCGGCCGGCCGGGAGCGCGAGGATCCCGTGGTTCAGCGCCAGGTCCCGCAGCAGGCGGTTCGACCCGCGCTTCACCTCGATGCCGACCATCAGCCCCTGGCCGCGCACCTCGCGCACGCCCAGGTCGTGTTCGTCGACCGCAGCGGAGAGTTCCTCGTGGAGGTAGTCGCCGACGTCGGCCGCGTGGCCGGGCAGGTCCCCCTCCACGATTCCCTCCAGCGTCGCGTTCGCGGCGGCGGCGACGACCGGGCCGCCCGAGAACGTCGAGCCGTGGTCGCCCGCCTCCTCGGCGAGCCAGTCGGCACACAGCGTCGCGCCCATCGGCAGGCCGGAGGCGAGTCCCTTCGCGGTCGTGAGCGCGTCGGGGGTGACGCCGGCGTGCTCGCACGCCCAGAACGCGCCCGTCCGCCCGAGACCCGTCTGGATCTCGTCGAACACGAGCGCCGCGCCCGCGTCCTCGGTCAGGTCGCGCGCGGTCCGCAGGTACTCGGCCGTCGCGGGGTTCACCCCGCCCTCGCCCTGCACGGGTTCGAGGAACACCGCCGCCGTCTCGTCGTCGACGGCTGCGGCCAGTTCCTTGGCGTCGCCGTAGTCGACGAACTCCACGCCGCCGGCGAGCGGTTCGAACGCGGCGCGGTACTTCCTCTTCCAGGTCAGCGCCAGCGCGCCCATCGTCCGGCCGTGGAAGCCGCGCCTGGCGGCGATTATCTTCTCCCGGCCGGTGGCCGAGCGCGCGAACTTCATCGCCGCCTCGTTCGCCTCGGTCCCGGAGTTGCAGAGCCACACCTTCCGGAGGTCGCCGGGCGCGAGCGCGCCGAGTTTCCCGTACAGTTCCGTCCGAGCCTCGACCGGGTACGAGCCCTGCACGTACAGCAGCTCGGCCGCCTGTTCCTGGACGGCCTCCACGACCGCGGGCGGGCTATGCCCGAGCGGCGTGCAGGCGTAGGAGGCGCCGAAGTCGAGGTACTCCGTGCCGTTCGTCCCCGTGAGACGGACGCCCTCGCCCGACTCGATGCCGAGCGGCTTCTCCGAGAAGACGAAGCTCTCGCCCAGTTCGTCCTCCGCGGGGTCGAGCGAACTCACTGCCCCACCCCGCGGATGTCGTCGACGCCGGCGGCGTCGGCACCGTCGTCGGCGTTCGGACCGTCGCCGTCCACGATCTCCTCGCCGCCGTCGGCGACCGTCGAGTCAGCGACGGCGGCCGCGTCGATTCGCGTCCCCGCGCCGTCCAGCGCGGCGATGATCGGGTCCCGGACGTTCGCGTCCGAGACGTAGACGGCGGTCGCGCCGCCCTCCAGCGCCTCCTCGGCGGCCATCACCTTGCGGGTCATGAACCCCTCGGCGGCCGACTCCAGGGCCGCGAACTCGCCGGGCGTCCCGATGGCCCCGATGAGCGTGTCCGGGTCGTCGGGGTCCTCGTAGACGCCCGCAACGTCGGTCAGGACCACGAGTTCCGCGCCGAGCGCGGCCGCGACGGCCGCGGCCGCGCGGTCGGCGTCGGTGTTGACCGCCGTGTGGCTCCCGTCGTCCTCCTCGCCGAGCATCGGCGGGGAGAGCACCGGCGTGTAGCCGTCGGCGAGCAGCGAGCCGAGCAGCGCGTCGTTGACCGACTCGATGCGGCCCGAGTGGTCGCCGCGTTTGATCTTCTTCTTGCCGTCCTCCAGCACCCGGACCGCCGACTTGCGGGGGCCGGTCAGGAGGCCACCGTCGACGCCCGAGAGGCCGAGCGCGTCGACGCCGGCGTTCCGGAGGCCGACGACGAGGTCGGTGTTGAGCTTCCCGGGCAGGGCCATCTCGAACACCTCCATGGTGTCCTCGTCGGTGAACCGGCCGGTGACGCCGCCTGGCGTCTCGACGTACTCGGGTTCGCGCCCGAGCGCCTCGAGCTGGTCGTCCACCTCGGTCGAGCCGCCGTGGACGACGACGACCTTCCGGCCGTTGGCGACGAGGTGGGCGACGTCACCAACCGCGCCCGCCGGGTCGACCGCGCGGGCGCCGCCGAGCTTCACGACGACGGGCGGCTCCGCGCCGCCGTCCGTGCGGAGCTCCGAGAACCCCTTCATGGCGACCCCACCGGGTGGAGCCCCAGTTGATCCAGCCCTGCCGTTTCCTCCAGCCCGAGCGCGACGTTCGCGGCGTGGACCGCCTGGCCGGCCGAGCCCTTCATCATGTTGTCGATGGCGCCGAACGCCACGACGCGCTCGTTGCCGGGGTCGAGCGCGAAGCCGACCTCCGCGCGGTTCGTTCCAGCGACCGCCTTCGGCTCGGGGTAGCGGTACGTCCCGCCGCCGCCGGCGACGACGTCGACGAACGGCTCGTCCTCGTACGCCCCGCGGTAGGCGCCCCAGAGGTCGCCCTTCGTGACGGGGCCGCCGGGGAAGGCGTGACACGTCGCCGAGGCGCCGCGGACCATCTCGACCGCGTGGACCGTGAACGCCGTCGAGAGTCCCAGATACGCCTCCAGTTCCGCCTCGTGGCGGTGGCCGGTCGGCGCGTACGGGCGGACGACGCCCGAGCGCTCGGGGTGGGAGGACGCCTTGCCCCCGCCCGCGCCGCCCTCCGAGGAGCCGACCTTCACGTCGACGACGACCCGGTCCTCGTCCGAGACGACGCCGGCGTCGACGAGCGGCTTCATCGCGAGGAGCGTCGCCGTCGCGTTGCAGCCGCCCGCGGCGATCAGGTCCGCGCCGGCGAGGTTCCCGCGGTTCAACTCGGGGAGCGCGTACTCGGCGTCCGCGAGGTGTTCCGGCGCGGCGTGGCCGTCGTACCACTCGTCGTACAGCTCCGCCTCGGGCAGGCGGAAGTCCGCCGAGAGGTCGACCACGAGGTCGGCGGCGTCGCGGAACGCGTCGACGTGCTGCATGGAGACGCCGTGGGGCGTCGCCGCGAACAGCACGTCCACCGATTCGAGCTCCTCGGGCGAACTGAAGCGGAGGTCGAGCCCCCGCAGGTTCGGGTGGACGTAGCCGACGGTCTTCTTCTCGTACTCGCGGGAGGTCGCCTGGACGACGTCGAACGCCGGGTGGCCGACGAGCAGGCGCAGCAGTTCGCCGCCGGTGAAGCCGGAGCCGCCGACGACCGCGGCGGTGAACGCCTCGCCTGCCCCCCCGCCGTCGGCGCTGGTCGTCATACCGCCGCCGCCTCCGCCGCCACGTCGGCTTTGAGTTCGAGCCAGTCGACGACCGCGGCGGGCACGTCGACGTCGACGCAGCCGTCCAGCGCCTTGAACTCGACCGTGTGGTTCACCTCGTGGACGGTGTACTCGCCGCTTCCGGCCCCGCCGACCTCCATCAGGTCGACGCCGAGCAGGCCGCCGCCGACCGCGGCGCTGGCCTTCTCGACCAGTTCCGTCGCCTCCTCGTCCAGGTCGAACGCCGCCGTCTCGCCGCCCTTCGCGGCGTTCGTGAGCCAGTGGTCCGAGGTGCGCGTCATCGCGGCAACGGGCTCGCCGTCGCAGGCGAGCACGCGTACGTCGCGGCCGGGCTTCTCGACGAACTCCTGGACGTAGAACACCTTGTGCTCGTAGTGACCGAGCGTCTCCTTGTGTTCGAGGACGGCCTCGGCCGCAGAGCGGGTGTCGATCTTCGCCATCAGGCGGCCCCACGAGCCGATGACCGGCTTGAGGACGCAGGGGTAGCCGAACCGCTCGATGATCTCGAGGGCGGCGTCGCTCGTGAACGCCACCTCCGTCGCGGGCGTGGGGACGTCCGCGGCGTCGAGCGCGAGGCTGTTTTTCACCTTGTTCGCGCAGGTCTCGGCCGTCTCGGGCGCGTTGACGACCGGCACGCCGTAGTGCTGCAGGAACTTGGTCGCGTACAGCGAGCGCGAGGTGGCGAGACAGCGGTCGAGGACGACGTCGCAGTCGCCCACGTCGACCCCGCCGGCGGACACGCCGTGGAGGCCGAACTGGAGCGTGCGAACGTCCAGCTTCTCGACGTCGTGACCGCGGTCGCGCAGCTCCCCGAGGAGGAGCTTCTCGTCCCGGCGGATGCGGGAGTAGAGGATGCCGATCTTCATCTCACTCCCCCCAGTCCTCTTGGAGCTCCGGGGCTCGCTCGAGGACCGGCGGGGAGACGTCGACGACCTCCAGTTCCGCACCGCACGTGCCACAGTCGAGTATCTCTCCGATCTCCAGGTCGTCGTGCAGGGCCACGGTGGACCCGCACTCGGGGCAATCTGCTTCCGTCATGTGTACCCCGTCCTACCCGTCCGGACACCTTTAATCCGTCGATTCTATAATCGAAATTAAACGGGAGGGGCGTCGCTACCGGGGCCGAGAGAGGCTGTAACCGCCGTGTTCCGGTTTGACGTCGGAAATGTGTGATGTGGCCCCGAGGAGGGCCGGCGGCGGCACCTCCGGGGTCGGGACCGGAACCGGGAGCGACGCCGGACCGGGCGCGCCCGTCGGGACCGGTCCTCGCGCCCGTCGGGGTCGTCGCGGCGGTCGTGGCAGCCGGCCACGTCGCCCGGCCACCACGCCGGGTCGCGGTCGCGCGGCTCGTCGTGCCTGGAGCCGTCGTCGAAGCCGCCGGACCGCCGTGGTCGCTTCAGACATACTCGCTCACCGCCGTCTCCAGGTCGTCGGCCGCGGATTCGAGCGCCGCGTCGCGCTCGGCCAGCGCGGCCGCGTGGCCGTCGTGCGATTCCGCCAAGCGTGCAAGGGACTCGGCCAGCGCGTCCGGGGCGGGGGCGCCACGCGAATCGCGGGCGGCGACGCTCCCGACCGGGTCGAGCACGGCGTCGAGTTCCTCGCGGCTCACGTACGTCGCAAGGGGTTCACCCAGTACCTCCTCGGCGGCCGCGTCAAGATTTGCGGCGAGAGCGGCCCGAGAGCCCCCCGAGGCGGCAGCGTTCGCCGCCGAGGTGTCGGCCGGACTCTCGGTTTCGGCCGCGGCCGCCGCGACGAGTTCGTGGGCCGTGCGGAACGGCACGCCGGTCATCGCCAGCGCGTCCGCGACGCCCGTCGCCGTCGAGAACCCGGCGCCGGCGTCGGCCTCGCAGGCCTCGGCGTCCCACTCGGCGGTGGCGACCGCGCCGGCCGCGACCTCGGTCGCCTCGGTCACGGAATCGACCGCGTCCCAGGCGTGGGGGGTCGCGCGCTGCAGGTCGCGGTTGTACGCGCGGGGGAGCCCCTTCAGCGTCGTCAACAGCGCCGTCAGCGACCCGGTCGCGTCGCCCGCGACCGCGCGGACGAGTTCCAGCGTGTCGGGGTTCTTCTTCTGGGGCATGATCGAGGAGGTCGAGGAGTAGTCGTCCGAGAGGACGAGGTAGCCGTCCGCGGCGTGCTCGATCAGGTCCGTCGACAGCCCCGAGAGCGTCGTCGCCAGCGTCGCCAGCGCCGCGCACGACTCCGCGAGGAAGTCGCGGGCAGAGGAGGCGTCCGTCGAGTTCTCCACGACGCCGTCGAATCCGAGCAGGTCCGCCGTCCGCTCGCGGTCGATATCGAACGGCGTACCCGCGAACGCCGCCCCGCCGAGCGGCGAGCCGTTCGTCCGGTCGTAGGCGTCGAGCAGGCGCGCGGTGTCGCGCTCCAGCGCGCCGGCGTAGGAGGCGAGGAAGTGGCCCGCGGTCGTCGGCTGAGCGTACTGCCGGTGCGTGAACCCCGGCATCACGGTCTCGGCCTCGGCGGTCGCGGCCTCGAGCAGCGCCTCGCGGAGCGCGAGCGTCGCCTCGACGGCCGAGAGGAGGTCCGCGCGGAAGCGGTACCGGATGCAGGCGGCGACCTCGTCGTTGCGCGAGCGGGCGGTGTGCATCTTTCCGCCGTTCGGGCCGACGCGGTCGACGACGGCCGACTCGATGGCCTCGTGGACGTCCTCCCCGTCGGGGAGCGTCGAGTGGCCCGCGGCTTCGACGTCGTCGAGCGCGGCGAGGACGTCGGCGGCCTCGTCGTCGCCGATGATTCCCTGCTCGGTGAGCATGACCACGTGCGCGCGGTCGACCGCGAGATCGGCGGCGAAGATGCGCTCGTCGGCCGCGAGGCTCGACATGAACGAGCGGGCCGGGCCGTCCGCGAAGCGATCGCGCCGAATCACGGTGTCTTCGCCCTCCATGGTCGGTTCTACTCCCCGGCGCCGCCGTCGGTGGTCAGCGTCGCCTTCTCCTCCTCGTCCGTGCTCGCGTCCTCGGTCTCCTCCGTCGCGTTCGCCAGCACCTCGTTCGCCAGCCGCTCCTGGAAGCCGTGGTACTTGGCGACGCCCGTCGCGTCGGCCTGTTCGATGCCGTCGACCGTCTCCGTGTTGAACGAGGCGGCCGACTCGGAGTAGACGCCGAACTCGGAGTCGCGGGCGACCGGGCGTGCCTGCCCGCCCTGGAGTTTGATCGTGACGGTGCCGGTGACCTTCGACTGGCTGGCGTCGAGATAGCCCTCCAGCGAGGCCATGAGCGGCGTGTCGACGAGGCCCTCGTAGCCCTGCTGGGCCCACTCCTCGTCGACGGTCGCCTTGAAGTCGCGCTCGGACTTGGTGAGGACGAGCTGTTCGAGCGCCTCGTGGGCGGTGAGGAGGACGGTCGCGGCCGGGTGCTCGTAGTTCTCGCGCACCTTCAGCCCGAGCATGCGATCCTCCATCATGTCCGTGCGCCCGACGCCGTGCGCGCCCGCGAGTTCGTTCAGCTCCTCGATGAGCGCCACGGCGTCGAGTTCCTCCCCGTTCAGCGCGACGGCGTGGCCGTCCTCGAAGGTGACCTCGACGAGCTCCTCGCCGCCTGCCTCGCCGGGGGCGGCAGTCCAGTCGTAGATGTCCTCGGGCGGGACGTAGGTGGGGTCCTCGAGGTCGTCGCCCTCGACCGAGCGGGACCAGAGGTTCGTGTCGATGGACCAGGCGCCCTCGTTGCCGCTCTCGACGGGCAGGTCCTTCTCGTCGGCGTACTCGATCTCCCACTCGCGCGTCAGCCCGAGTTCGCGGACGGGCGCGATGACCTCGAGATCGGACGCGCGCCAGACGGCCTCGAACCTGAGCTGGTCGTTCCCCTTGCCGGTGCAGCCGTGCGCGACGGCCGCGCAGTCGTGCTCTTTCGCCACGTCGAGAATCTTCTCGGCGATGACGGGGCGCGCGAGCGCCGTCCCGAGCGGGTAGCCCTGGTAGGTCGCGTTCGCGCGCACGGAGTCGAGACAGAGGTCGGCGAACTCCGCCTTCGCGTCGACGACGTGGTGTTCCAGGTCGAGCGCCTCGGCGGTTTCGGCGGCCTCGTCGAACTCCTCCTCGGGCTGGCCGACGTCCACGGTCACGCCGATGACTTCGTCGTGCCCGTACTCCTCCTCGAGGAGCGGGACACAGACCGTCGTATCGAGTCCGCCGCTGAATGCAAGTGCCACGCGTGTCATTACCGACACCTGTGGCCTTCAGGGTATTAAATTCGGTGTTTTGGTATTTGGAATAAAATGGCGGAGTGCGGGCTCGGGGAGCCTGGTCGGCTGGGAATGCGGCAGCAAGCGGCGTGGGGAGAGGGGTGATAAGTGGGCTCAAAGGCCCGGTCGTCGCGGCGCTCGCGACGGGACGCGGACGCGTCGCTCGGTGGAAGAGCGGACGTGAGCGACGACGTCGTCCGTCATTACGAACGAGTACTGGCTACAGCGGCTTAAATCGTGCCGGTCCGGCAAACGTTGTGTGTCTCACCACGTCGGGATTCCCCGCTCGCTCGTCGGGCGAGGGTTCAAACCGGAAGCCGGGACCAGCGCCCCCGTGACCTGAGCGTCGCCGCCGGGGGCGACGCGGTCGTGCGGCTCATCCTCCGGCGGACCCGCGGAGCCGCCCGTCAGCCAGCAAGCGAACCTGCCGAGCGACGCGTCGTGCCGGGCGTCGGCCGGAGAGTCAGCCCGGGAAGAGGCTCGCGTGGACGGGTGCCCGCCGTTCCTTCCCCGCGTCCCCGCCGTCGGTCGCGGTCCCCTCGTCGCGGACCGCGCGACCGTCGACGCCGTCCGCGAGGAAGTCGCGGAGCGGCGGCCCGACCGACTCGGGTTCGACGAGGAACGCGTCGTGGCCGTGGTCCGAGTCGACGACGTGGTGGGCGACGGGCGCCCCGCCGTCCTCGAACGCCGCCGCCAGCGACCGCGACTGCTCGACGGTGAAGTGCCAGTCGGCCGAAAAGGAGAGCAGCAGCGCCTCTCCCTCGAACGCGGCGAGCGCGTCGGCGTCCGAGCCGTACTCCGCCGAGAGGTCGTAGTCGTCCATCGCCCGCGTCAGGTAGAGGTAGCTGTTCGCGTCGAACCGGTCGGTGAACCCGGCGGCGTTGTAATCGAGGTACGACTCCACCTCGCGGTAGGGGAAGAACGCGCCCGCCGGGTCCTCGGGGAACGCGTCCCGGCGGGCGTCGCGGCCGGCCGCGCGCCGGCCGAACTTCCGCTCCATCGACCCCTTCGAGAGGTACATCACGTGACCGAGCTGTCGGGCCAGGGCGAGCCCGTCGTCGGGGTCCGGCCCGTCGCCGTAGTACTCGCCGCCGTTCCAGTTCGCGTCGGTGGTGATGGCACGGCGTGCGACGGCGTCGATGGCGAGACACTGGGCGTCGAGCCGCGCTGCCGCCGCGATGGGGACGACGCGCCGGACGTCGTCCGGGTATCGCGTCGCCCAGTCGAGGGCGTTCATCCCGCCGACGCTGCCGCCGACGACCGCGTGGAGCCGGCCCACGCCGAGTTCGTCGAGCAGCCGTCGCTGCGCGCGCGTCCAGTCGCCGACCGTCACCGGCGGGAAGTTCGTCCCCCACGGCTCGCCGTCGGGGCCCTCGCTCGACGGGCCGGAGGAGCCGTAGCAGGAGCCGGGAACGTTCACGCAGACGACGTAGTACTCGGTCGTGTCGATCGCCTTCCCCGGCCCGACGACGTCGTTCCACCAGGCCCGCGCCTGGCCGGCGGTGGGCGTCCCGTCGTCCCCCTCCTCGCGCCAGCCCGAGTCGGTGACGTGGTGGCTCCCGGTGAGCGCGTGACAGACGAGCACCGCGTTCGAGCCGTCGAACTCGCCGTACGTCTCGTAGGCGAGTTCGAGGTCGTCGATCGTCTCGCCGCAGGCGAACCGGAACTCGCCGACCCCGGTCGTCTCCGCCATTCAGGACACCTCCGCGATGGCGCGGTCGAGGTCGGCGACGACGTCCTCGGGGTCCTCGATGCCGACCGAGAGCCGGAGGAGGTCCGGGCTGACGCCCGCGGCCCGCTGTTCCTCCTCGGTGAGCTGTGCGTGGGTCGTGCTCGCAGGGTGGATGAGGAGGCTGCGCGCATCGCCGATGTTGGCGAGAAAGGAGATCAGGTCAACTTCCTCGCAGAGCCGTTTCCCCGCCTCGAACCCGCCGTCCAGCCCGAACACGACCATGCCGCCGAAGTCGTCGAGGTAGCGGGCGGCGTGGTCGTGGGTCGGGTGCTCCGCGAAACCCGGGTACGTGACCCACGCCACGTCCGGGTGGTCCCGGAGGTGTTCGGCGACGACGCGGGCGTTCTCGCAGTGGCGCTCCATCCGCAGCGGGAGCGTCGAGAGCCCCTGGAGCGTCTGCCACGCGTCGAATGGCGACTGGCAGTTGCCGAGCGCGCGGACCGCCCGGTGGCGGACGACCTGCGCGAACGCCCGCTCGCCGTACCGCTCGGCGAAGTCGACGCCGAAGGCGGGGTTCTCCCCCGAGAGCTCCTCGTAGTCGGCGTCCGGGTGGTCCCACGGGAACGTCCCGCCGTCGACGAGGACGCCCCCGACCGTCGTGCCCGCGCCGTGGATCCACTTCGTCGTCGAGTTCCAGACGACGTCCGCGCCGTGTTCGATCGGGGTACAGAGCGCGGGCGTGCCGAACGTGTTGTCGACGACGAGCGGGACGGCGTGCTCGTGGGCCACGTCGGCGATCGCCTCGAAGTCGGGCGTGACCAGCGACGGGTTCGCGACGGTCTCGACGTGGACGAACGCCGTGTCCTCGTCGACCGCCTCGGCGTAGGCGTCGACGTCGGTCGTCGGCACCGTCCGGAGATCGACGCCGCGCCGACTGGCCATGTGGATGAAGTAGGCGCTCGTGCCGCCGTACATGTCGCTGCTGGCGACGACGTTCTCGCCCGCCCGGGCGAGCACGCTCGTCGCGGCGTCGACGGCGGCCATCCCCGAGGCGGTGGCGACCGCGTCGACCCCGCCCTCGAGGCTCGCGAGTCGCTCCTCCAGTACCCGCGTCGTCGGGTTCGAGATGCGTGTGTACACGTCGCCCTCCCGCTCCAGGGCGTACAGGTCAGCGGCCGTGTCGGCGTCCGTGAAGGCGTACGAGGTCGTCTGGTAGATGGGCGGTGCCCGGGCGCCCGTCTCGGGATCCCCGTCCCACCCGGCGTGGAGCGCTCGGGTGCGGGGGCCGCGTCCGTCCTCGTCGGTCATGTGCTAAACGAATAATTCTCCGTGGGGATATGCACGTCAGTTACGGCAAGTGGTGCCGCGGACGGGGCGGTCCCAAAACCCTTTATTGTGGACCGGGGGAAGCGGAGCCTATGCCAGCCATCGAGCTGCGGGGGGTCACGAAGCGGTACGGCGACGTGGTCGCCGTCCGCGATCTCGATCTCACGGTCGAGGAGGGGACCGTCTACGGCTTTCTGGGCCCGAACGGCGCGGGGAAATCGACGACCATCAACATGGTGCTCGACTTCGTCCGCCCGACGGAGGGGAGCGTCGAGGTGCTCTCCCGGGACGCCCAGGCCGAGTCGGTCGCCGTCCGCCGCCGGACCGGCGTCCTCCCCGAGGGGTACGACGTGTACGACCGGCTCACCGGCCGGAAGCACGTCGAGTTCGCCATGCGCTCGAAGGGCGTCGAGGGGGACCCGGAGAGCCTGCTCGAACGGGTCGGCATCGCCGACGCGGCCGACCGGAAGGCCGGCGGCTACTCGAAGGGGATGTGCCAGCGCCTCGCGCTCGGCATGGCGCTCGTGGGCGAGCCGGAACTGCTCATCCTCGACGAGCCGTCCTCGGGGCTCGACCCCGCGGGGGCCAAGGAGATGCGCGACATCGTCCGAACGGAGGCCGACCGCGGCGCGACGGTGTTCTTCTCCAGCCACGTGCTCGGACAGGTCGAGGCGGTCTGTGACCGCGTCGGCATCCTGCGCGAGGGCGAACTCGTCGCCGAGGACAGCATCGACGGCCTCCGCGACGCCGTCGGCGGCGAGGAGCAGCTCGTCGTCACCGTCGACGCGGCGAGCGAGGACGACGTCGAGTCGCTCCGCGCGCTCGACGGCGTCTCCTCGGCCAGCACCGACGGCGGCACCGTCACGGTGTCGTGTTCCAGCGACGCGAAGACGGCCGTCATCTCCACGCTGGAGGGCGAGGGCGTCGCCGTGAAGGACTTCTCCACCGAGGAGGCGTCCCTGGAGGACCTGTTCCTCCACTACGCGGAGGGACGTGACGTCGCCGAAACCGGGGAGGTTTCCGCATGAGCCTGGGGGCCGTCGCGCGCAAGGACTTCGAGGACGCGGTGCGGTCGCGCTGGCTGCTCGCGCTCTCGGCGCTGTTCGTCGTGCTCGTCTCGCTGGCCGTGTATCTCATCCGCCCCGCGGCGGGCCAGACCGCCCCCTCGAACGCGGTGTTGAACTACATCCTCGTCAAGGACGGCCTGGTCACGACGCTCATCCCGCTCATCGCGCTCGTCGTCTCCTACTCGGCCGTGGTCGGCGAGCGCGACTCGGGCTCGCTGAAGCTACTGCTCTCGCTGCCGCATTCGCGGGCAGAGGTCGTGTTCGGCAAGGTGCTCGGCCGCTCGGGAGCCATCTCGGTGCCGGTGCTCGTCGGCTTCCTCCTTCCGGGGTTCCTGCTCGTCGTGGTCCCCGGCGTCCGGTTCCTCCCCGGCTACTACGTCGGCTACACGCTGCTCACGGCGCTGCTGGCGGCCGTGTTCGTCGCCATCGCCGTCGGGTTCTCGGCGGCGATGTCGTCCCAGCGGCTCGCGGTCGGGGGGGCGGTCGGCATCTACTTCCTGTTCGTCCCGCTGTGGGGCGTCATCCAGTTCCCGCTCCGGCTCTATCTGGGCGTCGGCGGCGGTCCGAGCTGGCTCCCGGTCTCCGGGACGGGCCTACTCAACTTCCTCCAGCTGCTCAACCCGACCGGCTCGTTCAAGATCGTGGTGAACGCGTTCATGGCCGGCTCGCTGTTCACGAGCGCGCAGGGCGTCCGTCCCGTCGACATGCAGATCGCCGCGGTCGTGATGCTCGTCGCCTGGCTGCTCGTGCCGCCGCTGCTGGGGCTGTGGCAGTTCGAACGGGCCGACCTCTGATCGGCTTCTCTCCGGCGACTTTTCGCTGGTCGCAGTTGAGCGTTCAGTCTCCGCGAACGGGTCGAGAGTCTCCGTGACTCCCGGCTCAGCCGCTGGTTCGGTCGTCGCTTCGACTGCCTCGAAAGCCCCCGCGATGCTCGACTCGGTGGGGCCGCCGTCGTTCGAAGATCGAAGGTTTTCGTGATGCTGTCGGATTCCGTCGGGATCCGACCGTCGACGGGAAACCGACGGGTTCCCGTACTGACGAACGGCGCTCGCGCCGTTCGAACCACGCTCCTCGGCTCACTCACGTCGCTCGTTCGCCCGCGGTGCTCGTCCCTCGCGCGCGTCTGCTCGCCCCTCCGGGGCTCGCCGTCACGCGCGCCGGAGCCGACTCACTCCTCGTCGTCCGGCGGCCAGACGAGTCCGTGCTCGCGCAGTAGCGCCGAGAACTCGCCCTCGTCGACGGTCGGGACGTCGTTCGCGTCCGCGTCCTCCCGCTTGCTCGCGCCGGGATTCTCCCCGACGACCAGATAGTCGGTGTTGCCCGAGACGCTCCCCGTCGCGTTCGCGCCGTGGCGCTGGACCAGGTCCTCGGCCGCGCTCCGGGGTGCCGAGAGCGCGCCGGTGAACACGAACGTCAGCCCGTCGAGTTCGTCCGCGTCGTCGGGCGTCTCCGCCTCCCGGGGCGAGACGAACTCGAGGAGTTCGTCGATGACGGCCGCGTTCTCCTCGCTGGCGAAGAAGTCCCGCACGGTCGCGGCGACGATCTCGCCGACGTCGTCCACGTCCGCGAGTTCGGATTCGCTCGCGGTCCTGACCGCGTCGACGGTGCCGAACTGGCGCGCGAGGTTGCGCGCGGTCGCGCCGCCGACCTCCGGGACGCCCAGCGCCGCGAGGAAGTCCGAAAGCGGCGGTTCCCGGGACGCCTCGATCTCGGCGACGAGGTTGTCCGCGCTGGTCTCGCCCCAGCCCTCCAGGGAGGCAAGTTCGTCGCGCCGGTCCGGCAGGCGGTAGAGGTCCGGCAGCGACTCGACCAGTCCTGCCTCCCGAAGCTGTTCGACCGACTCCTCGCCCAGCCCCTCGATGTCGAGGCCGCCGCGGCTGGCGTAGTGGACCACCGCGCGCTCGGCCTGCGCCTCGCAGGCCAGCCCGCCGGTGCAGAACGCGAGCGGACCGTCCCGCTCCACCGCGCTCCCGCAGACCGGGCAGGTCTCGGGGAACGCGTACGGCTCGTCGCTCCGGGACTCGACGACCTCCGCGACCTGCGGGATGACGTCGCCCGCTCGTTTGACCCGGACCCGGTCGCCGACGTTGACGCCCAGCCGGTCGATCTCGTCGGGGTTGTGCAGCGTCGCCCGCGAGACGGTGACGCCCCCGACGTCCACGGGGTCGAGCAGCGCGACGGGAGTGAGCCGGCCCGTCCGGCCGACCTGGACGACGACGTCGGTGATGGTCGTCACCTCCGCGCGTGCGGGGAACTTGTACGCGAACGCCCAGCGGTACGAACGCGCCGTGGTCCCGAGCTCCTCGCAGAGCGCGAGGTCGTTCACCTTGATGACGACCCCGTCGATCTCGTAGTTCAGGTCCTCGCGCTCCTCGAGCAGGCGGTTCCGGTACTCGACCGCGTCCTCGACGTCGCCGACCAGTTCGACCCGGTCGTTCGTCTTCAGCCCGAAGTCGTCCAGTATCGAGAGCCCCTCCCACTGGGTCGCCGGGGCGTCCCGGCCACCGTCCTCCCAGCCCAAAACGTCATAACAGAAGCAGTCCAGCGGCCGCCGTGCGACGGCGTCGACGTCGAGTTGCCGCAGCGTGCCCGCCGCCGCGTTCCGGGGGTTGGCGAACGGCTCCTCGCCGCGCTCGACCCGCTCGCGGTTGTGCTCCCGGAACGCGTCCCGGGGGATGTACACCTCGCCACGGACCGCGAGAAACTCGGGCGGGTCGCCGCCGAGGCGATCCGGAATCGAGCGGATCGTCCGCACCTGCTCGGTCACGTCGTCGCCCCGCTCGCCGTCGCCGCGCGTCGCTGCCTGCACGAAGCTGCCGTCCTCGTAGACGAGTTCGACCGAGAGGCCGTCGAACTTCGGCTCGCAGGTGTACTCGACGTCGCCGCCACCGCCGTCGTCCCGACCGCCGACTTCCCGCCGGACGCGCTCGTCGAAGTCCCGCACGTCAGCCGCCTCGCCGGACTGGTCGATCGAGAGCATCGGCACCACGTGCTCGACGGTCTCCAGTTCGTCCAGCGTCGTGCCGCCGACGCGCTGGGTCGGCGACTCGGCCGTGTCGAGGTCGAAGGCGTCCTCCAGTTCCGCGAGCCTTGCGAACAGCCGGTCGTACGTCCGGTCGGCGATCAGCGGGTCGTTCTCGGCGTAGTAGCGGTAGTCGTGCTCGCGGAGTGCCGCGCGGAGCAGGGCGGCCTCCGACTCGGCCGCCTCGCGGGGGAGCGAGTCGGCGGACGCGAACTCCGTGTCCGGGTCGAGCAGGAAGGGGTTGTCCGGGTCGGCGAATCGGAGCTCATCGGCGTCGAGCCCGGCGGCGTCGGTCATCGACCGGATCTGGGAGCGCCGCGCCGTAAAACCACGCGACTCCGAGCGAGGGGCGCTCGCCCCCGAGGCCGGCCGTCTCGAGGCGCGGCCCGCGGAGGCGAGGCTTGCACCCCCCGCGAGGCTTATCCCGCCCGCGCCGGAACCGGACGGTATGACCGACGACGACTTCCTGCTGCTCAACCCCGGGCCGGTGCCGGTCCGCGAGGAGGTGCTGGCGGCGATGAGCGAGCCGATGGTCTCGCACCGCTCGGCCGACTTCGAGGCCGTCTACGAGCGCGCCCAGGACGGGCTCGACTACGTGTTCGAGCACTCGGACCCGGACGGCGAGTCGACGTCCAGCGGCGGGACGAGCCTGATCCTCAACGGCACCGCGACGATGGGGATGGAGGCGGCCGTCGCCAACCTCGTCGGCGAGAGCGACGAGGTCGTCTCGCTCGTCAACGGGAAGTTCGGCCGGCGCTTCGCCCGCATCGCCGAGCGCCACACCGACGAGGTGTACCGCGTCGAGGCCGACTGGGGCGAGTCCGTCGACGTCGCCAACGTCGAGGCGGCGGTCTCCGAGCAGACGGCGCTGGTGACGATGGTCCACAACGAGACCTCGACCGGCCTGCTCAACCCCGCCGAGACGGTCGGCGAGATCGCGGCCGAGCACGACGCCCGGTTCGTCGTCGACGGCGTGACGAGCATCGGCGGCGACGAGTTCCGGATCGACGACTGGAACGTCGACGTCGCGCTCACCGACGCCCAGAAGGCCATCGAGACGCCGCCCGGCGTCTCCGCGATGTACCTGACCGACGGCGTCGAGGAACACGTCGACGGCGAGTCCGCGCCGTTCTACGAGGACCTCGACTGGCACCTCCGAAAGGCCGACCAGCACCAGACGCCGTTCACCTCCGCGGTCCCGCTGTTCCGCGCGCTCGCCGTGGCGGTCGAGGGCATCGAGAGCGAGACGATGCCGACCCGCATCGCGCGCCACCGCCGGCAGTCGGCGGCGTTCCGCGAGGGGTTCGTCGGGATGGGGCTCGACCTGTTCGCGAACCCGGAGGGACCCTCGGAGCTGTCGAACACGGTGACCGCGATCGCCCTGCCGGACTCGGTCCGGGGCGACGCGGCCGACTTCTTCGACGCAGTCGCCGAGCGGAACGTCTCCATCTCGGGCGGGCAGGCCCACCTGGGCGGGGAGATCTTCCGCGTCTCCAACATGGGCTCGCTCCCGGACGAGCAGATTCTCCGCGGCGTCCGGACGGTCGGCGAGGCGATGACCGACGCCGGCGTCGACGTGGACCTGGCGGTCGGGATCGCCGCGGCCGAGGAACGGCTCGAGTAGCGGGGCCCGTTCTCGACGCCCTTACCGTTCGGTTCCCGCGTCGGCGGCCAGTAACCCCTCCGCCTCCAGCACCTCGGCCAGTTCGGCCATCGACTCCACGAGGAGGTCGCAGGCCGGTTCCACGGCCGGCTTCGGCTCGTAGCCGACGGCCAGCCCGGCGACCTCCAGCATCGGCAGGTCGTTCGCGCCGTCGCCGACCGCCAGGGTTCGTGCGAGCGGGACCGACCGGTCCGCGGCCAGCCGCTCCAGCTGCTCGTCCTTCGTGCCCTCGATCAGCGGCCCCTCGACCTCGCCGGTGAGGCGGCCGCCCGAGACCGGCAGGCGGTTGGCGACGATCTCGTCGACCTCGACCCCTTCGCGCTCGAGCGCGCGCGCGACGCCGCGCTCGAAGCCGCCGGTGAGGATGGCGACGTAGTGGCCGCGCTCGCGGAGGCGCTCGATGACGTCGGCCGCGCCGGGTCGCAGGCGGACCTCGCCGAAGGCCGCCTCCGCGAGGTCGTCATCGAGGCCGTCGAGGAGGCCGGCGCGCTTCCGGAGGCTCTCGGCGTAGCTGATCTCGTCGTTCATCGCCCGCTCGGTGATCTCGGCCATGTCGGCAGCCACTCCCTCCTCGTCGCCCAGCAGGACCGTCATCTCCGAGTCCGAGAGCGTCCCGTCGAAGTCGAACGCGACGACGTGCATGGGAGGTGGTTGGGGCTGTGTGGCTTGAACTTCGTGGTCTTGGCCATTCTTCCTGGTCGTCTCGTGCGCTGGCGTGGTTCGTGTGACCGGTAGTCGTCGCATCGTCTCGGACATCGCCGCTCGCGTCGAACTCGGCGCGCTCGTTCGGATCGCCTCGAAAGCCCCCGATGTGGTTCGTACCGAGACTAGTCCAGTCGTCGCCTCGTCCGCGAAGACGGCAGTAACAAAGCGTGTGTCCGCCTCCACGGACGACGGCAAACGACCCCGCCAGCGCCGTCGAAGTACCTCCGAACCGATCACGGTCGGAAGACGAATCGGGCTAATAACCGCGCCGAACCGCCCAAAACTCCACCCGAAACGAAGGGGTTAGCAGACGGCTAACAGGTCGGGGACCGGCGACCACCAGGGCGAGTTCCGCCGACGGAGAAAGGCTTACCCTCGCGCCGGAGTTCCCTCGGTGCATGAAGGTACTCGTCAGCGACCCGGTCGCCGACGCCGGGATCGAACTGCTGCGGGAGGCGGGCCACGAGGTCGAGACGGGCTACGACCTCGCGGGCGACGCGCTCCTCGACGCCGTCGCGGACGCGAACGCGCTCATCGTGCGCTCCGGGACGGAGGTCGACCGCGCGCTGTTCGAGGCCGCACCCGACCTCGTCATCGTCGGCCGGGCCGGCGTCGGCGTCGACAACATCGACATCGACGCGGCGACCGATCACGGCGTCATCGTCGCCAACGCCCCGCAGGGGAACATCCGCGCCGCCGCCGAACACACCGTCGCGATGGCGTTCGCCGTCGCGCGCTCCATCCCGCAGGCCCACACCCGGCTGAAGGACGGCGAGTGGGCGAAGGGCGACTACCTCGGGCGCGAACTGAACAACAAGACGCTCGGCATCGTCGGCCTCGGCCGGGTCGGCCAGGAGGTCGCAAAGCGGCTCGACTCCTTCGGGATGGACCTCATCGTGTTCGACCCGTACGTCTCCGAGGAGCGCGCGGAGCAGTTCGGCGCCGAACTCGTCGAGGACCTGGACGACTGTCTCGCCCGCGCGGACTTCGCCACCATCCACACCCCGCTGCTCCCCGAGACCGAGGGGATGATCGGCGCGGCGGAGCTGGACGCGCTGGGCGACGGCTACCTCATCAACGTCGCCCGCGGCGGCCTCGTCGACGAGGACGCGCTGGCCGAGGCCGTGGGGGACGGTTCCGTCCGGGGCGCCGCCCTCGACGTGTTCGCCGAGGAGCCGCTACCGGCCGACTCGCCGCTGCTCGACGTGGACGAGGTCATCGTCACGCCCCACCTGGGCGCCTCGACCGAGGCCGCACAGGAGAACGTCGCCATCGACGCCGCCAGACAGGTGCTCGCGGCGTTCAACGAGGAGCCGGTGATGAGCGCGCTGAACGCCCCGTCGATGGACGAGTCGGCGTTCCCGCGCGTCGAGCCGTACATCGACGTCGCCGAGACGGCCGGCCGCATCGCGGCCCAGCTGCTCGGCGAGCGCATCTCCTCGGTCGAGGTCACCTACGAGGGCGACATCGCCGAGGAGGAGGTCGACCTCGTCACCGCCTCCGCGCTGAAGGGCGTGTTCTCCCAGCTCGAGTACGAGGTGAACGCCGTCAACGCGCCCCAGCTCGCGGAGGACCGCGGCATCGACGTGACCGAGAGCAAGACCCGCCAGACCGAGGACTTCCAGAGCCTCGTCACCGTCACCGTCGAGGACGGCGACACGTCGATGTCGGTCGACGGGACGCTGTTCGCGGGCGACGACCCGCGCATCGTCCGCATCGACGACTACCGCGTCGACGCCCGACCGTACGGCCACATGCTCGTCGCGCGCAACCGCGACGAACCCGGCGTCATCGGCCTCATCGGCACCGTACTCGGCGACGCCGGCGTCAACATCGCGGGGATGTTCAACGCCCGCGAGACCATCGGCGGCGAGGCGATTACCGTCTACAACCTCGACGGCGCGGTGCCCGAGGAGACGCTCGAGCGGCTCCTGTCCGACGACCGCATCATCGAGGTGACTGCGATCACCCTGGACGGGACGTAGCTCCGGCGTCGTCGCCCCGGCGGGGCTCAGTCGTCGGTCGAACCGCCGTCGGCGACGGCGGTTTCGGTGACGTCGTTGATGGTGTCGACGTGGTCGTCGGCGTCCCGGATCGCGTCCGACTGCTCGCGCACGGCGGCGTCGATCTCGCGGGCCTCCGTCAGGATGCGGTCCGCGTTCTCGGCCGTCTGGTCGACCATCGCGGAGATCTCCTCGGCGCTCGCGGCCTGCTGGTCGGTCGCGGTCGCCACCTGCGTCACGCCCACGTCGAGCTCCTCGACCGAGTCGGAGATGTCCTCGAGGTTCTCCATCGCGTTGTCCACCTCGTCGATGCCTTCACGAACCTTCCCGTCGCTCTCGTCGAGCGCGTCGACCGCCGAGGACGTGTCGGACTTGATGCCGTCGAGCGTCGCCTCGATGTCGGCCGCGCGCTGCTGTGACTCCTCCGCGAGCCCCTTGATCTCCTCTGCGACCACCGAGAAGCCCGCACCCGCCTCGCCCGCGCGGGCGGCCTCGATCGAGGCGTTGAGCGCGAGCAGGTTCGTCTGGTCGGCGATGTCGTTGATCACGTCGATGATGACGTCGATCTCGTCGACGCCGTCGTCGATCTTCCTGACGCGATCGGAGACGGTGTCGGAGGCGTCCCGGACCTCCCCCATGGCGTCGATGACCTTCCGGGCCGACCGGCGGCCCTCGCCCGCGAGGTCGCTCACCTCCTGGCTCTCGGCGGCGACTTCCTCGGCCGAGGAGGCGACCTCCTCGACCGCGGCGCTCATGTCCGTGACCTCCGAGCGCACCTCGCCCATCCCCTCGCTCTGTTCACGGCTGAGTTCGACGATCTCGTCGGTCCGTCCGGCGATCTCCTCGGACGTGCCCTGAAGCTCCGCCAGCGCGTCCGACACCTCGTCCTCGACGTCGTCCAGTTCGTTCTCGATGTCCGATGCGACCGCCGGCCCGTCGTCCGCGTTCGGTGATGACACTGTCTTCACCGAGGGCGACCTGGCATATGAGAACTCGGCCCCGATTACAGATCCTGGTATTTTCCCGACCGATTCGAACGCGTTCCGAACGGTCGGATCGGCCCACGACGGGCCGGGACCGGATGCGTCGGGGTGCCCGGGGACTCACCGGAGCCAGTCGCGCAGTTTCCCGATCCACGACCGGTTCCCGGACGGCGAGGACGCGCCCGCGGTGTCGTTCTCGCCCTCGGCGTCCGTGCGGTCCCCCTCGTGAGCGTCCGCGAGCAGCGCCTCGTATCGCGTGATGATGTGCTGGCGCTCCCGGTCCCGGGCGACCAGTTGCCGCCTGAGCCGGGCGTTCTCCCGCCTGAGCCGGGCGACCTCCGGGGCGTCCGCGCCGCCGTACGTCTCCCCCGCCTCGCGCCGCAGGTCGCCGTCCGTTTCCTCGTCGCTCCGCCGCTCATCGCCGTCAGTCGTCTCGCCGTCTCGCGCTTTTCTCCACCGGGGTCCGTCGGCACGCACCCCGGCCCGTGCGCGTCCGGCCTCGGAGGACGTCACGCCCGTCGGCGTGTCGGGGACCTGTCCGTCGCTTGCGCGTCGCGCGTCCACCACCATGGAACGGTCTAGCACGCGCGGGTGGAAAAACACCCGTCGGACGGACGGGTCACGCGTCGGACGGGTGGGTCACGCCCGGGTGACGGCCCGGCAACGCGCGAGGACGGCCGCCGATTCGGCCGATCGCTGACCAGGCCGATCGCTGGCCCGGCCGACCCGTCACTCCAGCAGCGCCCGGACCGCCTCGACGTCGTTCGCCACGGGTTCGGGGTCCTCGCCCGCCGCGAACGCCGCGTCGGGGTCCTTCAGCAGGTGGCCGGTCGTGAGACAGACCACGTCCTCGTCGACGGCGACGACGCCCCGCTCGCGGAGCTTCCGAAGCCCTGCGACCGAGGCCGCCGAGGCCGGTTCGACGCCGACGCCCTCGCCGGCGAGCGCGCGCTGAGCGTCGGTGATCTCCGCGTCACTGACGGCGACGGCGGTGCCGCCGGTCTCGCGGATGCCCGGGAGCGCCTTCGGCGCGTTCACCGGGTTGCCGATGCGAATGGCGGTCGCGCGCGTCTCCACCTCGTCCCAGCGCTCGACCTCGTCGGCGCCGGACTCGACCGCCTCGACCATCGGCGCGGCGCCCTCGGCCTGGACGCCGGTCAGCGCCGGCACCTCCCCGGGCGCGAGTTCACCAGCGGTCACGAGTTCACGGAACGCCTTGAACAGCGCGGCCGTGTTGCCGGCGTTGCCGACGGGGAGGACGATCCGGTCCGGGAACGCCCCGTAGTCGGCGTAGAAGCGCTCCAGGATCTCGAAGCCGATCGTCTTCTGACCCTCCAGCCGGAAGGGGTTGAGCGAGTTCAGGAGGTAGACGTCGCCGTCGGCCGCGAGCGCCTGGACGATGTCGAGGCAGGCGTCGAAGTTGCCGTCGACTTCGAGGATCCGGGCGTCGTGGAGGCTGGCCTGTGCGATCTTCCCGGCCGCGACCTTGCCCGACGGGAGCAGCACGAGCGTCTCCATGCCGGCGCGGGCGCCGTAGGCCGCGAGCGCCGCGGAGGTGTTGCCCGTCGAGGCACACGCGAGGCGCTCGACGCCGAGTTCGCGGGCGACGCGGACGCCGACGGTCATCCCGCGGTCCTTGAACGAGCCGGTGGGGTTCATCCCCTCGTGTTTCACCCGCAGGCGGTTCACGCCGACCGACTCGCGGAGCCGCGGCACCTCGTGGAGCGGCGTGTTCCCCTCGGGGAGCGAGACGCCTTCCTCGAAGGGGAGCGCCGCCGAATACCGCCAGACGCCCTCACCCGAGAAGTCCTCGAACGTCGGGAGGTCGGCGTAGCGGGCCTCCAGCAGGCCGTCGCAGTCGTCGCAGGTGTACCGGATGGCGTCGAACGGCGCGAACTGCTCGCCGCAGGCGATACACTCCAGCCAGGTGCCGGCGGCGGCCGCCGGCGGGGCCGACTGGGCGGGCGCGTCGAGGACGAGGTCGGTCATTGCCGGTGTGTCGGCCTCGGCAGTGAAAAGTCGGCGGATTGTGGCGGGTAGTGCCGAGCGGCAGTCGGAGGCCGCGAGGCGAGGTAGTGCCGAGCGGCAGTCGGAGGCCGCGAACTCACTCCTCGGGGTCGAACACGTCCTCGATGCGGCAGCCGAAGTGGTCCGCGAGCGCGAACGCCAGTTCCAGCGACGGGTCGTACCGCTCGCGCTCGATCGAGTTGATGGTCTGTCTCGTCACGTCGACGGCGGCCGCCAGGTCGGCCTGGCTCAGCCCCTCCCGTTCCCGGCGTTCCCGGAGGTCGTTCCTCATGACCGATACCTGAACACGACGTAGATGCCTCCCCACGTCAGACAGATGACCGCGTAGGCGTACAGCAGCGTCTCGGCCCGCGCCGTCATCGTGTACTGGCTGGTCGCCTCGAGGAGGAACATCGCGACGAAGACGACGAGCCCGAGATAGCCGAACAGCTGGAACGTGACGTCGCTCGCGCGGCGGCCGATCTCGCGCTCGCGCTCGTCCTGGAGTTCGATCTCGCTGCCGAACTGCAGGAACAGCGTCAACGCCAGCGCGCCGACGGCCGTGACCGCGTACACGACGAGCCCCGCGAGCGAGTAGTCGAGGAACATCCCCCCGAGGAGGCTCGCGATGCCGACGCCGATGAGGGCGTAGATGATCCGCCTGTACCGTCGTCCGCTCTGGATCGGCCGTGTGGTCGTCATGGATCGTCTCTTGGAGGGGGTGGTCAGCGGGAACGTAAAGCGATGGTGTGGAAAGCTCGCTTTACAGTAAAGGGAACTTTACATCGGATGATAAATCTGCCGCTCGACGCCGCGCTCCACCGACCGCCACCCGCCCGTCGTCGACCCGTCCCACGGCCGGACGGCAGCCCTCGTTCGATCCGACCGGAACCCGCCGGAGAACGAGCCGTTCGTCGATGTTGCTCCTCACCCACCGTCGTCGGCTACGCCTCGTCGCCGAAGCCGTCGATGCGGTCGTGGACGGTGTCGGACCACTCGTCGAGCGCCGCGTGGAGCATCTCCTTGGCCTCACCCAGCGGGGTCGCCGTGTACTGGTAGACGTAGCCGCCGGGGTCGAGCAGCCGGCGCTCGCGCTCGGCGAGGTTCTTCTCGAGGAGGGTCGTCAGCGACCGGTTCACGTTCGAGCGGTCCCGATCGAGCACCTCGGCGAGCTCCTCGACGGTGCTGCCCGGGTGGTCCCGCAGCGTGAGATACGTCCGGCTCTCGTGTTCCTGGATCCCGAAGACGCAGGCCATCACGTGCTGGAACGTCGGCTCCTCGGTGTGGATGAGGTCCTCCATGTCGGGTGCGTCGCTCATCGGACCGGGCTACGGACGTGGCGCGGTTAAACCCCGACCATGGGGCAGTTCTGCCGGGTGACCTGCCGGAGAATCCGTCTGATAACCCGGCCGACGAGGTCCGCTCACTCCGCCTTCGCGTAGCCCATCTTCTCGATACACGCCCGCATCTCCGACTCGTCGGGGTGTTTGTGCAGCCGCGTCGGCGTGTCGCAGTAGAACGTCTCGCCGTCGTGGCGGAGCGTGAGTTCCCGCTCGTCGCCGAACAGGTCCGCGGTGACGACGACGCGCCGCCCCGACCGCATCGCCTCGATGAGCTCGTCGGCGGTCAGTTCACCGGCGTCGACGCGCAGCGGTGGCATCGACTAGGCGTGCGTGGCCCGCCGCCATGTTTCTTGCTCCCCGCCTCGAACGTCGGTCCATGAACGCGCGCACCATCGACCACGCCACGCTCCACGTGCCGACCGACGGGCTCGAGGATGCCCGGGCGTTCTACGGCGACGCGCTCGGCTTCGACCTGGCGGGCGTCGAGCGCTTCGAGGCCGGGGAAACTCCATTCTTCGACGTCAGATTGACCCCCGAACACCTGCTCCACCTCTGGCCGACCGAGGAGTTCGCGGAACCGGACGGGACGGGCTACGACCACCTCGCGCTGGTCGTCGAGGAGGGAATCGAGGCGATCACGGCCGAACTGAACGCCGCCGGCGTCGAGATCGAACGCCGGCTGGAGAACCCGGTGGGCGCGACCGGCCGCGCGCCGGCGGTGTACGTCCGGGACCCGTTCGGCTATCGGGTGGAGCTGAAGGAGCCGGTGGAGGGGTAGCGGGAAGGGAGTCGGGTCGCCGGAACGGCCTCAGTCGGTTGTCGACTTCTTCGAAACCGACGACGAAGGTATCGGCCGCCGGAGCGGCCTCAGTTCGTCGTCGATTTCGACCGCCCCTCGCTGGCGTCCTCGACCGTCTCCGCGGGGGGCTCGACGCCCTCCGCCGCCTCGGCGGTGTCCATCACCTTCTCGGTGTCGACGTGCCAGCGGCTGATCTCGTCCTCGTAGTCGGCGAGCCGTTCGGACACCTCCGCCTTCAGGTCGTCGTCGTTGACGTTCACCTCGAAGACGAACGCGGGGCCCTCCTCCTCGCCGCGGTTGGTCTTCTGGATGTTCGCCGAGACGAGATCGTTGTCGAAGTAGTACGGCGCGAGCTGGGTCATCACCTTCCGGTAGACGGTGTCCTCGACCTTTCGGACGGCCTTCCTGCTCGCGGAGTCGGCCGCGCGTGCGACGTGGTCGATGGAGTCCTTCCAGGAGTCGAGCGCGCCCTCGCTGTCGCCGTTCTCGACCTTCTCGTAGGACTCCGAGAGCTTCTCGCCCGCGGTCTGGAGGTCGTCCTCGGCGGACTTGCCAGCCTTCTCTCCCTCGCCCTCGTCGACGCTGGCCTGCTCTGCGGTCTTCTCGCTCACGTCCTCGCCGAGTCGCTCGTGGACCTTCGGCCGCCACTCGTTCCACTCGGCGAACGGGTCCGAGGACGACTCGCGGATGCCCGCCTCGCGGAGGGCCCGGGTGATGCGCTCGCCGTGTTCGACGACGTCCCCCCAGTCCCCGCGGACCTTGAAGCCGGAGATGCTCTCCTCCATTGCTGCGTGGGCGGGCTACGCCCGCGAGAGGGATAAGCGTCCCTGCGTCGTCACACGGCTGTCAGACGGCGAGCACGTTCGGCGTCCGGCTCCCCGGCCGGTCGCCGACGAGCGGCTACCGGTCCCTGCGGCCCGTCAGCCGCGACGCGAGGCCGTCGAGACGCGACCGGACCCCGTCCGGGTCGACCGCGTCCTCGGCCGCGTACGGGTCCCGCGTGGCGCGCTCGGCGTCGTCGCGCCCCTCCTCGGTCTCGTCGGTGACGGTGCTCGTGAGATACACCGTGGATTCCATCCCGCGCGTTCCCATGGTGTTCGTTGGCAAGTGGGTCGATATCGGTCATAAATCTTCGGTCCCCCGGGGGCGGCCGTCGTCGCGGTCAGTCGTCCCCGACGGCGACGGGTCCCTCGGCGGCGGAGGGGCGCGGCGTGGCCCCGCGGCCGAGCAGCGCCGTGACGAGGAGGACGAGCGGCGAGAGGAACGCGAAGAAGTAGTAGGGCGCGTACGAGAGCGTGCTCACGCCGAACACGCCGGCCATGTAGACCCCGCCCGCGTGCCACGGGATCAGCGCGCCGGTCGGCGTCCCGGCCGATTCGATCGCGCGCGAGAGGTCCTCGCCGTCCAGCCCGTACTCATCGTAGAGGTTCCGGAGCGTCATCCCGGGGACGACGATGCTCAGGTACTGCTGGGCGGAGAACACGTTCACCGCGATGGCCGACGCGCCGGTGCCGATGACGAGCCCCGTGGTGCCCCGCACGGCGCGTGCGAGGTGGTGGGCCAGCACCGCCAGCACGCCGGTCCGTTCGAGCAGGCCGCCCAGCGAGAGCGCGGCGACGACGACCGAGACCGTCCAGGCCGACCCGGAGAGGCCGCCGGTGACGAGCAGGTCGTTCACGAGCGCGACTCCGGTCTCGGGAGCGGTGCCCGAGAGGAACGTCTCCCAGGCGACCGTGAACGGCGCGCCCTGGACCAGCGTGGTCGTGACCGTCCCGGCGAGCGCGCCGGCGACGAGGGTCGGGAGCGCCGGGACGCCGTACAGCGCGAGGCCGAACGTGACCACGAGCGGCAGGAAGACGAGCGCCGAGACCGCGTACGTTTCCGCGAGCGCGCCCTGGATCTCCGCGACGCTGCCGGCGGCGACGGCCTCGCCCGCCCGGAGCCCGAGGACCGCATAGAGGACGAGCGAGAGGCCGAACGCGACGACGGTGCCGTTCCGCATCGCGCGGATGTGATCGTACAGGTCCGTGTCCGTCACCGCGGCCGCGAGGTTCGTCGTGTCCGAGAGGGGCGACTGCTTGTCGCCGGCGTACGCGCCGCTGAGGATCGCGCCCGCGGTCATCGGCGCCGGGACGGCGAGCCCCGAGCCGATGCCGACGAACGCGACCCCGAGCGTCCCGGCGGTGGTCCACGAGGAGCCGATGGAGAACGCGACGGCAAAGGAGAGCACCGCGGTCACGGGGAGGAACACCCCGGGGCCGAGCACCGAGAGCCCGTAGTACATCAGGCCGGGGATGGTCCCCGCGCTCACCCACGTCGAGATGAGCGCGTAGATGACGAAGAGGATGAGGATCGCCTGCAGCCCCATCAGCAGGCTGTCGGCGATGCCCTCGTAGAGGTCCTCCCACGGGAAGCCGAGCCAGTACCTGCCGACGAGGCCGGCGAGGACGATGCTCCACAGCAGCGGGCCGTGGGGCGCGAGCTTCAGGTAGCCCGAACCCACGCCGAGGAAGACGATCACGCCGAGCACTGGCACGAGCGCCTGTCCGAGGCTCGGCCGCACGTCGGGCGCGATGTCGTCGTACGTTCGGGGTTCGACGGTGAGCGATGGCACGTGTACGCCCCAATAATAACCTGAAAGAATTGAGTGTGTCGTGTTTATTCTTACAAAGCATGATGCCTGGTAGCGCCCGCCGTGCGTCTCGTGATCGTGGATCGCCCCGCTGCCGGCGACCGTCCGGGGGCGACGGCGGAGCGTACCGTTATTGTAGCCCGTCCGCCTAGGGGGCGGTAATGAGGATCGAGTTCGACCGCGACACCTGCGTCGGGATGTTCCAGTGCGTCGCGGAGTGGGACGCCTTCGAGAAGAACGTGGACGACGGGAAGGCGGACCTGCGGGGCGCGGAGGAGATCGAGGCGGACGTGTTCTCGCTGGAGGTCCCCGACGACGCGGAACTGGACGCGAAGTTCGCGGCACGGACGTGTCCCGTCGACGCGATTCGGCTCTACGACGACGACGGCGAGCAGGTGATCTGAGTTCTTGGGTCGTCGGGTGCGTCGGTGGTGGGGAACTCGGTTGGGACCACCTCCAGAGCCCCCGCACCGCTCTACTCTGACGTTGGTTTGGTGGTGACGACGTTCCGGAAAGCCCCCGCGGCTATCGACTCGGTGGGGCCGCCGTCGTTCGAAGATCGAAGGTTTTCGTGACGCTGTCGGATTCCGGCGGAATCCGGCCGTCGACGGGAGATCGGCGGGTTCCCGTACTGACGAACGGCGCTCGCGCCGTTCGAACCACGCTCCTCGGCTCACTCACGTCGCTCGTTCGCTCGCGGTGCTTGACGGTCCGCGACGGTGAACGATTCCACAGAGAACGAAGCGACGACAACCGAACCGACCCCGGAGCCGGCAGCCACGGGGACTCTCCAGGCCATCACCGCAAACCCCTCCCACGAGTACCCACGCTCGAACACCCCAGCCGATCACGGGGGAACCGTTAAGAGGAATCTCACCGTCACACCGACCGATGACGGAGCCCCAGAACTGCCACATCCCGGAGTGGGCGGCGCTCATGGACGTCTCCGTCCCGGAGAGCGCGTGCGAGGAGCGGACGCTCGGCTCCCGCCCGCGGGACGAGGCCTGACGCCCGGTTTCAGTTCCGCCCCGGTTCACGAACGTTTACCCGCGATGGCGGCCAAGCACCCCTGATGGCGGAGGCCGCCGACCCCGAGTACGTCGACCACGCCCTCCTGAACCCCGGGTTCATCGAGCGGCGGCGATACCAGGTCCAGCTCGCAGAGACCGCGAAACGCGCCGACACGCTCGTCTGCCTGCCCACCGGGCTCGGCAAGACGACCGTCTCGCTGCTCGTGACCGCCGACCGGCTCTCCTCGGTCGGCGGCAAGGCGCTGCTGCTCGCGCCGACGAAGCCGCTCGTCCAGCAGCACACGGAGTTCTACCGCGAGGCGCTCTCGATCCCGGACGACGAGATCGTCACGTTCACCGGCGACGTGAAACCGGACGACCGCGCGGCGCTGTGGGACGACGCGCGCGTCGTGATCGCCACCCCGCAGGTCGTCGAGAACGACCTCGTCGGCAACCGCGTCTCGCTCGCGGACGTGACCCACGTCACCTTCGACGAGTGCCACCGCACGACCGGCGACTACGCGTACGTCTACATCGCCGAGCGCTACCACGCCGACGCGAGCGACCCGCTCGTGACGGGGATGTCCGCCTCACCGGGCGGCGACGAGGAGGAGATCCTGATCGTCTGTGAGAACCTCGGGCTCGACGAGGTGGAGGTGATGACCGAGTCCGACGCGGACGTCGCCGAGTACACCCACGACACCGACGTCCAGTGGGAGAAGATCGAACTCCCCGAGTCGATCATCGAGATCCGCGACGCGCTGAACGAGGTGATCAGCGACCGACTGGAGACGCTCAAGTCGCTCGGCGTCTCGAACACGAGCCAGCCCGACGTCTCGCAGAAACAGCTCAACAAGATGCGCGCACAGCTCCAGCGCATGATGGACGGCGGGAACTCGGACGCGTACAAGGGGATGTCCGTCCACGCCGAGGTGATGAAGCTCCGGCGTGCGGTCGAACTCGTCGAGACCCAGAGCGTCGAGGCGCTCCGGCGCTACTTCGAGCGCCAGCGCAACGCCGCCCGCTCGTCGGGCGCGTCGAAGGCGAGCCAGCGCCTCGTCGCCGAACCGGAGGTGCGGGAGGCGATGCGGAAGGCCGAGTCCTACGACGACCTCCACCCGAAGTTCCGCCGGACGCGCGTGCTGCTCGCCCAGACGCTCGGCATCGGCGGCGGCGAGCGCGTCATCGTGTTCACGGAGTCCCGGGACACCGCCGAGGCGCTGACCGAGTTCCTCTCCGAGTCGTTCGACACCCGCCGGTTCGTCGGCCAGGGCGACAAGGAAGGCAGCGATGGGATGACGCAGAAACAACAGGGGGAGACGCTCGACGCCTTCCGCGCGGGCGAGTTCGAGGTGCTCGTCTCCACCTCCGTCGCCGAGGAGGGGCTCGACGTGCCCGAGGTCGACCTCGTGCTGTTCTTCGAACCCGTCCCCACGGCCATCCGCTCCATCCAGCGGAAGGGCCGGACCGGCCGGCAGGACGAGGGCGCGGTCGTCGTGCTGATGGCCGAGGACACCCGCGACGAGGCGTACTTCTGGATCAGTCGACGGAAGGAGAAGCAGATGGAGGAGGAGCTCCGGTCGCTGAAGGGCGTCGCCGCGGACGTGGAGGCGGAACTGGGCGGGGACGGCCAGGCCGCGCTCTCCTCGTTCGAGGGCAACGGGGCCGGTGGCGACACGAATGGCGACAGCGGCGACGCGGCCGGCGACGTGGAGGGCGACGACGGCGACGACGCCGATGCCGGTTCCAACGCGACGGCCGCGAACGACGGCACCGCGGCGGCGTCGACCGGGTCGGGGTCCCAGCCGGGCCTGACTGATTTCGACGCCGAAACCGACGACGGCGCGGGCGACGGGGCGTCGAACGACGGGGCGGCGGGCTCCGATGCGGCTGCTGACGACGACGGCGGCGACGCGGACGGAGCCGACACCGACGACGAGGGTGACGGGGACGGCGTCGTCGCGGCCGCCGGAACGAGCGACGACGTCGAGGGGACCGAGATCGTCATCGACCAGCGCGAACTCGACTCGACCATCGCCCGCGACCTCTCCACGCGCGAGGGGATCACCACCCGGCTGGAGACGCTCGACGTGGGCGACTACGTGCTCTCGGACCGCGTCGCCGTCGAGCGCAAGTCGGTCGCCGACTTCCTCGACACGCTCGTCGGCGGCGACCGCTCGATGTTCGAGCAGGTCCGGGACACGGCGCGGGCGTACGCCCGGCCGGTCGTCATCGTCGAGGGCGAGGACCTCTACGGCGAGCGGAACGTCCACCCGAACGCGGTCCGTGGCGCGCTCTCCTCGCTCGCCATCGACTTCGACGCGTCGGTGCTCCGGACCGAGGACGAGGCCGACACGACGGAACTGCTGGAGGTCATCGCGCGGCGCGAGCAGGAGACGAACGACCGCGAGGTGTCCGCCCACGGCGAGAAGGCGGCGAAGACGCTCGCCGAACAACAGGAGTACGTCGTCAGTTCGATCGCGGACATCGGCCCGGTGACCTCGCGGGCGCTGCTCGACCACTTCGGCACGGTCGAGGCGGTGATGACCGCGCGCGAGGACGACCTGCTGGAGGTGTCGGGCGTCGGCGAGGTGACGGCCGAACGCATCCGGGAGGTCGTCGGCGAGGAGTATCCGGAGTAGTTGGATCGCGAGGGGCGACCGACAGGTGGTCGACGCGGCGCGCGGGACACGCGAGGATCCCGGACCGACCGGTGGGTTTACTGTCCGCTCGTGCGCAGTCGCTCCCATGTCCCCTCCACGCGCCGACGACGGCGACCACTCCCCGCCCGGCCCCGACGCGGACCGTCCCGTCGGGACGGACGGCGGCGACGCGGGCCCCGGGTTCGACGAGGCAGCGCTCTATCTCGTCGTCCGCGAGGCGGTCGAGGACGCCATCCTCGGCGTGCTGGGAACGCTGCTGCTCGTCGGCGTCGCGTTCGTCCTGATCTGGGCCGGCGTCGTGAGCGCGATGTCGGCCGGGGCCCCCGTCGGATACGCCGTCGGCGGGGCGATCGCCCTCCTGGGGTTCTACATCGCCGCCGCGACGCTCGAAGTGATTCCGCCGGTCCGGGACTGGTTCTGAACGGGTTCGTGGTCACTGCCGCCAGTAGGAGGGCGAGAGGACGATCAGCACCGAGAGGATCTCCAGCCGACCGATCCACATGAGCCCGACCATGTAGAGCTTCGAGAGCGTCGAAAACGGGAGGAAGCTGTTCATCGGTCCGACGATCCCGACGCCGGGGCCGATGTTCCCGAGGGTGGCGATGGCCGCGCTCACCGCCTCGATGGCCGAGAGGTCGAGCCCGACCCGGAGCGAGTCGAGGAACAGCACGACGGCCGAGACGGCGAAGATCAGGAGGAACGCGAGGACGAGGATGAACACGCCCCTGACGCTTCCATCATCGACCGGCTCCCCCTGGAAGCGGATCGGCCGCACGGCCTCGGGGTGGATCGTCACGAACAGCTCCCGCGTGATCGCCTTCCGGACGACGACCCAGCGGACGATCTTGATCGAGCCGGCCGCCGAGCCTGCGGAGCCGCCGAGGAACATCGCCAGCAGGAGCACGACCTGGGCGGACTCGTGCCACGTGTTGAAGTCCATGCTCGCGTACCCGGTCGTCGTCACGATGGCGACCGCCTGGAAGACGGCCTGGCGCAGCGAGTGCTCGAACTCGCCCGGGATCGTCGGGACGTTCGCGGGCGACTCGGCGAGCCCGAGCCCGGTGAACAGCAGGACGGCGAGCAGCCCCCCGACGCCGGCCATGGTGAGAAGGTACGACCGGAACTCCTCGTTTTCGATCAGCCGTCGCGGCTTCCCCACCGACGCGTACCAGAACAGCGCGAAGTTCGTCCCGGCGACGACCATGAACACGAGGACCGCCCACTGTACGGCGGGTGAAAACGCCTCGACGCTCCGCGCCTGCGGGGAGAAGCCGCCGGTCGGCATCGTGGTCAGCGCGTGCGCGACGGCGTTGTAGAAGTCCATGTTCGGCGCCGCCCCGAGCTCCGAGAGCCCGTAGTAGACGAGCACGGCGGCGGCGGTGAGCCCGGCGTAGATGAGCCAGAGCGCCCGGGCGGTGTCGCGGATCCGGGGCGTGAGTTTCTCCAGGGAGACCCCCGGAGCCTCCTCGTTGACGACCTGCGCGCCGCCGACGGAGAGCTCCGGCAGGATGGCGACCATGAGCACCAGGATGCCCATCCCGCCGAGCCACTGGGTGAGCTGTCGCCACATGAGGATCGAGCGCGAGTGCCGTTCGAACGAGATCTCCCCGAGCACGGTCGCGCCCGTCGTCGTGAACCCGCTCATGCTCTCGAACAGCGCGTTCACCGGGTGTGCGACCGTCCCCTCCCCGGCGATCAGGTACGGGAGCGTCCCCACCGCCGGGACGGCGAGCCACGTCAGCGCGACCAGCAGGAACGCCTCGCGGTGGCCGAGTTCGCCACCCGTCCGGAGCCGTTCGAGCGCGGTACCCAGCCCCGCCATGACGAGACTGGTCGCCAGGAACGGGACGGGGTTCTCGCCGTAGTAGAGCGCGACGGCCAGGGGGAACAGCGGCGCGAGCGAGAGCAGCTTCAGGATCGAGCCGACGAACCCGAGGGACGTTCCGTAGTCGACGTACGCTCGGGAGTCGGCGGCCATGCACGGCCGTTTGGCTGGTCACGTGAAATGCTCGGGGGATTCGCGCCGACGGCCATTCGCCCACCCCACCTCGACCGTCCACTCGAGCGGACGGCTCCGACGGGCGGGCCCGATTCGCGTCTCAGAGCCGTCCCAGGTGCGTCTCGCCGAACCCCGACTCCTCCTTCAGCCCGTAGCCGGCCGCCCGGTCGATGCCGATGTGGCCGGCCCACACCGCCCCGCCCCACGCCAGCGGTTCGACGCCCGTGAGCAGGAAGCCGGCGAGGAGGACCAGCGGCCAGACGTACACGTGAGCGACGTTGTAGGTACGCGCGCCGACCACGGGGCCGGCGAGGTAGCCGACCATCGAGAGGTCGGGCGCGAGCGCCAGCACGGCGAGCACCCAGAGCGGGCCGTCGAGCACGACGAGGTAGCCCGCGAGCGCGGCGAGCGCGATCGCCAGTCCCTCGACGCGGAGGTAGGTTCGGCTCTCCATCGGTCGTCGAAACGACGCGGAGCGGGATGAACTAGAGGGGAGTTCCGGAATCGCGTCAGGGTGGTGGCCGAGGGGACGGTCCGAGGGGGTCCGCGATCAGCGGCGCAGGGCCGACAGCGCCTCGGCCGCCTCGCGGGCTGCGGCGAGGTGGTCACGCGCGGCCCGGGGGTCCTCCGTCTCGGCCCCGGCGGTCGCGTGACGGGCGAGTGCCGCGACGAGCGCCTCGCGCGCCTCGCCGAGGCCGCCGGTCGTCCCGGGCGCGTCAGGGTTCGAAACCGCCGGCGGCGACGCCGCCGTCCGGTCCTCGGACCGGGCCGCTCCGCCCGCGTTCGAAGGCGGCGAACGGGCGTCGGCGTCCGTCCGCGCCTGCGAGGGCGCCGTGGGTCGCCCGCCGGTCGCGTTCCCTGGCGCCGTCGAGTCGTCGGCCACGTTCGGCGGGACCGAGTCGTCGTCGGACGGGTCGCTGTGCGTCTCGCTGGACGGTGCCGCTGTCGTATCCGTCGATTCTGCGGCCGGTTCGGTCGGTTCCGTGGTCGCGGCGGCGGCTCGTTCGCCCCGCGATTCGGCGTCCGCGTCCGGTTTCGCGGCGTTCTCGCCGGCCGGTACCCCGTCGTCCTCCCGACAGGTGGCACAGAACTCCTGGCCATTCTGGCGGAACAGCGGGTCGCCGCAGGCGTCACAGTGCCTGTTGGTCATCGTCGCGCCCTTGAGCAGGAGTTCGCTCATCCGGCGCGTCGACTCGCGCTTCCGCTCGTCCCGCGCGAACTTCTCGCGGAGCTTCTCGCGTTCGGCCTCCTTGTCGAACCCCGAGTCGTCCGCGGAGTCGGCCGGTCCGGACCCGGACGGGTCACCGCTGTCGTGCGGTTCACCGGCGTCCCCAGCGTTCGTGTCGCTGTCGCTCATGGCTGGGTGATGGGCGGGGGCGGCGAAAAAGTCAGCGGCCCGTCCCTACAGGTCCCGAAGCGCCGGGAACGTCGCGCCGACCACCGCACCGTAGACGACGTGACCGACGAGGCTCATCGGGTTGAAGTTCGGGAGCGGCGGGTTCGCCGGGGACCCGACCGCAGAGAGCCACACCGGCATCACCAGGGCCGCGAGCAGGATCCAGAGAACCACGCCGTACCCGATTCCCAGCGCGGTCGAGCGCCCCGTCGACCTGACGTCCGTCCCCGGGCGAGCGCCGCGAAGCCGACGCCGAGTATCGCCGAATGGGCCATGTGGGCCACCCACCCCGCGAGGCCGCCCGAGAGCCCGTACATCGAGGGAATCGCCACCTCGATGACGGGCGTCATCATGACCGACAGCAGCACGTCCATGACCGCGCCGCCGGCGAGTCCCGCGAGGACGCCGCCGCGCCACTCCGTGTTCTCCGTCGACACGCCAGTCTGTGTGCTGGTATCTGTTGCCATGCGTGTTTCACGTCTTTGTCGGCATATATTACCGTGACTCGGCCACGCACGCCGCACGCACGGAGGCCGTAGCGTTTTATAGGACCTGCCGCTGGTGGGCCGGAGAACACCCGAGCGTTGAAATCCGATGCCACGCTACTACGACCGTGTCGACCACCGACGACCACCTGCGCTTCTTCCCGTACGAGGAGCCGTACCCGAACCAGCGGGAGGCCATGGATCGGGTCGGCAACGCGCTCGCGCGGGGCCAGGACGTGCTCCTCGAGGGCGCACCCGGCACCGGGAAGACGCTCTCTGCGCTGGTGCCGGCTCTCTCGCACGCGCGCGAGCACGACCGCACGGTCGTCATCACCACGAACGTCCACCAGCAGATGCGCCAGTTCGTCGAGGACGCCAGGGCCATCAACGAGACCGAGCCCATCCGCGCGTCGGTGTTCAAGGGGAAGGCCTCGATGTGTCACATCGACGTGGACTACCAGGAGTGCCAGACGCTCCGGGACACCACCCGGTCGCTCGTGGAGGACCGGCAGGACAGGGAGCAACTGGAACGGCGACTCGACGACCTCACCGACGAGATGCGGGACGGCGGGGGCGGAACGGGCGGCGGAGGCGGTATGGGTGGCGACGGGGGAACGGGCGGCGCCTCCGCCGGCTCCGCCGCGGAGGCCCGGCAGGCGGTCGCGGACGAACTGGAGCGGCTGGAGACGGAGATCGAGGACGCGACGAACGTCTGCGAGCACTACCTGAACAACCTCACCGCGGACACCGACGAGTTCTTCTCGTGGCTGTTCCGGGACGTTCGCCGGCCGGGGGAGGTGTACGAGTACGCCGAACAGCAGGGTCTCTGCGGGTACGAACTCCTGAAGGAGGGGATGGAGGACGTCGAACTCGTCGTCTGCAACTACCACCACCTGCTCGACCCCCAGATCAGAGAACAGTTCTTCCGCTGGCTGGACCGCGAGCCCGAGGACGTGATCACCGTGTTCGACGAGGCCCACAACGTCGAGAGCGCCGCGCGGGACCACGCGAGCGAGGCGCTCACCGAGAACACGCTCGAGTCGGCGCTCTCGGAGCTCGAGGAGACCGACGACTCGCGCGCCGAGCCCGCCGGGAACGTGATCCGGGCGTTCACGGACGCGCTCCGGGCGACCTACGACGAGAACCTCGGGTTCGGGGAGCGCGAGCGCGTCGGCGAGAACTGGGAGGACGTCTCCGTGGCGAACGAGGACCGCCGGGACGACCTCACGCTCGCGTTCCTCGACCGCTACGAGGGCCAGGGCATCCGGGCGGAGTGTGACCTCGCGCTCCAGCTCGGCAAGCGGCTCGACGAGGAGTACGAGGACGCCTACCGCGACGGCGAGACCACGAGCCGGCGGGAGTGTCACCTACTTTCGGCGGCGTCGTTCGTCTCGGCGTGGATGGACGGCGGCGGCGAACTCGGCCAGCACCCGATGGTGTCGGTGCGCCGTGACGCCGGCACCGACGAGGTGTACGGCCGGGCTGAGCTGTACACCTGCATCCCGCGGGAGGTGACGGCGGCGCTGTTCGACGACGTGTACGCGTCGGTGCTGATGTCGGCGACGCTGCGCCCGTTCGACGTGACCCAGGACGTGCTGGGCCTGGACTCGCCCGCGACGCTGGCGTACGAACTGGCCTACCCCGAGGAGAACCGCCGGACGTACTCGGTGTCGACCCCGGCGCTGTTCTCCTCCGAACGGGACGAACCGGACACCCAGGAGACGGTGGCCTCGACGCTCTCGGACGCCATCAGGTTCACGCCGGGCAACAGCCTGCTGTTCTTCCCGTCGTACTCGGAGGCCGAGCGCTACCACGAACTGCTCTCGGACAACCCCGACCTCGGGACGCTGCTGCTCGACGGCTCTGATCGGGACGAGGAGGACCTCCGGACGAGGCTCGTGGAGAGCGACGACGCGGCGCTGTTCACCTCGCTGTGGGGGACGCTCGCGGAGGGCGTCAGCTTCGACGGCGACGCGGCCCGGACGGTCGCGGTCGTCGGCGTCCCGTACCCGCACCTCTCCGAGCGGATGGAGGCGGTCCAGGACGCCTACGACCGCGTGTTCGCCGAGCGCTCCCGGGACGCCGGCTGGGAGTACGCGGTCGAGATCCCCACGGTCCGGAAGACCCGGCAGGCGCTCGGGCGCGTCATCCGGTCGCCCGAGGACTTCGGGGTTCGGCTGCTGCTCGACAAGCGCTACACGAGCGCCGACATGGGGAAGTACTCCGTGCGCGGGACGTTCCCGCCCGAGGAGCGCGAGGAGCTGATCGATATTCTCCCGGGGAAGCTGAAGTTCGCGATGTTGAACTTCTACACGGATCACGACGCGTACTCGGGGTCGCCGCCGGAGCCGTAGTGAGGGTGTTCTGACTGGTTCGCTCGCGCTGGAAAGCTTCTCAGCGCTCGGTTCGTTTGATGGTTCGGTCGGTGCTTCGACTGCCTCGAAAGCCCCGCGGTGCTCGGCTCGGTGCGGCCGCTGTCGTTCGAAAACCGAAGATTTTCGTGATGACGAAAGGCGCGAGCGCCTTTCGAACCACGCTCCTCAGGCACTCGCTTCGCTCGTGCCTTGCGGTGCTTGTCGGTCCGCGCCTGCGCCGAGCACCGCGGCCCCTTTCAGTCCCACCCACCGCACCGCCACCGCGCCTCGCCCTCCCCAGCCTCCTGCGATGCTCGCTCCCTTCGGTCGCTGCGTTTCTCGTCCCTCGCACGAGCGGCCGCGCTTCGCTTGGCCGCCGCGCGCCGACCGGCTGATTCCCAGCGTACACACCCGGAATCGAGGCTTCGACGTTCGGCCAGTGAACCGACAGGGCGGGACTGAAAGGGGCCGGACGCTCGAACCCTCCCGGACGACGCAAGCACCGCAGGCGAGCGACCGAAGGGAGCGAGACGAGGAGCACAACGAGGCCCGGAGGGTCGAGGGCCCGGGGGCTTTCGAGGACTGCGTCATCTCATCACCCACCGCTCGAACCCTGATAACCGATCACCCCGATGAGAGGCGAGCGTTTAAACCCGATAGCGACCCACCCCCGAACACGAATGGCGAGCGCCGACGCGACCACCGACCCGGGCGAGTTCCCGGTTCCCGCCCTCCGCGACCGCGCGGTCGCCTGCGCCGAGCGCCTCCGGGCGGCCGACCGGGTGCTGCTCTGCTCGCACATCGACGCCGACGGCCTCACCAGCGCCGCCGTGGCCTCGCGCGCGCTCGAACGGGCCGGCATCCGCTTCGAGACGATGTTCTCGAAACAGCTCGACGCCGCGGAGGTCGCGAGCATCGCCGCGACCGACTACGACACCGTCCTGTTCACCGACTTCGGCAGCGGCCAGCTGGACGTCATCGCCGACCACGAGGCGTCGGGCGAGTTCACGCCGATCATCGCCGACCACCACCAGCCCGCCGAGGCGGAGACGGAGTACCACCTGAACCCGCTGCTGGAGGGCATCGACGGCGCGTCCGAACTGTCGGGCGCGGGCGCGGCGTACGTGCTCTCGCGGGCGCTCGAACCGCGAGACGGAGCCACGGACAACCGCGACCTCGCGGCGCTCGCGGTCGTCGGCGCGGTCGGCGACATGCAGGACTCCGAGGGGGGGCTCCACGGCGCGAACGAGGCGGTCGTCGCCGACGGCGTCGCCGCGGGCGCGCTGGCCGAGGAGACCGACCTGGCGCTGTACGGCAGGCAGACCCGGCCGCTGCCGAAGCTGCTCGAGTACGCCAGCGAGGCGCGCATCCCGGGCATCTCGAACGACGAGGCCGGTGCCGTCGAGTTCCTCTCGGGACTCGACCTGGACCTGAAGGCCGACGGCGACTGGCGGCGGTGGGTCGACCTGACCGGCGAGGAGCGGCAGGCGGTCGTCTCGGGGCTCATCCGCCGCGCGGTCGCCTCCGGCGTTCCCTCCGAGCGCGTCGACTCGCTCGTCGGCACCACCTACGTGCTCGCCGACGAGGAACCCGGGACCGAACTCCGCGACGTGAGCGAGTTCTCCACGCTGCTCAACGCGACCGCTCGGTACGAGCGGGCCGATGTCGGACTGGCCGTCTGTCTCGGCGACCGAGACGGCGCGCTCGAACGCGCCCGGACGCTGCTCCGGAACCACCGCCGGAACCTCTCCGAGGGGCTCCAGTGGGTCACCAACGAGGGCGTCGAGCGCGAGGAGCACCTCCAGTGGTTCGACGCCGGGACGCGCATCCGCGAGACCATCGTCGGCATCGTCGCGGGGATGGCGGTCGGCGCGGACGGCGTCTCGCGGGGGAGGCCCATCGTCGCGTTCGCGGAGAAGAGCGCGGAGGAAGTGAAAGTGTCCGCGCGCGGGAGCGGCCACCTCGTCCGGGATGGGCTGGACCTCTCGGCGGTGATGCGCGAGGCGTCACGATCGGTCGGCGGCGACGGCGGCGGCCACGACGTCGCGGCCGGGGCGACCATCCCGGCCGGGGAGCGGGAGCCGTTCCTCGCGGAAGCCGACCGGCTCGTCGGCGAGCAGTTGTCCGGGGAGGAGCCGTGATTTCGGATCCGAACGTTTCGGACGTGGGACTCAGGCCGACTCGGAGATCGACTTCGAGGAACCGATATCGCGGAACAGCATTCGGTAGTCGTCCGGGGAGAACGCGGTGGCGATGTCGTCCAGATCCCCCTGCAGGGACTCGATCCGGGAGAGGAGTTCGTCGTACTCAGAACTCGATCGGAGCTCGGCCGGGGTCCGTTCGGCCTCGAGGACGGCACGCTTCGTGACGAGCGCGGCGGTGCGGCGGAGCTTCGCGTCGTAGTTCGATCGGGTGTCGAGTCGCTCGATCGCCGTGACGATGTCGTCGCGGGTCGCCGGCTTCACGAGATAGAGGTCGAACCCCATCTCGACGATGTCGACGTCGGGCTCGACTGCGGTGACCATCGCCACCCGGCAGTCGAGCTCTCGGGCACGCAGTTCCGCGAGCACCTCCGCCCCGGAGATGTCGGGGAGCCGGCGGTCGAGCAGCACGGCGTCGACCTGCTCGTCGGCGCGCTCCAGAGCCTCCTCGCCGGTGTTCGCGACCGTGATGTCGTACGTTCCCTCGAGGTATCCGCGATACAGCTCCGCGACCTCCGGTTCGTCCTCGACGATCAGGACGCTCCGCATCACCGACGCTCCCCCCCTTCGCGCGCGTCCCCGTCGGTCATACAGCCCCAGCGGACGTGTTCCTGCATAAAACTATCGCACGTCCTGAACGTTGGCCCGATCCGTCCGTGGCGCTCGCGGCGCAACCGTTTTTATTTATGAGACCGGCGTCACATCCGGAACATGGTCGATACGGTCAAGACGGGGATCGAGGGACTCGACTCCATCCTCAACGGCGGGCTAGTGAAGGACGCGACGGTCCTCGTCAGCGGCAACCCCGGGACGGGGAAGTCGCTGTTCGGCATCCAGTATCTCTACGACGGCGTCAGGGAGGAGGGGGAACGCGGCATCTACATCTCCTTCGAGGAGAACGAGGACGACATCCGCCAGGCGGCCGAGTCCATCGGCTTCGAGGAGTGGGGCGACCTGGTCGAGTCGGGCGACATCAAAGTGTACGACAAGAGCACGATGCTCCGTGAGGGCGATTTCAGCGCGGCGATCGACACGCTGCTCGAGGACTTCGCCAACGCGAACTACGACCGGCTCGTCCTCGACTCGCTGACGATGTTCGAGCTGTTCTTCGAGGACGAGAAGGAGAAGCGCACCTACCTGCTGAAGTTCTCTGACATCCTTAAGGAGAACGGGCTCACCTCGCTGCTCATCAACGAGCAGGGCGCCGTGTTTCCGGAGACGGAGATCGGGCTCGAGAACTTCCTCACCGACGGCAACATCTACTTCATCCAGACGCCCACGGATTCGGGCGTCAACCGATACGTCTGGGTCGCGAAGATGCGGAAACAGGACATCGACACCGACATCTTCCCGATGGAGATCGACACCGGCGGGATCAAGGTGTACGAGCGTGCGGGCGGCTTCTCGATGATGGGGCGCGAGGGTCCGGAAGCGGGATTCTAAGGGGCGAGTGGCGGCTCGGGTCGCGTTCCCGCCGTAGCTGTCGGCGGCAGGGAAGCGCCGGTTACTGACTGTCGGTCATCGTCCGCCAGACCTGATCGAGCTTGTTCTTGACCTCCGATCGCTCCTCCAGTTCCACCGAGAGCCCGTCGCGGAACGTCACGTTCACGCCGTCGACGCTCCGCCGGTACACCTTGATCCGACGGTGTTCGTCCGAGAGCGGCCGGTCGTGAAGCTCCAGCAGTTCCGTCTCCTCGAGCTCGTTGATCCGGCGGTAACACGTCGCGATGGGCACCTCCAGCACCTCGGAGAGCTCCTGTGCCGACATCGGCTCCCCCGCCGCGTCGAGAATTTCGGGATTGTACTTGTTCCCGAGCGCCTCGATGATCTCCTCGTCGTCCCCAGCCATTCAGTATCGCGGTTGATTCTCACCGTGATAAGCCTACCGCCACTGAGACGGCGACGCCGTGCGGATAGTAGGACCACGCTACCGCTCGTATCAGCGCTGAAACTGAAGCGGTTTTAGCGGTAACAGCAGCCTACTCGACGATTTACGGCGCGTTGACGGGAAAGCTAACCAATTATCTGTCCTGAAAACCGGCGGGGCAGGTTTAATAGGAAATTCCGATTCGCTGGGAGCAGAGCCCGCGTGATGACGCACCGAGCCGAGCCGGGACCAGGGTAAGCAAACAACACATGTTCGAAGCAATCACGGACGAGGAAGAGCGCGGTCAGGTTGGTATCGGGACGCTCATCGTGTTCATCGCGATGGTGCTGGTCGCCGCGATCGCGGCCGGCGTCCTGATCAACACCGCGGGCTTCCTCCAGTCGACAGCACAGGAGACGGGCGAACAGTCGAGCAGTCAGGTATCCGACCGCGTCCAGGAAGTCGTCACGACCGGTGGTGACATCGATGGAAGCGCGGGGACGCTCGGCAAAGTGAACGTGACCGTAACGCTGGCGCCCGGTGCCGGCGAGGTCGACCTCGAGAACGTCACGGCGACGTGGGTCGGCCCGCAGGGAACCTACACGCTGGTCAACGAAACGGTCGCTGATGCCGGCGAGGCGAACTTCTCGACGGACGTCGTGAAGGACTCGGACGACTCCGCGCCCGTCCTCAACGACGCGGACGACCGCCTCCAGCTGGTGTTCGTTCCCGGTGACTTCTCGGGTGGCCCCCTCGCCGAGGGCGACGAAGTGACGCTGAAGCTCAACACCAAGTCGGGCGCGACGACGACCATCCGGTTCGCCGTCCCCGACTCGCTCGGTAACAAGAACGCCGTGGAGCTGTAACCCATGTTCGAAGCAATCACGGACGAGGAAGAGCGCGGTCAGGTTGGTATCGGGACGCTCATCGTGTTCATCGCGATGGTGCTGGTCGCCGCGATCGCGGCCGGCGTCCTGATCAACACCGCGGGCTTCCTCCAGTCGACAGCGCAGGAAACGGGCGAACAGTCAGCCAGCCAGGTCTCCGACCGCGTCCAGGAGGTCGTCACGACCGGTAACGTGACCGTGGACAATGGCAGCGAAGTCATCGACTACGTGAACGTGACGGTGACGCTGGCACCGGGTGCCGGCGAGGTCGACCTCGAGAACACCACGGCGACGTGGGTCGGGCCGAAAGGCACCTACACGCTCACGAACGCCTCCGTGGACACCGGAGACGGTGACTTCACGACCGACATCGTGAAGGACTCGGACGACTCCGCACCCGTCCTCAACGACCCGGACGACCGGGTCCTGATGGTGTTCGAACTCAGCGCCAGCGGCAACGCGGACAAGCCGGACTACCTCCAGGAAGGTGACGAGGTGACGCTGAAGCTCAACACCAAGTCGGGCGCGACGACGACCATCCGGTTCGCCGTCCCCGACTCGCTCGGCAACAAGCAGGCAGTCGAGCTGTAACGGCCCGGAACACACCTTTTTGAGCAGCCACACAGTACCCCTACCCATGAGCGACGACCACGCCGCCCCGGCGCTCGACCCGGACGACCTCGACATCAGCAGGAGCGAGTACGTCCGGGAGCTGGGCGAGGACCGGTACGTGGTCTCGGCGGGCGGCGGACCGCCGCGCGCTCCACGGTCCGGAGAGCCCGACGAGCAGCGAGACGCGACCGAAGACCGGACTCCGGAACGCTCGGGGGAGCAGCGGACCCGGTCGGTCGCCGAGGAAGCCGAGGCGAGAGTCGACGTCGCACCGAGTGATCCCAAGCAGGGAGGCGGAAACGAACCCGGTAATCGGCCCGAATCCGGGTCGGCGCGCTCGGAACCCGGGGGGACCGGCGGTGCTACTGACGCCGATGCCGGCTCCCCGACGAGCCCGCCGAAGCGGGCAGCCGAGCCACGGCGCGGCGTGAAACGCGGCGCGCCGACCGGTCGAAACGCCGGCAGCGAGACTGACCCGGCGCCCGGAACCGGGACAAAGACCGGGGGCGACGTCGACGCCGCGGCGGTCGGCCGCTGGCTCGCCGAGTCGCTTTCCGACACCGAGTACGCGTACGGGTTCGACGCGACGGTGACGATGAACGACGAGGCCACGCGCCACCGGATGGTGTCGAACGACGTCTCGGCGGTGTTCGAGACGCTCGCGCTCTGGTTCGCACGGTCGGCCGGCGGCGACGACATGCCGCCCGAACGCGCGCTGGCGATCCTGCTCGCCGAGATGGAGGCCGAGGTCACACTCCCGACGGTGGCGCTCGAGGACGCCGTCGCCCGGCACGGGCTCTCGGCCGAGGACAGCATCGGCGACCTGCTCGCGGCCGCCGAGCGAGAGAACGGCCTCACGCTGGAGTAACGCCCGCGGTCAGCCGCTCGTTTTCACCGCTGATAGCCGGGGGAGAGCGTTTATGCTCGTCCATCGACCCCGTTTCGCTATGTCGACAAGCGTGCTCATCGCCGACGACTCGGAGTTCATGCGGAACCTCCTCCGGGAGATTCTCGAAGGGGAGTTCGAGATCGTCGGCGAGGCCGAAAACGGGGTCGAAGCCGTGGACATGTACGGGGACCAGGACCCCGACCTCGTCATGATGGACATCGTGATGCCGATCCGTAACGGGATCGAGGCGACCGAAGAGATCACGGACTCCGACCCGGGCGCCCGGATCATCATGTGTACGAGCGTCGGGCAGGAGGAGAAGATGAAGGCCGCGGTGAAGGCCGGCGCGGAGGGGTACATCACGAAGCCGTTCCAGAAGCCGAACGTGCTCGAAGCGATCAACGACGTCGTGCCCGCGTAGGGATGTACGTCGACATCCAGTCGCTGGGGACGTTCAGCAGGCTCGCCCGCGACGGGGCCGACCGGGCCGCCGACTCGCTCTCACAGCTCACCGGCGCGAACGTGTACGTCGACGTGACCGACGTGACGCTGATGGCGGCGGGCGACCTGCGCGAGGCGTTCACCGGCCAGGAGTTCGTCGGCGTCGAGGTCGGACTGATGGGCGGAATCGCGGGCCAGACCGTCATGGCGTTCGAACGCGAGGCGGCGACGGAACTCGTCTCGCGGCTCATGCCCGGCGGGAGCGACGACCCCGAGTTCGTCCGCAGCGGCGTCACCGAGGCAGGCAACATCATGACCTCCGGGTTCATCGACGGGTGGGCCGACCACCTCGGCGTCGCCATCGACATGACGCCGCCGTCGTACGTCCGCGAGTCGGGCATCGACGTGCTGCCCGACGGGGCGTTCGACGACGAGCGCGCCGGGGTGTTCCTGTTCGAGTCCCAGGTGTCCTCGATGGACGCCGACCTGGACCTGACCATCTTCATGCTCCCCGAGTACTCCGGGTTCACGGACATGCTCGGCCACGAGGACGGGGGGTCGGCCGCGGCCGGCGACGCCGTTCCGGTCGACAAGCTCCCGACGTTCAATCGGATGACCAAGCGCGGGGCCGCGAGCGCCGCGGAGAAGGTGACGATGATGACCGGCACCGAGACCGACGTGGACGTCTCGCGGCTCCGGTTCGTTCCCGTCGGGGACGTGCCCTCGGAAGTGGGCGACGAGACGGTCGCCGGGACCGTGTTCGAGCTCCACGGCGAGCCGAGCGGCTACCTCGCAATCCTGTTCGACGAGGAGTCCGCCGAGGAGGTCGCCGGGTCGATGATTCCCACCGAGACCGACCCCGGCATCGGCGAGATGGAACGCGGGGCGCTCCGCGAGCTCGGCAACATCATGACCTCCGGGTTCATCGACGGCTGGGCGAACGTGCTCGGCACGAGCATCGAGCACACGCCGCCCGAGTTCGTCCACGACATGGGTTCTGCCGTGATGAGCCCGCTGGTGAGCAAACTCGGCCGGACCCAGGAGCACGCGTTCATCATCGACTCGACCGTCAGAACTCCCGACGGCGGCGTCCGCTGTGACATCTACGCGCTCCCCAACCAGCGCGAACTCGCGGCGGCGCTCGACCGCATCGACGCCGCGGTCGCGGACGGCGGCCGCGACGTGCCGGAGTTCGATGGGGCACGCTGACGCGCCATCCGTGCCGGACGGCCGGGGTGGTGAGTCCGCGGGCCGCCCGTTCGGGGACCTCCCCCGGCGGAAGGTCGGCCTCTCAGACTCGGCGGTCGCGACCGACGGAACCGTCCTGTTGACGAGCGGGCTGGGATCGTGTCTCGGCGTCGGGCTCTACCATCCACCCGCGGGAACGGGCGGGCTGTTGCACGCGATGCTTCCGGAGGCAGAGAGCCATCCCGGAATCGCACAGAAGTTCGTCGTCGAGGGGATCGACGCGCTGGTGGCGGAGCTGGCCGAGCGCGGAGCCGCGCCGAGCGGCCTCCGGGCAAAACTCGCGGGCGCGGCCGAGATGCTCGAACTCGACGTGAGCGGCGACGGGCAGTCCGTGGGCGCACGGAACGTGGCGGCCGCCGAGCGCGCGCTCGCGCGTCACGACGTTCCCATCGTCGCCGCCGACACCGGCGGCAATCGCGGGCGGTCGCTCCGGTTCGACACCGCAGAGGGGCGGCTCCACGTCGTCTACGCCGGCGGCGAGAGCGCCGTCCTGTGACCGGCGTCGCGCGAGTCCGTCGTCTCGGAGGAACCGCTCTGAACCAGCGGCGCGGCGACGCGAAATCGGTGGCGGATTCGACGGGACCGTCGGGAGCGCCCGAGACCGATGAGACCGACACGAGCTCGACGGGCTGTGGACGGGCCGGCGTGGGAGCCGACCGGCTCCGTGGATCGACCGACCGTGAGCAACCCCTGCAGGACCCGGCCAACCGCGCTCGAGCCGACTGTTATCTGTCCTGATAGCCGACGGGGAGAGTTTAAGGGTAGTCCGCGGGAGAAATCGCAGTAATGGGTCTCCTCACCGCATTGTCGGGAGCAGGAGCCGGCTTCGCCGGGGTCGAACTGGGGCTGCTCGCCTCGTTCGGCCTCGTCGGCGCGAGCCTGCTCGATCGCTTCCGCGACGACGATGAGCCGACCGAGGACGCAGAGGACGATGACCCGTTGCTGGACGACGGCGGCGCCTTCGGTGGCGACGCGGACGGTGACGGCGACGACCTCGGCGACCTCGGTGGAATGGACGACTGGGACGACGACGACCCCTTCGGGGGTGACGAGGAGGAGGACGCCACGGCCGAGCTGGAAAAGCGGCTCGAGGACCTCGAAAACGAGGTCGCCAGCCTCTCCTCGACGGTCAACACCGTCCGTTCCGAGAACGAGGAAATCTCCGGGCAGGTCGACGACATGGGCGAGGACGTGCGGAGCCTGCTCGACATCTACGAGATGGTCACGCGCGGGATCAACCCGTTCGTCGACGACGTCCAGACCGGCGGCATGTCCGGCGACGAACTGGGCGGGGAGGGGTCGTTCGGCCTCTTCGACGACGACGCGGACGAGGAGGACCCGGAGGCCGAGGAACTCGACGAGGACCTCGCCAACGCGGAAGCGGAGGGGTTCTTCGACGAGGAACTCGTGGACGGCGAGGAGGACGAGGACGACGAGGATCTGGACGAACTGGACGACGAAGAAGACGACGAAGACGACGACCTTGACAACGAAACCATGGCCAGCGACAACGGCGGCGGCAAGAGCTTCAGTGAACTGAAAGACGAATACGAGTCCGGCGACGCGGAGTGGGCCGGCGGGGAGGAGGCGGAGGCCCCGATCGACGGGGCCGACGACGCCGGGGACGAGTTCCCGCTCGACGAGATGGACGAGGACCCCGTCGAGGACGCCCTCGACGAGGAGCCCGCGTCGACGGCGGCACCGACGGACCCGACGCCCGCCGAGAACGGCGATGGCGGCTTCGAGTTCGTCGAGGACGGCGACCTCTCCGAGGGGCCACAGAAGCCGTATCTCACCAGCCTGCCCGGCGACTACGTGGGCGACCTGATGGTGATGGAGTGGCTGGAGTTCCTCGTCGAGGAGTCGAGCACCACCGACGCGGTGCGCGCCGTGAACTACTACGAGCGCGTCGACTGGGTGGACGCCGAGGTGGCGAACCAGTTGAAGTCGTTCCTCTCGGGCTTTGGCGACATCGACCGGAACCTGATGGACCGGCCCGGCACGTCGGAGCTCGATCTGGACCACCACACCCAGAGCCTCAAGTACATCATGCAGCTGACGAACGCGACGGCCGAGTCGGTCGTCATCGACCGCTGGCCGCAGCTCTCGGGGGGCCTCCATGGGCCTCAGCGTTAGCGCCTCGACGGCCGTCGTCTTCCTCGGCCTGTTCATCGCTGCGGGGACGTTCTACCCCGCGGTGGCGAACGGGGCCGAACTCGTCACCGACGCACAGCACGCAGCGAACGACCGCGCGCTCGACCAGCAGAATACGGACATCACCGTGACCAACGCCACCTACGACGACGCCGCCGACACGCTCGTCGTCAACGCGACGAACGACGGCTCGACGGCACTGGACGTCGACGAGGTCGACCTCCTCGCCGACAACGCGTACCGCTCGACGAACGTGAGCGTCGAGGGAGACGACGCGACCGGCGTCTGGCTCCCCGGCGAAACCGCGAGCTTCGAGGCCGACCTGACGCCGGCGCCGAACCGGACCACGGTCGTCGTGGACCACGGCGTTCGGGTCAGCACGACCGTGGAGGTGATCTAGATGGCGAGCGGTGGCGTCGCGGAGATGGTGCTGTTCATCGCCGCGCTGCTCGTCGCGGCCTCCGTCGCCGGGACCCTGACCAGCGAGGTCACCAGGCTCGGTGACGCCGTCAGCGCGCGCTCGCTCGACGTCGCACAGGACGTGCGCACGGACATGGAGATCGTTTCGGACCCGGCCGCGGGGGTGTACAACGCCTCGGGGAACGGCAACGTGACGCTGTACGTCCGGAACACGGGATCCTCGACGCTCAGGGCGGACGCCTCCACGTTCGACGTGCTGCTCGACGGGCAGTACCGGACGAACGTGACGGTCTCGCCCGTCGAGGGTGGAACGAGCTGGGTCGAAGGGGAGGTCGTGGAGGTGTCCGTCCACGCGCCGGACCTCCCGGCCGGTGACCACCGGGTGAAGCTGGTGGTCAACGCGGACGAGGAGGTGTTGCAGTTCCGCACATGAGCCGGAACAGCCCACGGGACAACCTCCTGTCCATCGGTCTGCCCGAGCGCGATCAGCTCAACAAGGAGCTCGGCGGCGGCATCCCGCGCGGGAGCATCGTCCTCATGGAGGGCGACTACGGCGCGGGCAAGTCCGCGCTCTCCCAGCGGTTCAGCTACGGCCTCGTCGACGAGGGCGCGAGCGTCACCCTGCTCTCGACGGAGCTGACCGTCTCCGGGTTCATCGACCAGATGTACTCGCTGGAGTACGACGTGACGAAGCCGCTGCTCAACGAGGAGCTGCTGTTCCTCGCTGCCGACTTCGACTCGGGCGGGGCGTTCTCCGACGACGACGGCGACCGGAAGGAGCTGCTGAAGCGGCTGATGGAGGCCGAGACGATGTGGAACTCCGACGTCGTCATCCTCGACACGTTCGACTCCATCCTCCGGAACGACCCCACCTTCGAGGCGCTCGTCCGGAACAACGAGGAGCGACAGGCCGCCCTCGAGATCATCTCCTTCTTCCGGGACATGATCTCCAACGGGAAGGTCATCGTTCTCACGGTCGACCCCTCGGCGGTCGGCGAGGAGGCGATCGGCCCGTTCCGCTCGATCGCCGACGTCTTCCTCGAACTCCAGATGATCGAGGTCGGCAGCGACGTGCGGCGGAACATCTCGGTGAAACGCTTCGCCGGCATGGGTAGCCAGGTCGGCGACACCATCGGCTTCTCCGTGCGCTCGGGCACGGGGATCGTCATCGAATCGAGGAGCGTCGCGTGATGACGGGGACGGACGCGCACCCGGCCGTCAGCGGGTCCCGACCCAACAGCCGACCGGCGAGGTGTAACGCATGACCGACCAGGGGATGGCGAAGCCGTCGAGCGAGCTGAAACAGCTCGCGATGAAGCGCCCGCACCTCCGGGAGCATCTCCAGAAGTTCAAGCAGATCACCGGCGAGTTCCCCCTGTTCGTCGACGAGATCGACGGCGAGCACGAGGCCCGCCGGCCGAACGTGCTCTACCCGGTCGGCGGCCCCATCTTCTGTCACGTCTACGGCGACTTCGGACAGGACACGAAGTACTACGCCGTCGAGCCGACGCTCTCCTCTGCCGAGGAGCAGGTGCTCGGCACCGTGAAGGGGAAGCTGCTGAACAAGAGCGGGCACCACGAGGCCCCCGACCAGGAGACGGGTTACGACGACCTCATCGAGGAACTGCTCGAGGACGTCACCGTCATCGCCGAGGAGCAGGACGAGTACGGCCCGCTCTCGAAGGTGATGAACTTCGGCCGGACCGAGGTGTCGAAACAGACCTACGAGAACATCCGCTACCGGCTGAACCGCGACATCGTGGGCTTTGGCCCGCTCGAACCCGTGATGCGCGACCCGGAGAACGAGGACATCCACGTCATCGGCCCGAAGGAGTGTCACGTCGACCACGGCGTGTTCGGGATGCTGGAGACGACCGTCGACTTCGGGACGCCGACCGAGTTCGACAACTGGCTGCGCAACATGGGCGAGCGGATGGGCGACCCCGTCTCCGACTCGAACCCCATCGTCGACTCGACGCTGCCGGACGGGTCGCGTATCAACATCATCTACTCCGACGACGTCTCGATCAAGGGCTCCTCGCTCACCATCCGTCAGGGCGAGGAGACGCCGCTCTCGATCAACCAGATCACCAACTGGGGGACGCTCAGCCCCGAACTGGCCGCGTACCTCTGGCTCTGTCTCGAGAACGAGCAGACGGTGTTCGTGGTCGGGGAGACGGCCTCGGGGAAGACGACGACGCTGAACTCCATCCTCTCGTACATCCCGCGGGACTCGAAGATCTACACCGCGGAGGACACCGCCGAGGTCGTCCCGCCCCACAGCACCTGGCAGCAGCTGCTCACCCGTGAGGGAGACGGCGGCGAGGCGAACGACGTGGACATGTTCGACCTCGTCGCGGCCGCGCTGCGTTCCCGCCCCGACTACATCATCGTCGGCGAGGTGCGTGGCGCCGAGGGTCGCATGGCGTTCCAGGCGGCCCAGACCGGCCACCCGGTCATGCTGACGTTCCACGCGAGCGACATCGTCTCGATGATCCAGCGGTTCACCTCCGACCCCATCAACGTGCCCGAGACGTTCATGGACAACGCCGACGTGGCGCTGTTCCAGAACCGGGTGAAGCAGGGCGACAAGGTGCTCCGTCGGGTCACCTCGGTCCAGGAGATCGAGGGGTACTCCAAGGAGATGGACGGGGTCGTCACCCGCGAGGTGTTCAACTGGGACCCCGTCGAGGACGAGATCGTCTTCCGCGGGATGAACAACTCCTACGTGCTGGAAGAACAGATCGCAACCCTGCTGGGATACGCGGACACCCGCGACATCTACGACGACCTCTCGTTCCGCGCGGACCTGGTCGACCGGATGATCCAGGAGGGGATCCTCGGCTACCACGAGGTGAACGAGGCCATCACGTCGTTCCAGCGCGACGGCGTCGACGGGCTCCCCTTCGACATGCACCGTTCAGTGAGGTAAGATGAGCACCGGCACCGGCAGCGGGAACTCGGACCTGTTCCCCGAATCGCTCTCGGAACTCGTTTCCGAGCTGCTGGACGCCTACGACGAGCTGGACATGCCCAAGCGGCAGTACGTGGGCTACGTCCTGCTGCCCGCGCTGGGCTTTTTCCTGCTCACGCTCGCCGGGGCCGTCCTGTTGCCGTTCCCGCTGTCGGTTCGTCTCCCGGTTCCCATGCTGGGCCTGCTCGTGTTCGGGTCCGCGGTCGCGTACCCGAAGCTGTACCTCAACGCCCGGAAGGTCGCCATCGAGAACCAGCTCCACCTCGTGATGACCCACATGACCGTGCTGTCGACGACGAACATCGACCGGATGGAGGTGTTCCGCACGCTCGCGGCAGAAGAGGAGTACGGCGCCGCCGCGGACGAACTGGGACGCATCGTTCACCTGGTCGACACGTGGAACCAGTCGCTCGACGACGCGCTCCGTCGCCGGGCCATGGAGGTTCCATCCGACGCCTTCTCGGACTTCTTCGACCGGCTCGGCTACACGATCGGCGCGGGCCAGTCCATCGAGGAGTTCCTGCTCTCGGAACAGGACGCGGTCATCCAGAACTACATCACGGTGTACGAGGGCGCGCTGGGGAACCTGGAGGTCATGAAGGACCTCTACATGTCGATGATCCTCTCGATGACGTTCGCGCTGGTGTTCGCCATCGTGCTCCCGATCCTGACCGGCGACAACCCGACGCTCACCGTCTCGGCGGTCATTGTCATGTTCATGCTGGTCCAGCTCGGCTTCTACGTCATGATCCGGGCGATGTCGCCCCACGACCCGGTGTGGTTCCACTCCGAGCAGGGCGCGCCGACCGACCTCCGGCTCTGGGGAAGCCTCGTCATCGGCGTCGGGCTCACGTTCGTGTTCGTGAGCGTCGTCGGCGCGGGGCTGTTCGGCTACGGTCCGGGGCTGCCGGGGATGCTGTTCTTCCTCGACGAGACGCCGCTTCCGCTGTACATCTGCGTGCCGATCACCCCGATGGCGATCACCGGCGTCATGCTCCGCATCGAGGAGCGCAAGATCAGCGAGCGCGACGACGAGTTCCCGTCATTCGTCCGCGCGCTGGGTGCGGCGGAGTCGGCCAAGCAGTCGACGACCGGCGACGTGTTGCGGACGCTCCACGAGAAGGACTTCGGCTCGCTCACCCCGGCCATCGTCCGGCTCTACCGCCGGCTCAACATCCGGATCGATCCCTCCCAGTCGTGGCACACGTTCGCCGCCGACACGCGGTCGTACCTCATCCAGAAGTTCTCGGACATGTACCTCGAGGGGCGCGAGATGGGCGGACAGCCCAAGATGCTCGGCGAGCTCATCTCCTCGAACATGAACACGGTGATGCAGCTGCGCGAGCAGCGCAGACAGGCGACCGTGACGATGATCGGCCTGCTGTACGGCATCACCGCGGCCTCGTCGTTCGCGTTCTTCATCGGCCTCCAGGTCGTCGACATCCTCGCGGACCTCTCCGAGCAGTTCAGCGTCCAGGACGCCGGCGGCATCGGGCAGATCATCTACCCCGGCGTGTACGACATCCCGCTCATCCAGTTCCTCCTGCTGATCGTCATCCTGTTCAACGCCGTCCTCTCGTCGGTGATGATCCGGACCATCGACGGCGGCAACAAGGCGAACGCCTACCTCCACTTCGTCCTGATGACGTGGCTGGGCTGTGGCGTCGCCATCTTCACCCAGCGGATGGTGACCCAGATCCTGACGATCTGAGCGGCGTCCCGGGGAGCCCCTACACCACCTGCGAGAGCGTCAGGACGAGAAACACCGCGCCGAGCACCAGCGCCCCGTACAGCAGCCGTCGGAACCGCGTCGCCGCGGGGACCTCCCCCCGGAGGTCCGGGCGCGTGGCGTAGACGTAGCGGTGGTAGGCTGCCGCGGCGATGACGAGGAAGACGACCGCTGAAACCACCAGTCCGGTCGCCACCGGGAGCCCGAACACCGCCCGCAGGTAGATCGGTCCCGACGAGAAGACGACGAGGAACGCCGCGGAGGCGACGACGAGGAACGGGACGGGATCGACCGGGTCGCCCGCGCGGTTCCGGAGCGGCATGGTCGACCAACGCACGCCTCGCCAAAGGAGGTTTGGACGGGCCGACGCATGGAGCGCGGACCGACGGATTCGGTTCGTGCTTCCTGACCGTCGTGCCCGGGCGACTCAGCCGCCGACGAACAGCAGCACGGCCGTCATCGCCACGCCGGCGGCCGGCGGGATGGTGAGGTTGTCGTCGATGACGTAGCCGCGGACGACCGGCTTCAGCCCGTCCGCGGCCGTCGCGCCGAGCGCGCCCGCGGCCGCGACGGCGACGCCGACGGTCGGCGGGCGCGAGGGGGCCGTGAACGGCACCGCGAGCGCGAAACAGACGAGGAACATGACGCCGAGCACGCCGAGTTCCTTCGCCGTCGTCGCGTCGTTCGAGCCGAGATAGCCCGACACTGGGTCGCCGATCGAGAGCATCAACATCGCCGGAACGGCGACCTCCGGGGCGAACGCGAACGCGGCGACCGCCATCCCGACCATGTAGAGCGCGTAGCCGGCGACGTTGTCGGCCTCGTACTCGCGGGTGAGCCGGTCGTAGACGGCGTGGTCGAGCCCGACGACGAGCCGGAGGAACTCCAGGACGAAGACGACGACGACGAGCCCGACGAGGAACAGTCGCAACTCCGTCCACGTCGCCAGCCCGAGCACGTACAGCAGCGGGATCCCCGTCCCGGAGACGTGTACCCCCCGCCGCCCGAGTTCGCTCGTCATCGATTCCGCCCCATCTCAGGCGGTCTCGACGTCGGTCTCGACCGCCCCGTAGGCCGACGTCAGGTCCTCGAACGCCCGGTCGGACTCGGGGTCGAGCAGCGTCTCCAGTTCCGCCGCCGCGTCGGCGACCGGCACGCGCACCTGGGCGGCCGTGTCGCGCTCGCGGAGCGTGACGGTGTCAGGCCCGTCGCCCTCCAGGCCGTCGCGGTCGACAGTGACACAGAAGGGGGTGCCGACCTCGTCCTGCCGGCGGTAGCGCCGACCGATCGAGCCCGAGTCGTCGTGTTCGACCGCCAGGCCCGCCGCGCGCAGGTCGGCGGTCACCTCGTCGGCGAGTTCGAGCAGACCGTCGTCGTTCGAGACGAGCGGGAACACGGCGGCGTCCGTCGGCGCGAGTTCCGGGTCGAGCGCGAGGTACGTGCGCTCCTCGCCGTCGACGGTGTCCTCGCGGTAGGCGTGCTCGACGAGCGTGTACAGCACGCGGTCGATGCCGAACGAAGGTTCGACGACGTGTGGCGTGACGTGCTCGCCGTTCTCCGTGACCTCCTCGACCGAGAAGTTCGCGAGGTCGGTCGGCACCGACACCTCGTCGCCGTCGAGGTCGACGGTCACCTCGTCGGCCTCGAACGCGTCCGGGTCCCGCTCCGCGAGCCGTTCCAGGGCGTCGGCGACGTCGCCGGCCCGACCGCCGAACTCGGGCCCGAGCGTCGCCATGTCGGGGGCGACGGTCGCGCGCTCGACGGTCTTCGGCTCGTCGTACTGTTTGAACACGGTGAACGACTCGCCGGAGTGCTCGGCGTGTTTCGAGAGGTCGTAGTCGCCACGGTAGGCGAAGCCGGTGATCTCGACCCAGTCGCCCGACACCTCCGACTCGGCGTCCCAGCAGTCGGCCGCGTAGTGGGCCAGTTCGCCGGGGAGGTGCTGGCGGAACCGGAACCGGTCCATGTCGACGCCCACGCGCTCGTACCAGGTCTGGGCGATGCCGAGGTAGTAGCCGACCCAGTCGGAGCCGACGACGCCCTCCGCGACCGCCTCGTCGACGGTCGTCTCGTACGGCTCGCCGTCCTCCGCGTCCTGTTCCGTGGCGGGGTACAGCGTCACCTCGACGTCCGCGACCTCCTCGAGTGGCGGCTCGTCCGACTCGGGGTCGATGAACGTCTCGAGTTCGGCCTGGGTGAACTCCCGGACGCGGATGATGCCCCGCCGGGGGCTGATCTCGTTCCGGTAGGCCGGGCCGATCTGGGTGACGCCGAACGGGAGGCGGTTCCGGGCGTACTCCTTCAGCCGGGGGAACTCCACGAAGATGCCCTGCGCGGTCTCGGGCCGGAGGTAGCCGGGCTGGCCCGAGCCGGGGCCGATGCTCGTCTCGAACATGAGGTTGAACTCGTCGATCGGTTCGCCGGCGAGCGTGGCGCCGCAGTTCGGGCACTCGACGTCGTGTTCGCCGAGCAGTTCGCCCACGCGCTCGGGCCCGAGCGCCTCGGCGTCCTCGATGTCGGTCGCGCCCTCGACGAGGTGGTCGGCGCGGTGGGAGACGCCACACTCGGGACACTCGACGAGCATGTCGTCGAAGCCGTCGAGGTGGCCCGACGCCTCGAAGACGGCCTCGGGCATCACGGTCGGGGCCTCGATCTCGTGGTTGCCCTGCTTCACGGTGAAGCGGTCCCGCCAGGCCGATTCGAGGTTGTCCTTCAGCGCCGCGCCCTTGGGGCCGTAGGTGTAGAAGCCGGCGACGCCGCCGTACGCGCCGTTCGCGCCGAAGAAGAACCCCCGGCGCTTCGCGAGTTCCATGACGTCCGCCTGGCGTGCCATCAGAGCGCCTCCAGGAGGTGGACGTCCCGCACGATGCCCGCGAGGTCGCCGCCGGTCACCAGCGGGAGCTGTTCGATGTCGTTCGAGATCATCTCCTGGGCGGCCTCCTGGACCGACCGCGTCTGCGAGACGGTGAGCACGTCCGCGGTCATGAACTCGGTGACCGCTCCGGCGGGGATCTCGACGTTCCGGGTCGGGATGTACGCGCTGCCGACGGCCTTGATGCCCTCCCACTTCCAGTCGTCGTCCTCGTCGGCGATGGAGTCGCCGGTGTCGTCGGCACCCTCGACGACCCGGGCGACCTCCAGGATGTCGACCTCGGTGAGCATGCCGTCCATCTCGCCCTCGTCGTCGAGCGCGATGGCGTACGGGACGTTGGCGAAGTAGAGTTCCCGCTCGGCGACCGGGAGCGGCGCGCCGCTGTAGACGGTGTTGACGTCGTCGCCGGCGGCGTCGCCGCAGGACGCCTCCGTCTCGGCGTCGCCGTGGGCGATGGCGTGGACGACGTCCGTGACGGTGACGATGCCCGCGAGCGCGTCGCCGTCGTTCTCCTCGACGACCGGGAGCCGGCGGATCCGCGAGCCGACCATCAGCTGTGCGGCGTCCCGGAGGTTCGTCGTCGGGGTCACCGTCGGGACGTCCCGCATGAGCAGCGCCAGCTGGTCCTCGTCGGGGCGCTCGATGAGGTCGTCACGCGAGACGAGCCCGCGGTACGTCTCGCCGGCGTCCGACTCCTTCACGACCGGGACCGACGAGAAGCGGTGTTCCTGCAGGTACTCCAGCGCGTCGTCGCGGGTGCCAGGGAGCGAGACGGTGACCAACTCCGCCCGCGGCGTCATCGCGTCGGCTACGTTCATACCACGGGTGTACCGCCCCATACTCTTGTAAACTGCGAAGGTGTGTTCCGCGGTGTTGTGGTGTGGGGCGTCGGTGTGGATCCACGTGGTTGTCGTCCGCGGTGTTGTCTCGGGCGTGCTGACGACCGTCTCGAAAGCACCCGCGGCTGTCGACGCAGCCGAAACCGACGAACTGAACGAGAGCCGAACCAGTACCGAAACCGACCACACATGAGCGAGACCGTCGCGCTTAACCCACCCCGCTCGCAACCCCGCATCCAGCATGGACCCGCGCAACGCCCGCTACCCGTTCTTTGCGACCGCCCGCGAGGCGGTCAGTGCGGCGGGCGTGGACCTGGCGACGCTCGTCGCCGAGCGCGACCCGGCAGTCGAGCGCGGCCGCGAACGGGTCGAGCGCGCGCTGGTCGAGGGCACCACCGAGTCCGAGTCGCCCCGCGACTGGGAGGCCCGCGAGGAACTGCTCTCGTATCCGCTCGCGCGCATCCTCGTCTCGCTGCTCGACTCGCCCGCGGCGGTGGAAAAGTACGCCGAGGCTGAGGCCCGGACCGCCCACGAGCGGTTCACCACTGATCTCGCACACGACGGGCCGCCCGACCCCTCCCGGACCGACCTGGACGCGCTCCTCCGGGAGTTCGACCTGGCCGACCGCACGCGCCCCGAGGACCCGCCCGCCGGCGCGCCCGATCCGCAGTGGTACCACCTCGGCGTCGGCGCGTACCTCGGCTACGTCGACCCGCGCTGGGGCGACGACTGGCGGCTGGTGAACCGCGAACTCGCCGACGGCGAGGTCCGGGTCCCCCGCGACGGACTGTTTCGCGTGCTCCGGGAGGCGGTCCGCGAGCGCGTCGCCGAAGGGCTGCCGTTCGAAGGCGTGAGCGACGAACTGGCCGACGAACTCGAGGCCGAGATCGCCGACCTCCGGGACCTGCTCGCCGACCGCGCCGCCACCGCCGACCTCGACGTGGTCGCGCCCGAGCACTTCCCGCCGTGCCTCTCCCGCCTGCTCGACCGAGCAAGAAACGGCGAGGGCGACGAGTTCGACCCCCAGGAGCGGTTCGCGCTGCTCTCGTTTCTCGCCGGCCTCAACCTGGACGTCGAGGGCGTCGTGACGCTCACCGAGGGCGGATTCTCCCCCGAGGACGTCGCCGACGAGTTCGCGTCCCTCCGCGACGAGTCGGGGGCGCAGTACCCGCCGCCCTCCTGCGAGACGCTCGGCGCGTACGGGATCTGCGACGACGAGGACGACCACCGGCGCGTCGCGCCCCACCCGCTGGAGTTCTACGCCCGGCGGCTCCGCGAGGCCGACGAGGTGATCGACTGGCGCGACCGGCGGCGGACGGACGACTCGGTCGCGGAGTCGAAGGGGAACTGACGCCCGCGTCCCCGTTCGGCCCCGGCGGTCCGCGAGCAGGATGCTCGGAGGCGAACGAACCGTGACGCCGTGCGGTCGGGAGGAGTCGAACCGGGCGTTCGCGGTCGCTAGGAGCGGTCGAGGAACAGGCCGACGAGTCCCATCAGCACGACGAACAGCGCGACGATGCCGACGAGGGCGTACCCGCCCGTCTCGTTGAGGTGGTGGTTGCTGGTGAACTGGCTCCCCACCGTGACGACGAGCGCGATGAACACGCCGACAGCGCCGACGGATACGGCGATCTTCCGGCGCATCTCCGCGTCGATTTCCATGCGCCGGCCTTCCCCGGCACCCGGCAAAAGGGCTTCGAAGCGGCCCCGTACCCGCCGTCGGTTCCGGTCCGGACGCCCGGTCGATGCGCTCCCCCTCGGGCTTTCCCGCCATCGACCGTTCGTACCGACCTGCCGTTCACCGCCCCGCTCGACCCCCGCCGATGCTCCCGTCTCGCCCGAGTATCAGCGCCGAGACTGCACCCGAAACGAGGGTTTAGGTCCGTCGAGCGCGTAGTTCGTCCCGATACGGGATGACGCACTCAGTACACACATCCGCGTCCACAGCCCGTCACACCCTCCCCGACGACGGCCTCACCGGCCGCGCCGGGCGGGCCCGCCGCGAACCGATGGCGGTCCGGGCGCTCAGGGACGACACCTACCTCGTGGACACCGAGCACGACAGCTACGTCGTCGACCTCGACGGCCGTTCCTGTACGTGCCCGGACTACCGGCTCCGCGGGGCCCGCTGCAAGCACCTCCGCCGCGTCGCGATGGAGGTCAACGAGGGGCTCGTCCCCCCGCCGGGCAAACGCGACGGCGTCTGTGCGGTCTGTGGCGAGTCCGTCTTCGTCCCCGTCGACCGGGGGAGCTACCTCTGTCCCGCCCACAGCCCCGAACGCGGCGAGTTCGTGCGTGATCGCGAGACCCGGAGCCTGCTGCTCGTCACGCGCGTCACCAGCGAGCGGGCGGACGAGCGCGAGACGGAGGACGGGACCGTCGTCGCCGACTACGGCTCGAACGCGGAGTACGGCGGTCACGAACCGGTGATCGAGGCCGTGTACGTCGGCCGCGCGGTCACCGAGAACGGTCGGATGAACGTCGCGGGCCTGAGGCGCTACTCGTTTCCCGCCTCGCGGCTCGCTCGGGTCCCGGCGGCGTTGAGGCCGAACCTGGCGGTCGTCGGGGTCTGAGCGACGGCAACCGGGTCGTGTTCGGGTCCACTCGGGGCGCCGATCCGGGGCCCTCGATACGGACCGACTACTCCAGCATCGCCTCGGCCTCGTCCATCGAGAGGACGCCCTGCTCGACGGCGTTGAGCACCTCGGCCACCGAGCGGTCGCTGCCGGACGCCTCGCCGGCGGCCTTCAGGTCCGCGATGGACTCCCCGTCCTCGACCGCGGTCTCCTTCTTGACGCGGTAGTTGCCCCCGTCGGTCGTGTGGAGGTCGCTCGGGTGGAAGAACGCCCAGTCCTCGCGGTCGAAGCGGACGCCGACCTTGGGTGCCGCGCCGAAGTTCCGCGCGAAGTAGATGAGCGCCTCGACCTCCTCGCCGGTCAGGTAGATCGGGTCGCCCGAGGAGGACTTCGCCTCGACGGCGTAGAAGACGTCGCCGTCGCCCGCGAGCACGTCCGGCAGTTCGCGGTCGGTGGAGGAGCCGCTGGCGGGCGCGCGCATCACCGCGAAGCCGGCCTCGTCCAGCCGGTTGACGAGTTCTCGCTCGCGGCGGTCGCCCTTCGGGTTACCCGGCATTGCTGGTGAAACTCGGAGAAGGGCGCGGATAAAGGGGACGGAAGCGGGGCGGAAGTGAACGACCGGCGACGAGTGGCCGCCCCGCGCCCCGGTCACGCCACGCGCCGGTCCTCACCCGCCTTGTATTGGCAGGCCCGCTCCTTTCCCATCGCTTCCCGTAGCGTGGACGTGAGCAACGAACCAATCGACCTGGCGGGGACGGGCTCGAACACGCTGACCAGACTCAACCTCGCGTCGATCCTCGTCCAGGCGGGCAACGCGCTCCGAAAGGGGAACAGGAAGCAGGCGGCGCTGCTGTTCGGGGCGGCGACCATCGCGCCGCGGTACGGGGCGGCGTCGCACCTCCTCCAGGGCGGCATCACGCTGAACAACCTCAGAAAGCGGCTGACGTAAGCGCCCGCAGCCGGGTGTTTTTCGCCGAGTTCGTACGGTCGAGGGGCCGGTCGGCTACCCGTCGTCGATGTCGGAGCCGCGGCGGTAGCGCTCGCGGAGCCGATAGCCGTCGACTGCGCCGTCCTGGTCCAGCCTGATGGCGTACCGGCCCAGCAGGTCCTCGGTGTCGGGGATGGCGTTCCGCTCGACGGCCTCGATCACGACCAGCCAGCCCTCGTCGTCCCGCCGCTCGATCTCGATGATCCTGTCGAGCGGGGCGCCGACGACGTCGGACGTGATGGCCTCGACGTGGACCCGCACGTCCATCAGACCCGAGACGTCGCCGTCACCCGCCCCGGTCCGGACGCTCGACTGGCCGCCGCTCCCGTCGCCGCCGTCGGTCGCCTGCACCTCGGCCTCGCGGTCGGCGTTCGCGGCGTCGTCGCCGCCCTCGGCGTCGTCGACGGTCTCGTCCTCCGGGCCGTGCTGGTAGCAGAAGCCGTCCTCGCCGGCCGGGCGCGTGCAGCGCTCGCCGTCCTCGGTGAGCGCGCGACACTGCGTCGTGTCCTGTTTGGTTGCCATTGGTGGGTGGGTCAGGTCGCCGATCGGTCAGTCGGTCGAAACGCGGGCGGCCGTCAGGAGCCCGAGCCGGTGACCTCGAGCTCGCGGAGGTCCTCCAGTTCCCCGGAGTCCTCCGCGCGTTCTATCTTCGCCATCTCACCCGCGTACTGGAGGAAGGTGTCGACGGAGGCCGCGACGACGCGTGCCTCGACGGTCAGTAGCTCGATACCGACGACGGACACGCGCGCCCAGATGTCGATAACGATCCCTTTGTCGAGCACACGGTCGAGAACGTCAGCGAGACTCGACGTGTTCGCTCCGGTTTCTACCATGGGGGCCTTCCCCGATTCGGGGGAGACGTGAATAGGCGTTTAGGCCAGTTGTCACTCGGGAAGTTACCAGACGGCGACGCGACCGCCCGACCACTTTACTGTCTTCCCGCACAAGATTGCGAGCGAACAGTCGGCCGGACCGAGCGCCCGGAACCGGTCCGGCGAACCGCTGCGGACGGTGCGACCCGGCGTCGCTGGGCCGCGGCCCCGACGCACGCCACCACCTCGCCACACCATGTCGAGTGATCACCTGTACCTGTACGGCGTCACCGACGCGACCGACCTCCGGTTCGAGACCGACGCGGTCGCGGGCGCCCCGGAAGTACGAACCGTCTCCCACGGCCCGCTGTCGGGCATCGTCTCGGACATCGACACCACCGACCCCGAGCGCACCGACGAGGACGTGGAGCGTCACGACGAGGTGCTCCGGGACGTACTCACCGGCGACGGCGACCGCACGGTGGTTCCGATGCGCTACGGGATGGCCTTCAAGAGCGGCCGGACGCTGAAGAACCTCCTCAGGGAGGCGCGTCCGGTACTCCGTCGGTCGCTCCGGGAGGTCGAGGGCACGGTCGAACTCGGGGTGAAGGTGCTCGCGGACGCGGAGGGCGAGGCCGACCGCGAGGCGGTCCGCGAGGCGGCCGGGCGGTTCGACGACGCGAGCGAGAGGCGCGACGACGACGAGCTGTTCAGCGACCGCCTCGTGGTGAACCGCTCGTACCTCGTCGACCGCGACGACGTCCCGGCGTTCGACGACGCGGTCGAGGCGTTCCGCGGGGCGTTCGGCGACGACGTCGTCGTCCAGTACAGCGGCCCCTGGGCACCGTACAGCTTCGTCGACGTCCACATCGGGGTGGACCGATGACGTTCCTGCTCGACGACCTCCTGTTGAAGCCGTTCGTGACGGTGCTGGACGTGCTGCAGACGATGGCCGTCGAGGAACTGTACGACGTCGAGGCCATCCGGAACGACCTGAAGGAGAACCAGTTGCTGTACGAACTCGGCGAGCGCCCCGAGTCGGAGTACGAGCGCCGCAAGGCGGAGCTGGAGGCCGACCTCGACACCGCCGAGGCGGCCCGCGAACAGTACGCGAACAAGCAACTGGAGGTGCGCTCATGAGCGAGGACGACCCCGAGGACCGCCACGAAGTCGAGGACAGCCCCGACGACCGGCCGGACGACTCCGGCGACCGGCGTGATGGCGAGGACGCGTCGGACCACCCCGGCGACCGATCCGAGGACCGGCACGACGCCGAGGGAGACGCGGCCGACGACGGACCCGACGACCCCGGGGAGACGTGGGACGGCGAGCACCCGCCGCCGAACGAGGACCCGGACGTCCCCGTCGACCCGGTCGATGCCGTCGGCCCGGTCGACGCGCCGGAGTCGGACCGGGACGGCCCGAAGTCGCTCGGCGACCGCCTCCACGAGTTCGCCGTCGACCTGCTCGACGGCGGAACGACCTCCGGCGAGCGTCGCGGCGGCCGGATCTCGTACGGCTACTCGGCCCGCACCGGCCCCGACCGACCGAGCGGCCCGGCCACACCCCACCGCAGAAGCCGGCCGAGTCGCGGGTCGACCGGGCCGTCGGGGACGGACGCCCACGCGAGCGCCGTACGCGACGGGGACGACCTGCTCGTCACCGTCGACCTGCCGGGCGTCGCGCCCGAGGACCTCACCTGCGGCGTCGACCCGGACCGGGACGAACTCGTCGTCGGCGCGGACGGGCAGGTGCTCTCCCGCGTGCCGCTGGAGGGTGCCGACCACGTCGTCGCCGCCTCGCTGAACAACCACGTCCTCACCGTCCACCTCACCGACCAATGACCACCACCACAACCACCGATCTCGAATCACGCCTGGCTGACCTCGACGACCTGGCACAGCGGGAACTGGACAGGCTGGACGAGCACCTCGCCGAGGTCGACGACCTGCTGTCGTGGCTCCGGGAGGAACTCCCGGAGGAGGAGGGCGGCGCGGTCGGCGAACTCCGGGAGCTGATCGAGGCCGTCGACGAGTTCGAGGACGTCGTCTCGACGGCCGACCCGGAGACGCTCGCGGCAGCGATCGAGACCGACGAGGTGGATGTCGACGACGTCCGGGCGATGCTCGATCCGGACGGGGACATCTCCGTCCGCGACCTGCTGGCGGTGCTCGATCTCGAAGGGCTCTGGGAGGCGACCGACGTTCGTGACCTCTGGGGGGAGATCCGCGAGTTCCAGGACGAGGCCGACGACGTCGACGTCCTCGGGGACGACGCAGACGCCGGGGACGAAGATGAGGGACTACCGGGCGTGGAGGCCGAGGACGATCTCGGCATGGAGGACGTCCCCGACGGGATGGCGGACGACCTCTCCGAGAAGCGGGTTCAATCCACCGTGATGGACGGCGTCGAGTCGTTCCGGGAGTCGCTCCTGGCGGCACGGACCGAACTGGAGGACCTGCGGGCGGAGAACCGGGCGCGGATGGCCGACCGCCGCGAGACGGTCCACTCCCGGAACCCCACCGCCGCCTCGACCATGCCCGCCGCCCGGCCGAGCCACCGGGCGGCCGGTCGCTACTCGACGGTTCCCAGGGAGACGAAGTACTCGACAGCGCCGAACAAGCGCCGCCTCTACGGCAGACGACTCGAGGAGGCGGCGGCCGAACGGGACGACGCCGGCGACGACGACCGACCGGAGGGGAGCGATGACCGAACGGAGGGTAGCGACGATGAGTGAGACGCGCCCGACCCGGAGCAGGGACGGCCTCGCCGAGACGCTGGAACTCGTCCTCGACAAGGGACTCGTCATCAACGCCGACGTCGTCGTCAGCGTCGGCGACACGGAACTGCTCTCGGTCGAACTCCGCGCCGCGCTCGCCTCGTTCGAGACGGCCGCCGAGTACGGCCTCCGGTTCCCCGCCGGCACCGACACCGACCGGGTCGCCGCGGCCGCCGACGTGCCGCCAGTCCGCGACCGCCCCGAGGGCCAGACGCGGCTCTCGGACCTCGAGGACCTGCGAATCGAGGACGATCCGGATGCCGGCGTAAGGAGCGAGGGCGGCGATCCGGACGACGGAGACGAGGCGGCCGACCAGGAAGCCACCGACGAGACCGACCCCGACGCCGAACCCGAGGGGGTGCCGGAGGCCGATGACCAGGATTGACGTCGACGGCGAGGACGGCGACGACGCCTCGGGCGTCACGGCGCTCGTCGTGACGGTCGTGGAACTCCTCGTCGAGGCGCTCCAGCGGGAGGCGCTCCGCCGGATGGAGCGGGGCGACCTGACCGACGAGGAAGTCGAGCGCGTCGGCGCGCAACTCGCCGCCATCGAGGCGGAACTGGACGACATGAAGGAGACACAGGGCATCGAGGGGGAGGTCGAGAGGCTCAGGGGGGACCTCGACTCGCTCGTCGGCGACGCGGTCCGGTCGCTCGACCGGGAGGAGGGAAGCCGAACGCCGGACGCGAGGGGCGATGACTGAGGTCGGCTTCGCGGAGGGGCGGTACCTCTACTGCGTCGTCGACGCGAGCGGTCCCGGCGCCGAACGCGACGGCGAGCGCGCCGACAGGGAGGGCGTCGACGCCGCGCGCGAGTTCTCCCCCGAGGGAATCGAGGGCGGCGAGCCGTACGTCGTCGGGTCGGACGGCGTCGGCGCGGTCGTCCAGCCCCGGGGCGAGCCGTTCGACAGCGACGACCTCCGGCGGGTGAAGCGGTGGCTGCTCGCCCACCAGCGCGTCGTCGACGCCGCGGGGCAGGCGTTCGGCACGCCGCTCCCGTTCCGGTTCGACACCATCCACGAGGGCGACGACGACGCGGTCCGGGAGTGGCTCCGGTCCGAGCGCGACGCGCTCCGGGCCAACCTCGACGCGTTCGCCGGGAAGTGGGAGTACCGCGTGACGCTCACCGTCGACGGCGAGTTCGACCCCGACGACGAGGAACTGTCCGATCTGCGGGCCCGCATCGACGCGGCGGGCGAGGGCGAGGCGTTCCTGCTGGAAAAGCAGTACGAGCGCCGACTGACCGACCTCGAACGCGAGCGCGACGATCGACTGGCGGCCGACCTCCGGGAGCGACTGGCGCCGCTTGTCGCCGACGTCGAACCGGTCGAGTCGGGCGGCGTGCTGGACGAGGGACCGGCCGGAAATCGGGTGACTGGACTCGCGCTGCTGGCCCAGAGGGAGCAGGAGTCTGCCATCGGCTCGGAACTGGACGAGGTGGTCGCGGACCCGGACCTCGACGTGGAGTTCACCGGGCCGTGGCCGCCGTACTCGTTCGCGCCGGAACTGGGGGGGTCCGGGTGAAGCCGACGAAAGAGGAGGGCGCGGTGACGGACCTGCTCGACGTGCTGCTCGAGGAGGGCGTCGTCCTCCAGGCCGACGTCGTCGTCTCCGTCGCGGACGTGCCGCTGGTCGGCGTGAACCTCCGCGCGGCGGTCGCCGGGATGGCGACGATGACCGAGCACGGCTTCTTCGAGGAGTGGGACCGGGAGGTCCGCGGGCGGGCGGAGTCGGATCGAGCGGAGATGCGATCGGCCGGAAGCCCCGACCCCGCGAATGCCCCGGAAACGGCCGAGACTCCCCGGAGCGTGAGCCCCCGAGTCGCGGACTACGGCGGCCAGTCCGCCGACGGCGACGGATCCGCCCCGGACGACCCGGACGCGGCCGATTCGGCCGACGGGGACCGGGACGCCTGAGGCGAGCTCACGTATCGAAACCCTTAGTGTCGGACTGTTCGAACCCGCGACCATGCAGAAACTCATCGTCCGCGGCGACCCCGGCATCCGGACGGATGCCATCATCAACTACGGGGGCGAGGAGCAGGTGGTGTTCTCCTGCCAGCGACAGGGCGACTGGCACGGCCCCGACGAGCCCCAGCTCTGGTGTACGATCGGCACCGAGGCCGAGCGCGAGGCGTTCGAGAAGCGCGAGTACGTCCCCCACTGGCTCGACGTCGACGCCATCGACGCGGAGGCGCTCGACGTGGTGAAATCGAAGGGCGACCTCGCGGTCTGAGTCGGGTTCCCTTTTCGGTCGTCTCGTCGTCCTCGAGTTGCGCCGCTCGCCGTGATGGCGGGTCGTAGCGAACGTCACGGCGAGCGTCGGCGTCGATCCGGTAACTCGGTCGGTCTCGTGGTGGCCCTGGCCGTCGGCTCTTCCGGTAGTTCTCCTGTCGTGGCGACCGCCTCGAAAGCCCCCGCGGCCCCGTTCAGTCCCACCCACCGTACCGCAACTGCACAGCACCGCGCCTCTCCCTCCCTTACCTCGGAGCGAGCTCCTCGGACCTCACCCTCGCTCCGCTCGCGTGAGCAGCCTCCTGCGCTCCTCGGCTCGCTCACTGCGTTCGCGAGCCTCTGGTGCTCGTCCCTCGCGCGATTCGGCCGCCCACGAGGGGCGGCCGCCGCGCGCCGCGTGGTCGGGTCGACTTCGCCCCCGGAGCCGAGTGTGAAACCTCGCTTTGTCCCAACGGGGGCTATTTATCGGAGGCCTCGGAGGTGCGCGTATGGTCGAACTGAACTCGGAGACCCTCTTCAACGGCGCGGCGGCCGCGGTGGCCACCGTCGCCGCGCTCATGTTCATCGTCAACGTCCAGTTCCCCTACTCGCCCGCGACGAAGATCGCGCTCGTGCTGGTGTTTCTCGCGGGCATCTTCCTCATCACCCAGCGCACGAGCGACTACCAGCTGACCGTCCTCGGCTACGGCGTCATCGTCGCCTCGGGGCTCGCGCTGTTCTTCGAGGTGATCGGGCTGTTCAGCGCCGGCACCACGCCCACCGTCTTCGGCCTGCTCGTCATCGCTGGCCTGCTGTTCGCGCTCCGCACCCGCCTCGACGAGGACAGCCGATTCGTGTCCGCAAGGCAGGCGCGGTACCTGCTCGCCGCGGTCGCAGTGTTCGCGGCGCTCGTGCTCGTCGTCGACGTCGTCAGCGGCGGGCTCGTCTACGAGCTCCAGCCCGAGAGCGAGGTGGAGATCGCCGGCCAGCAGGAGTACCGCGGCGAGAGCCGGATCGGCTCCCTCGTCGTGTCGAACCCGACGCCGCTCCCCGAGCGCGTCGAGACGCCGCGCTACGAGGCGTGTGCGGCCGGCAACTGGAGCGCGTACGACCCGCCGTCGCCCGAGGGCGAACCCGAGCGCGAGGCCAGCCTCCACGCGAACGTCCAGAGCGGCTACGACGAACACGTGCTCCCGTTCGGGGCGGAGCGGTACCCGATCACCGTCTACGTCAACGGCGCGAACGTCGAGGGCGAGTCGTTCCGGATCGAGACGACCGAGGAGTGCCCCGACGACGGGAGCGGAACGCCGTACATCGCGCTGTTCGAGGTCCCCGAGGACCGGTCGTACGCCTACGCCGTCTGAGCCGTCGGGCGACCGCCTCTTCTCGCCCGCTGACGCCCCCGGATGCTACGCGGGCAACTCGTCCCGGTTCACGCGATACAGCGTCACCGTCGGCGTCTCCACGACCGGCTCGACGCCGGCGATGGCGTCGAAGTTCACCGTGTCGTCGTACCGGATCTCCTCGCCGGGGCCGACCCAGACGTACTCGACGTCGTACGCGTTCAGCACCGCGACCGTCTCCTCTTCCATCGTGTAGGCGTCGTCGACGTCGCGCACGCGGTCGAAGTACGCCTCCGGCCCGCGGTAGCCGACCTCGTGGTGCCAGCCCGCGACGGTCTGAACGCCGGTGAGGCTCGCGGCCGGACTCGCCTCCCACTGGTACATCCCCGGCCCGTGGCCGTACCGGTTCGCCGCGCCCGGATACACCCCCGTCGCGGGGGCCGAGAGGATGGTCGGCTGACCGTCCGTCTCGTCGAGGTACTCGATGGCCGGGGCCTCGCCGGGGTGGTGCGTCTCGACGAACTGGGTCCCGTCGAGCGTCGGGCCGCCCGCCGGCCCCCCGCCGCCGACGTGGCCCGGCAGCGCGAACGCCGCGTACGCCCCGGTCGTCACGACCAGCGCGGCGACGGCGAGCGACGACGCCGTCCGCCGGGATCCCGGGCTCGGCCAGAGCGTGGCCCCCGCCCGGCGGACCGGCGCGAGGAAGCTCGCCAGCACGACGCCCATCGCGGTCGCCCAGAGCGGCCAGACCTGCGCGTACGTCTTGAACACAGTGTTCATCCGGCCCGGCCCGGCCTGCTCGTTCAGGTACACCACCTCGACGAGCAGGACCAGCCCCGCGCCGGCGACGACGAGCACCGTCTCGAACCCGGCGCGCTCGGTCCGCAGCGCGACCCACGCGGTCGCCATCAGCGGGACCAGCAGCGCGACGGCCGGGAACCCGACGGACAGCGCGACCGCGGCGAACCCCGCCACGACGACGAGCAGTTCGACGGGTCGTTCGCGGCCGACGCGGCCGAACAGGGACGCGCCGAACGCGGCGAGGAACGCGCCGTGGACCGCGATCAGCCCCGCGAGCCCGGAGCGCATGTCGGGAGTGAGCAGCTCGACGGTCCTGGTTCCGCCGCCGGTGGCGAAGACGCCGAGCAGGAACGGCGCGGCGACGACGGCCGCGAGCAGCCCCGCGCCGGCGACGAGGACGGCCGCGACGACCGGGCGGGCGAGTTCGGCAGCGAGCCGCGAGTCGCCGGTCGCCTCGTCGAGTCGCTCCCGCGCGACCCCGGGGAGCATCGTTCGCGGCGCGAGCGGCGCGAACGTGAGGCCGAGCCACGCGAGGCCGAACACGCTCGGGAAGCTCCAGGTGTTGACGACCGCCTGGAAGCCGCCGATCACGGGGAGTGCGCCGAACAGCAGGAGTCCGCGGCGTCGCGTGACGTCCGTCACGCTTCCCCCGTCGGTCGCGCTCCCGGCGGCGGCTCCGGTCCCGGAGCCGGCGCGATAGAGCGCGAACGCGACCGCCGCGGCCAGCAGCAGGAACGGCGTGTCGGTCATGTGCGCGTGCAGGTCGCCGTTGAGCCACGCGAACAGCGGGAACTCGTTGATGGTGCCCGGGATGACCCGGCTGGCGGTCCAGTAGGAGAACTCCCGCGCGGCCTCGTGGGTCGGGTCGAACCCGAACGTCGCGCCGAGCCGGACCCTGAGGTCGGCCGGGACGTATTGGAAGAGGACCCAGCCGGCCGTCACGAGGTTCGCCGCGACGCCGACGAAGAACGCGGCGAGCGCGCCGGCGCGACGACGGCCCAGCCCGCGGCGCGCGGCGACGTTGCCGGCGAGGTCGAACGCCGCAGTGACGAGCATGGCGAAAAAGCCCGCGAGCCCGAGGTTGTACGCGAAGTCCGCGGACGTGCCGGTGAGCATGGCGAGCAGCGCGGTCAGCAGGTGGCCGCCGTAGTAGTAGCGCACCGGCTCCCCGGCGAACCACATGTCGCGGGGCGGGAGCACGTCCGCGAGCAGTAGCGAGTTCAGCAGTCCGAAGTCGAGGAACTTCTCGCCCCCGAGCGGGTCGACGGCCGGGTCGAACCCGCGGATGACGACCACGAGCGCGAACGCCGCGAGGAAGACGAGCGCGGTGTCGCGGACCGCGGCGCGGTTCACCGACGCCGCCGGCTCGAACTCGCCCCGACGGAGCGCCTCGCGGTCCAGGCCGGCGAGCGCCGAGAGCGCGACGAGGACGACGAGCGAGGCGACGAGCGCCGGGAGGCCGAACGCGAGGTGGCCGACCCAGAAGGAGACGACGCCGAGCACGAGCAGCGAGACGGGGAGGGCGAACCCGGCACCCCGGGAGGCCGACTCGGGGAACAGCCGGGCGGCGAGCGGGAGGCCGAGGGCGGCGAGTGCCGCGTAGGCGAGGAGCCACGCGGCGAGCAGACCGTATTCCATTTGGTACCATGGTCGCCCGCCCGACCAAGTTCCTTTTGGACCGCGGCCGCCGGTCGGGCCGCCGCCGGATTCGTTCGGAGAGCCCCGACCGCACGCCCGTTCCGCACGGCTTTTACCCACCCCGCGGATACGGGAGCGCATGCCGACAGTCGGCGTCGTCGTCCCCGCGTACGACCCCGAACCGGAGCGGCTCCGCGGCTACCTCCGGGACCTCCGTGCCGTGCTCGACCCCGCGGAGCTCCGGGTCGAACTCGACGCGCCCGCCCCCGGTCAGCCCGCCTCGCTGGACCTCCCGGACGGGGTCGAGTGTGCCGTCTCCTCGCGCCGCCGCGGCAAGGGCGCGGCCGTCACCGCGGGGTTCGAGGCGCTCTCGACGGACGTCCTCGCGTTCGCCGACGCCGACGGCGCGACGCCGGCCGACTCGCTGGACGACGTGGTCTCGACGGTACTCGAGGGCGAGACGGACCTCGCGGTCGGCTCGCGTCGCCACCCGAACGCCGACGTACGCTCCCACCAGACGTTCGCGCGGCGCTTCCTCGGCGACGGCTACGCCTGGGTCGCGCGCCGCCTGCTCGAGGCCGACCTGTACGACTACCAGTGTGGCGCGAAGGCGACGACGGCCGACGCCTGGGACGCCGTCCGGGGCCACCTGTACGAGCCGGGGTTCGCCTGGGACATCGAACTCGTCGCGGTCGCGGCGGCCCTGGAGTTCGGCATCACCGAGGTGCCGGTCACGTGGGAGGATCAGCCGGGCTCGACCGTCTCGCCCGTCAGGGACACCCTCGACATGGGTCGGGGGCTGCTCGTGGCCCGCCACCGCGCGCGGCTGATCCGGAACGACAGGCTGCACCGGCTGTTCGACCGCGAGGACGCGACCGCGCTCGTGGAGGGGCCCGACGAGGACCCGGAGCCGGGGAGCGACCCGCGATGACGGACGGCTCCGACGGCGACGGCCCGGGCGAGACGGGCGCGAGCGCCCGGACCGCCTCCGCCGGCCGCCTACGGGGTGACGGGGCGCTCGCCACGCTCGCCTCGGGGACGCGAATCGGCCAGTTCGTCTCCGTCGGCGTCGCCGGCGCGACGGTGGAGACGCTCATCGTCGCGCTGCTCACGGCGGGGCTGGCGGCGCCGCCACTCGCCGCGAAGGCGGTCGGCGCGGAGACGTCCATCTCGCTCATGTTCCTGCTGAACGACCGGTTCACGTTCGGCGAGGAGGGCGGGGCGGGGCTGGCGGCCGCGGGTCGCCGCTGGGCCCGCTCGCACCTCGTCAGGCTCGGCGGGCTGGCGGTCGCGTTCGCGGTGCTCTGGCTGCTGACCGCGCGGACCGACGTGCGGCTGGTGATCGCCGGCGCGGACTTCTGGCCGACCGTCGCCAACCTCATCGGCATCGGGGTCGGGATGGTGCTGAACTACGTCGCCGAGAGCGTGTTCACCTGGCGCGTGCTGGAGTGAGCGTGGCTGAGAGTGGCATACGGCGGCGGATTTGGAAACACAACCCTTACAAGCGGCCACCGTGTTCAATCCGATAGCGGGATGGGATAGCCAGGAGATTCCGCCGGGCTCATAACCCGGAGATCGGTAGTTCAAATCTACCTCCCGCTATGATTTCCGGCACACGATACGAACGGCGAGCGGAGCGAGCCGTGCGCCGGAGTGTACGTCCGAGGTAGATTTGAAGAGGACGAGGCGCGCGCAGCGTCAGCGAGCACGTCTCGGCGTGGTTCAAATCTACCTCCCGCTACTTCTCCGCGACGTTCACGGCGAACGACGAGCGAAGCGAGTCGTGCGCCGGCCCGCGACCGCGTTTCGAGGCGACGCCCCGACGCCATCGACCGCGAACGTCGAGCACAGCGAGACGCGAGCGGTCGAGTCGCGCGGGAGGGCTCACGAACGGTTCGAACTCACAGCAGGTCCAGCAGCGGCACCGCGAGGCCGACGACCCAGGCCGCCGCCCCGAGCAACCGAACGTGTCGGCCCGTCGTCCCGCCGCGGGCGGTGCCGGCGGCGATCAGCCCGAGCGCGGCGAGCAACCAGCCCCGGTGGAACACCAGCCTGACGGGGATGACGGCGACGCCCATCGTGGCGAAGCTCAGGACGAACGCGATGCCGGTCCCGACGCCGACGAGGGTGAACGCCGTCGCGGGGTCACAGCCGCGGGTGAACCGGCGGCGGGAGGCGACGAGCGGCATCCCGAGGGCCAGCACCGGGTAGAGTGCGGCCGCGATGAGTTTCGGGTGGAGCCACGGGACCGTCGTCTCCAGCGCGATGCCGCCCGTTCGAACCCCGAGCACCAGTCCCGCGAGCAGCCCCGCCAGCAGGATGCCGCCGCGCCGGTCGGCCGCTCCGCGGGCGAGTCGTCGTCCCGTGAGCGTCACCGACAGCCGGCGGTCGGACGAGACGATGCCGAGCAGTCCGGCCGCGGCGGTCGAGGCGAGCGCGCCGGCCAGTCCGCGGGAGCCGAGCAGGGCCGCGGCGAGGTGGACGACCGAGAGCCAGCCGTCGCTCCGGCCGCCCCGGATGCCGTAGTACTCCCGGTCGACGTCCTCGACGTACGGCTCCCCGATGAAGTCGGCCTCCACCCGCCGCGCCGGTTCGTGCGTCCGGGGCACGGTGTGGCGGAGCCGGAACCAGTCCCAGTAGTCCGCGTGGACCTGCAGCGCCGTCCAGTCGTCCTCGGGCGACGCGTACGCCCGGACGTGGTATCTGGAGCCCAGATACGGGCCGTCCCTGAGCTGGTAGCTCTCCCGGACCCACCGTCCGCCGGGGTCGTCGGGCGAGGAGTCGACGTAGGAGTACCTGACCGCGCCGTGGGCGTCCGTCCACTCCAGCCCGTCGTCCGTCACCGCGACCGAGCGGCTCGCGTTCCCGGCCCCGGCGTCGTCGGCGCTCGTGCCGACAGCGTCGCTCGTCCCGTTCCCGGTCCGCATCGGTTCGAACGAAAGGCTTCCGCGGTGCTCCAGCACGTCCCGGACGACGTCCGTGTCGCCGTGGACGACGAGGTTGATGGCGAGCGTCCGCCCCGTGACTGACTGCCGCCGGCTGGTGTAGGGCCAGAGGGAACTGTCGTCGCCGGCCGGATGGATGAGTCGGTCCGCCCCGACCCGCTCGGGTCCGGCAGGGTCACTCGCCGCCGGCCCGAACGCGACCGAGAGCCCCGCCAGTACGACCGGGAGCAACAGCAGCGTGACCGCGACCGTCCGCCGCCGCGAGACCATTCGAGCGACTTACTCGGTACCTAGTAAATAAATCGTTCCACTGGCGAAACGGCCGGGTAGGTGAAACTTACGGGCTGACGAGCGGTTTTCGGTCGCGGACTGTCCGGCCGCCGTCGCGTTCTCGGCCTCGAACGAGTCCAGCCACTCGCCGGGGACCGCGAGGAGCACACGGGCGCTCGACTGCTCGCGGAACCGACCCGGACGGGTCGCCTTCAGGGCCGACCAGCCGCCGGACCCGGAGCGTGGTAATCCAGTACTACCTGGCCGATCCTGCGGGAGTTCCGACAGTCGCCGCCCTCACAGCAGGCTGACCAGCGGCAGCACGAGGCCGACGACCCACGCGCCGATTCCGAGCAGTCGGAGGTATCGCCCCGACGGGCCGCCCTGCGCCGTGCCCGCGGCGACGAGGCCGAGGGCGACGAGGAGCCCGCTCCGGTGGAGGACGAGACCGATCGGGACCGTGGAGACGCCGATCACGCCGAAGTCGAGGACGAAGGCGGCGCCGACCCCGACGGCGACGAAGCCGAACGCCGCGCTCGGGTCGATGTCGCTCGTGAACCCGTTCATCGAGGCGACCGTCGGCATCCCGAGCGCGAGTACGGGGTACAGCGCCGCGACGATGAGCTTCGGGTGGAGTCCCGGGAACGTCGTCTCGACGGCGATACCGCCGAGGCGGACCCCGAGGACGAGGGCGGCCAGCAGCCCCGCGAGCAGGATGCCGCCGCGCTGCCGGTACGCGTCCCGCCGGAGCCACCGATACGTCCGTTCGGCCGCCGTTCGCGTGTCGGTCGAGAACGCGCCGAGCAGGCCGAGCGCGGCCAGCGCGGCGACGCCGCGGAGCGACGAGAAGACGGGCACCGTCGGGGCGAGTTCGACTTCGGAGAGCCAGCCGTCGCTGCCGCCGCCCTCGATGCCGTAGTACTCCCGGCTCACGTCACCGACGTACGGCTTCCCGATGAAGTTGGACTCGACGGTTCTGACCGGTCCCCGGGTGGCGGGCACGGTGTGGCGGAGCCGGAACCAGTCCCAGTAGTCCGCGTGGACCTGCAGCGCCGTCCAGTCGTCCTCGGGCGACGCGTACGCCCGGACGTGGAGGCGCGACCCGAGGTAGGGGCCGTCCCTGAGCTGGTAGCTCTCCTCGACCCAGCGCCCCCTGCCGTCGCTCAGGTTCGTGTCGATGAACGTGTACCGGACCGCGCCGTGAGCGCCGGTCCACTCGAACCCGGTCGGCCTGATCTCGACGACCTGGCTCTCGTTGTTCGTCCCGTTGGCGACCGATCGATCGGCCGTGGCGGACTCGTTCGGAGTCAGCGTGGCGTTGGGCGTGAGCGTCGCGTTCGGAGTGGAAATCACGCTCAGAGTGGCAGTCGCGTTCGCAGTGGCAGTCGGGGTCGCAGTGGCCGTCGCGTTCGAGTCGGCCGGCGGCCCCGGCGTCCCTGCCGTCCCCGCCGCTCCGTCGGCTCCCGTTCCGGTTTCGTCGTCGGTGCCGTCGGCCGATTCGGTTCCGTTCACCGATGCGGTATCGGCGGCTGTCGTGCCGTTCGCGGGGCCGTCACCGCCGAGGAACGTACCGTTCCGGCTCGCGTTCTCACCCTCGTACTCCACCGGCTGGAAGTCGAGGTCCCCCCGCTTGGTCAGCGCGTGCCGGACGTTCTCCTCCGAGCCGTGGACGATGATGTTGATGGCGAGCGTCCGACCGGCGACGGACCGCCCGCTGCTGGTGTAGGGCCACAGCGCGCTCCCGTCGTCGGTCGGTCGGATGAGCCGTTCCTGGGCGACCTGATCGGCGTCGCCGGCGGCTCCGGTCCCCGACTCGAACGCGCCCGAGAGCCCCCACATGGCGGCCGTGAGGAGCAGGAGCGTGACCGCGAGCGCGCGCCGACGAGAGACCATCCGTTCCGTCCAGAGACGGGCCGCTCGGGTATAAGCTGTCTGCCGGATGGCGCGCTGCCGTCGCTTCAGGAGCCGGTGAAGTCGATGCGGCCCCCGGAGTCGCCGTCCCGCTCGACGCCGCTCCCGCCGATGTGCTCGAAGCGGTACGCCTCGTCGGTCAGCACCACCGAGCCGTCCTCGACGCCGACCTCGACCGTCTCCAGCATCGCCCCCTCGCAAGGGCCGAAATCACAGATGCCGGTGTCAAGCTGGAACGTCGCGCCGTGTTTCTGACAGACGACTTCCCCGTTTCTGACCAGTCCGCCGTCGCCCGAGTCGAGGCGGACGTCGGTCCAGTGCTGGCAGACGTTCCGGAACGCGACCACCGTGCCGTCCGAGAGCCGCGTGAGGAACGCCTCCTCGAGGGCTCCGTCCGCGTCGCTGACGGTGAACAGCAGCGTCGTGTCCCCGGGCACGTCTTCGAGGGCGGCGATGCGGGCGGGTTCGTCGCTCACTGCTTCGTCTCAGACGGCGGGGGGTCGTGGTTCGTTCGGTTTCGATTCGTCCGTTGGACCGGATGCTCTGTTCTTCCAGCGGCTGACGGGTACGGGACCGCGAAAGCCCCCGCGTCGCTGCGGTCGCGCGGCCGGCTGCGCTCCTCGGCTCGCTGCGCTCGCCTGCGGTGCTTGACCGCCCGTGCTTCCCGCAGCGACGCGGCCCCTTTCAGTCCCACCCCGTTGACCGGTCGGGCGAGCGCGTTCGCGGGCGTTCGGACGCGTACCGGGGAACGCGGCAGTCGTTGTCGGGCGAGAGGCTGGCGAGTGTCGCCGGGTGGCAGTCGAGCAGTCGTCGTCAGTCGTCGGTGGGGTCCATGTCGCTGTCGGGGCCGTGGGCGTCGTCGACCGCGTCGTCCGGTTCGTCGCCGTAGCACTCCCGCTCAACGCGGTCGGCGTACAGTCGTGAGAGCAGGTTCGTCACGGGACCGCCGCCGATCTCCACGCCGTCGACCGACTCGACCGGGCGAATCTCGCGGACCGAGGAGGTGAGGAACGCCTCGTCGGCCGCGCGCACGTCGTCCGGGACGTAGCTCCCCTCCTCCACCGGGAACCCCTCCTCGCGGGCGACGTCGAGGACCTCGGCGCGGGTGATGCCGGGCAGGACCGGGCCGTCGAGCGACGGGGTGCGGATGGCGTCGTCGGCGACGAAGAACAGGTTCGCCATGGCGCACTCGGCGACGGTCCCGTCGGCGTCGAGCATGAGGGCGACGTCGGCGTCGGTGACGCGCGTCTCGACCTGCGCGAGGACGCTGTTCAGGTAGTTGTGCGTCTTCGCGTCGCTCGGGAGCGACCGGTCCGGGACGCGACGGGTCTTCACCGTCTGGACCGTCGCCGGCTCGTCCCAGCCGGGTTCGCCGCCGCGCTCGGTTCGGCCGCCCCGCGAGAGCGGCCGCACGACCACCACGACCGTCGGGTCGACCTCGGCGGCCGCGGGCGGGGTGACGCCGGGCGCCCCACCCCGGGTGACCGACAGGCGGACGTACGCCTCCCGGAGGTCGTTCGCGGCGAGCGTCTCGCGTACTCTGGCTCGAAGGTCGAGCTTCGAGAGGCCGAGTTCGTCGGCGGGCATCCCGAGCGAGTCCAGCGTGTCGAACAGCCGCTCGAGGTGTGCGTCCCAGCGGAAGACCGTGCCGCCGTAGGCCCGCATCGTCTCGAATCCGGCGTCGCCGTAGCGGAACCCGCGGTCGGACACCGGGACGGTCGCCTCCTCGGCCGGGACCACCTCGCCGTCGACGTGGTACCGGAGCGAGTCGGCCTCAGTCATCGTCGCCCCCGCCGGCTCCCTCGTCGTCGCTGTCCGTCGGTTTCCTGCGGTCGCTACTCGCCGGTTCCCCGCCGTCGTGCCACATCGGTTCCCCGTCCTCGCACAGGCGGATGAAACTACGCATCATCGCCTTCCCGTCCGCGGTGAGGATGCTCTCGGGGTGGAACTGCACGCCGACGTGGGGGCGCTCGCGGTGCCGGACGCCCATGACGACTCCCTCCTCGGCCTCGGTCCGCGCGCTCTCGACCAGGGACTCCGGAAGGTCGCCGCGTTCGACACAGAGCGAGTGGTAACGCCCGACGTCGACGCGATCCGGCAGGTCGGCGAACACCCCCGTCCCGTCGTGGGTCACCGTCGAAGGCTTCCCGTGGACGACCTCCGGGGCCCGCACGACGGGCGCGCCGTTCGCGGCACACAGCGCCTGGTGGCCGAGACAGACGCCGAGCGTCGGGTAGGAGAGCTCGCGGAACACCGGGATCGAGACGCCCGCCTCCGCCGGGGTTCCGGGTCCCGGCGAGACGACGATTCCGTCGGGGTCCAGCTCGCGGATATCCGCCACGTCGACGCGGTCGTTCCGGCGGACGACGACCGCTCCGGCGTCCTCGACGATTCTGCCGTCCCCGGACTCGCCACACCCCGACCCGCCGCCAGCGACGAGTTCGCCCACGTACTGCACGAGGTTGTACGCGAACGAGTCGTAGTTGTCGACGACGAGGACCCGGGTCACCGCTCCACCTCCATCTCGCCCGCTTCCAGCGCCTCGTCAACGGCGGTGACCAGCGCGCGGGCCTTGTCGAGCGTCTCCTCGTACTCGGCCTCGGGCTTCGAATCGTGGACGATGCCGGCACCGACCCGGAGGTGGTAGCGGTCGCCGGTCCGCACGAGCGTCCGAATGACGATGTTGCACGTCGCGCGGCCGTCGAAGCCGAACGCGGCCATGGACCCGGTGTAGGGGCCCCGTCGGGTCCCTTCCAGTTCGTCGATGATCTCCATCGTCCGCGGCTTCGGCGCGCCGGTGATTGTGCCGCCGGGGAACACGGCGGCGAGGGTGTCAGCGAGCGTGCAGTCGGGTCGCTCGCGCCCCTCGACGAGCGAGACGAGGTGCATCACCTCGGAGTAGCGGTCGACGCGACGATACTCGGCGACGTCGACGCTGCCGTAGACGCTCACCTTCCCGAGGTCGTTGCGCTCGAGGTCGACGAGCATCGCGTGCTCGGCGCGCTCCTTCTCGTCGCTCGTGAGTTCGGCCTCCAGCGCGGCGTCCGCCTCGGCGTCCCCGCCGCGGGGGCGCGTGCCGGCGATCGGTTCGGTTTCGAGTCGCGCGCCGTCGCCGTCCGCGTCGGGGATCCGGTCGAGCAGCAGTTCGGGGCTGGCGCTCACAAGATCCACTGCGGGGAACTCCACCAGCCCGGAGTACGGCGCGGGGTTCACCTCGCGTAGCGCGGCGTAGGCCGCGACGGGGTGGACCGCCGCGGGCGCGGAGAGCCGCTGGCTCACGTTCGCCTGGAACGTGTCGCCGGCCCGGACGTGCTCCTTCACGCGCCGAACCCGCGCCGCGTACTCGGCCCGGTCGCAGTCGCTCTCGAACGTGACCGCCCCCGTCCCGTCGGCGACGGGGGCGGGCCCGACCGCCGGGTCGCCGTCGCGGACGCGGTCGGCGAGGTCCGCCGCCGTCCCGAGCGCCCGGTCGTAGACGGCGTCCGGGTCGGCGGCGGCCGGAACCCGCGGACAGGCCGTGATCCGGAGCGTCGGTTCGTCGTCCCTCGGTTCCGCCCACGACGCGAGCGTGTCGAAAACGGCGACCTGGAGGTGCGGAAGCCCCCGGTCGTCGACCGCCCCGTCGACGCCCCCGTCCCGGTCGCCCGGCAGGTCCTCGAGTTCGCGGGCGACGTCGTAGGAGAGCCAGCCGAGCGCGCCGCAGGGGTAGGGCACGTCGCAGTCGCCCCGGACGAGCGCCTCGCCGTCGAGCAGCCCCTGGAGGGCGGCGAGCGACGGCGACGGGGTCGCGTAGTCGCCGTGACCCGGATGGTCCGGATTCCGGGTGACCGCGTCGGGACCGACCGTGAGCCGATCGACCGGGTCGACGCCGAAGGTTCCCCATCCCGACTGGCCGCCCGTCGTCTCGAGGAACACGCCGCCGGGGCCGTCCCTCGCGCGTCGGTAGGCGTCGAAGGGGTCACCCGCCCGGAGGTGAACCTCGACGGGCACGCGAGCGTCCGGCGGGGCGTCGGCCGCGAGCCGGCGGTACGTCCCGCGGTCGGTGACCGTCTGCATACTCGTGGCGACGCGGTCGGGGAGGAAAGTGGTTCGCTTCGGATTCGTCCGGGCTCGGCCCCGGAGCGGACCGGTTACGCGTCGTACTCGGCCGCGCGGTCGATCCACCGCTGGACGCGGGACTCCGAGACCGTCGTGCCTTCGGCGACCTCGGCGGCGTCGGCGGTCGCCAGGTCGGCGACCGACTCGATGCCGATCTCGGCGAGGCGCTCGGCGTACGCCGGGCCGATTCCCTTGACCTTGTCGACGGGGACGTCCTCGCCGGCCGTCGCCGCCTCCGCGTCGGTCTCACCGTCGGCTTCCGTCGCCGCGTCGTCCTCATCCGCCTCCTCGACGTCGGTCGTCACGTCCTCGGATTCCGGCCCGGCCGCCTCCGCGGGCTCCGCCTTCGTGGCGGCGTCCTCGCTCGCCTCCTCCTCGTCGACGATGGATTCCGTGGAGCCGCTCGCGTCCGTCCCGGCCGCCACCGGCTCGTCGGCCGACCCCTCCTCGGGTTCGGCCTCGTCCGCGGGCTCGTCGGTCACGTCCGCATCCCCCTCTTCGGCCGTCTCGGTGCCCTTGACGGCGTCCTCCGACGCGGCGTCCGGCCCGGCATCGGCCTCCCGTTCCCGTTCGACGGTCACGGACGCCTCCGCCGTGGACCCGTCGTCCTCGGAGGGCTGCCCGATGCCAAGCAGGCGTTTGATTTTCCCCAGCATGGTCGTATCGTCGGGTGAGACGACGCCACTATTTAAAAATCCAGCGCCGTCGACCTCACAGTTCCCGGCGCAGGGCGGCGTTCATGGCGTCGACCGGGGCGTCCTCGCCGGTCCACCGTTCGAACGCCTCGACGCCCTGGTACAGCAGCATCCAGGCCCCGTCGACCGTCGTCGCGCCGGCCGCTCGCGCGTCCCGGAGGAGCCGCGTGTCGAGCGGCGCGTACACCGCGTCCAGCACCGCGAGGTCCGCGTGCAGGTGTGCGGCGGGCACCGGCGTCTCGTCCGACTCCATGCCGACGCTCGTCGCGTTCACGAGCAGGTCGGCTGCCGGGACGCGGTCGACGAGGGTGTCGAGGCCGCCGGCCGTCACGCCGGTCCCGGCGCCGGATTCCCCCGCCGACTCGCGCTCGGCTCCCGCCTCACGAACGTCGGCCGCGAGCGCCTCCGCCCGGCGCTCGGTCCGGTTGGCGACGTGGAGCGAGTCGGCCGACCCGGCGAGCGCGAACGCCGCCGCCCGCGCCGCACCGCCCGCGCCGACGACGACCGCCGCGGTTCCCGCGGGGTCGACGCCGTGGTGTGAGAGCGCGCGGGCGACCCCGGCGACGTCCGTGTTGTGACCCGACGGCGGGTCGGTCGAGAAGTCGACGGTGTTGACCGCGCCGACCCGGGCGGCGAGCTCGTCCGGCTCCACCGCCGCGAGCGCGTCCCGCTTGAACGGCACCGTGACGTTCAGCCCCGCGACGCCGAGGGCCGCGGCACCCCGAATCGCCGCCGCCGCGTCGGCCGGTTCGAAGGTGACGTAGCGGGCGTCCAGCCCGAGCGCCTCGAACCCGGCCTCGTGCATCGGCGGCGAGAGCGAGTGCTCGACCGGGTTCCCGACGAGTCCGTAGACGTCCATACCCCGCACTGGCCGCCGGTTCGCATAAACCTCGGCCATCTCCCGTCCGGCCAGCGCCGCCGCGTCGTCCCCTCCGCCACGTATTCGGTCTGATAATCGGGCGCGACGGTTTTTGTAGCTCTCCGGATTCGTCCGGCGCATGTACGAGGTGCTGGGCGCGGCCGCGCCACTGGAACTCAACACGGGCTGGAACTGGCTCGTCGCGGCGGCGTTCCGGGAGTCGACGCTGATGGCCGCCATCGGCGTCGTCCTGCTGTACGTCGGGGCCGAGTCGCTGGTCAGGGGCGTCTCGAAGCTCTCGGTCCAGCTTGGAATGCGGGCGGCCGTGGCGGGGGTGACGGTCGTCGCGTTCGCCACGACCGCGCCGGAGCTGATGATCGGGATACTGAGCGGGCTGGACTACGGCGCGACGCTGGGGCTGGGCGCGATCGTCGGCTCGAACGTGGCGAACATCGGGCTCGTGCTCGGGCTCTCCGCGCTCGTCCGGCCGATGGACATCACGAGCGAGACGCTCCGCCGACACGTGCCGTTCATGGCGGTCGCGGCGGTGCTGCTGGTCGCGCTCGGCCTCGACGGGACGCTCGGCCGACCGGACGGGATCGCGTTCCTCGTCGTCCTCGCCGTGTTCACCTACACGCTGTTGAGCGCGACCGACGGCGAGGGCGGCGTCGACGCCGAGGCGGTCGCCGCCGACGGCGGTTCCGTGGCGGAGCCCGACCCCGCGACCGACGGCGGCACGGTCGGTGAGGACGTCGGCGGGGACGGATCCGCGGACGGCGGGGTCCTGGCCGGCGGACGGCTGGGGTCGGACGTGTCGGTCCTCGGGAGGCGGTTCCGGCCGATCGACGTGCTGTTCGTGCTCGTCGGGCTGGCGCTGCTGCTGGCCGGAGCCCAGCGGCTCATCGAGGGCGGGCGCTCGACGCTGTACTTCCTCGGCGCCGGCGACCGCTTCGTCGGGTTGACCGTGCTGGCGTTCGGCACGTCGCTCCCGGAACTGGCCGCCTCGCTCGTCTCGGCGTTCCGGGGCGAGGCGGAGTTCAGCGTCGGCAACGTCGTCGGCTCGAACATCTACAACGTGCTCGCCGTGCTGGGGCTGCTCGCGGTGCTGACCCCCGTCACGGTGCCGGCCTCGACCGGCTCGTTCGACTTCCCGATGCTGCTCGCGTTCACGGGCGGCGTCATCGCGCTCATGTTCCGGGGCGCGCGGATCACCCGGGTCGACGGCGCGCTGCTCGTGGCCGGCTACGGCTGTTTCTTCTTCTTCCTCCTGTAGACGGTCCCCGTTTTCCTGGCGTTTCAGGGTTTTCCGGGAGAGTATGCCGGTTTCGACCCCCCGGTCGAAAGCACAAGAGTAAGGCCGGCGCATCTGCTCTGGCCGGGTAATGAGTTCACGGCTTCGACACCCGCTGGCGGCGCTGTTCGGCGGGGTGCTGCTGACGCTTCCGTGGGTGTACATCTGGGCGACCGGCGCGGTCGATGGCCTGTCGACGCTGGGGCGGGTGGGAGTGAGCGGCGTCGCGGTGCTGGGCGCGTCGTTCCTGCTCGCGTGGGGCGCCGAAACCGCGGAGAAGGACGTGCCGCGCGCGTTCGCCATCGCCGTGCTGGCGGTGCTCGCGGTCGCGCCCGAGTACGCCGTCGACGCGCTGTACGCCTGGCAGGCCGGGCAGGGCGACCCCGCCGCCGGCAACCTCGCGGTCGCCAACATGACCGGCGCGAACCGCATCCTCATCGGCATCGGCTGGTCCGGCATCGCGCTGTTTTCCATCTACAAGGCCTACGGCGGAAACGACGATTCCAGCGTGCAGACGACCGACTCGCGGCTGGGCGACTACGTCAGCCTCGACCGCGACATCGCCCTCGAGATCCTCTTCCTGTTCGCCGCGACCGTCTTCGCCTTCTTCGTCCCGCTCGGTGGCGGCATCGGCGCGGTCGACACGATCGTGCTCGTCGGGCTCTACCTCGCGTACATCCTCGTCATCGTCCGCGGCGACGTCGAGGAGATCGAGGACCAGGTCGGGGTTCCGGCGTACCTCCAGCGACGGCCGAAGCTGGTCCGGATCCCGTCCGTGCTGGTGCTGTTCGGCTACTCGGCGTTCCTCATCTTCACGGCGGTCGAGCCGTTCGCGCACGGCCTGGAGAGCCTCGGACTCCAGTACGGCATCCCGGAGTTCTTCATGATCCAGTGGATCGCGCCGCTGGCCAGCGAGAGTCCGGAACTCATCGTGACCGCGTATCTCGTGAACAAGGCGCGCTCGACGGCGGCGTTCAACGCGCTCATCTCCTCGAAGCTGAACCAGTGGACGCTGCTCATCGGGACGCTCGTGGTCGTCTACAGCATCTCGCTCGGCCAGTACGGCGTGCTGGAGTTCGACACGAAGCAGGCGGCCGAGATCTGGCTCACGGCCGCCCAGAGCTTCTTCGCGCTCGCCATCCTGCTCAACTTCCGCATCTCCGTGCGCGAGGCGCTCGTGTTGCTGGTCCTGTTCGTCTCGCAGGTCGGCATCGAGTTCGCCATCATCCGGACGTACCCCGAGGCGCTGGCCGAGCAGTACTCGATCTACCTCCTGCTCGCGTACACGGTCGTCTACGTCGCCGCGACGCTGCTGCTGCTCGCCCAGCGCCGCGACGAACTGCGCGAACTCGTCACGATCAGCCGGAGCACGATGCGCGAGGCCTGGCACGGTGCCGGGTCGGGGCACTCGGCTGACTGAAAGATCGGGCTGCGTCGAGGATTTATCGCGGTCGTTCGGCGACGGGAAGCCGATCGTCCGATTCTGCTGCATCCGTGTGAACTTCGGCGTGGCGTGGGGCGGCCGCGCCTCGTGTGCGGCCGACTCGTGCGGGGGATGAGTGAGGGAGCGAGCCGAGCGAGCGAATCGGCTGCTCACGCGAGCGATGCGAGGGTGCGTTCCGAGGAGCGTGCTCCGAGGGAAGGGAGGCCCGTGGCTGCCGTTTGTGCGGCGCGGTGGCGGTCGGGTGGGACCGAACGGGGCCGCGGCGCTCGGGGACGTTCACGAGACGCACTACGTCTCGGGGGCTCACGGGAGCGTTGCCGTGAACGCCGCGCGCCATCCGGACGGTTCACCCCACGAGACGCAGAGCGGAACGTCGACACCACCACGGAGCAGCCTTCGCCGAAACCGACCTCGTTTTCCACGCCCACTCCAACTACCCGACAGTGATCGCCGTCGTCGTCTCCCGGGCCGACCGCGCCTCCGAACACGTCGGGGAGCGCCTGCTCGCGCTCGCCGACTGGACCGAACACGAGGACGACGCCCGCCCCGACGCGAACGGCGGCGGCACCTACCACCGGACGACCGTCGCCGGGACCGGCATCGAACGCCGCGCGTTCGACGACCTCCACATTTACCTCGACGATCCGGTTCCCGCCTTCTCCGAGCGCCCCGAGTTCCTCGTCTTCGTCTCGCGACACTCGGGCGACACCGGGCCGCTGCTCACCTGCCACTTCACGGGCAACTTCGGCGCGGCCGAGTACGGCGGCGCGGACGGCTCGTTCGCCCCGGCCTGTCCGGGCGTCCAGCGCGCGCTCGTCGAGGGGTTCCACGAGCACGCGCCCGGCGGGTACGACGTCGCCATCGAATGTACCCATCACGGGCCGACCGACGTGTCCGTCCCGTCGCTGTTCGCGGAACTCGGGAGCGACGAGGCCGAGTGGGACGACCCCGACGGCGCGGCTGCGGTCGCGCGGGCGGTGCTCGACCTCCCCGAGCGCGACGCGACCGAGTCGGTCGGCGACCCCGACGACCCCCGGCACCTGGTCGGGTTCGGCGGCGGGCACTACGCGCCGCGGTTCACTCGCGTCGTCGAGGGCACGGAGTGGGGTGTTGGCCACGTCGCCTCCGACTGGCAACTCGACGAACTCGGCCCCCCCCAGGAACGTCGGGACGTGCTCGCCGACGCGTTCGCCGCGAGCGGCGCGCGGTTCACGATGCTCGACGGGGAGCACCCCGCACTGGAACGCGCGCTGGCGGCCCTCGCCGAATCGAGCGACGGACCGGACGTCCGCGTGGTCAGCGAGACGTGGGTGCGCGAGGTCGGGGACCGGCCGCTCGACCTCGTCGCGTCCCTCGAAGCCGACCTCCGTTCCGTCGACGAGGGGCTCCGGTTCGGCGCGTCGCGGGCGACCGAGTACGAGGTGCGGGAGTTCCCGGCCGACCTGCTCGCCGAAGCGCAGGGCGTCGACGCCGGGGCGACCCGGGCCGCCGTGACCGAGCGGACGGTCGCCTTCGAGACGAACGAGAACGGCACGCGGGCGGCGGGGAGCGCGGCGTTCCCCTCCCCGGCGACCGGGGACGCCACGGCCGCCCGGGACGGGCTGATCGGGGACCTCGCGTCCGTGCTGGGAGAGAAGTACGACGAGGTTACCCGGACGGACGGCGCGGTCGTGGCGCGGGTCGCCGCGTTCGACCCCGCCGCCGCCGCCGAACTGGGCGTGCCCGAGGGACCGAAGTTCGGCCGCCTCGCCGGTGGATCGGCCGTCGAGGTGGACGGCGAGACGGTCGGGCCCGGCGACGTGACCCGCGAGCGCGAGGAGCGGTTCCCGGTCTGACCGGGACCACCGTGCGGACACTCCGTGGCCGCCGAACCGCCCGCCGGCGCGAATCGGCCCGAACGGCCTCTAAAACGTCTGACGCGTGTATGACGAGAGGGGAAGGATAATAACGCTCCATGGGTTACGGCCGTCATAACCTATGGACTCCATCGTCGAGGACGCGATCGACGAGGCCGAAGGGGAGGGGCAGTCCGTCGAAGCCGACGCGCCGGCGTCGACGGACGGGGCCGCCTCGGGTGTCTCCGACTCCGCCGAAAGTACCCCCACCTCGGGGAAGATGACCGACGAACAGCTGGAGGACGTCCTCCAGGACCTCCAGACGAACATCACCGTCGTCGGCTGTGGCGGCGCGGGCGGCAACACCGTCAACCGGATGGCCGAGGAGGGCATCCACGGCGCGAAGCTCGTCGCGGCAAACACCGACGTCCAGCACCTCGTGAACATCGAGGCGGACACGAAGATCCTCATCGGCCAGGACAAGACGAAGGGTCGCGGCGCCGGCTCGCTCCCCCAGGTCGGCGAGGAGGCGGCCATCGAGTCCCAGGAGGAGATCCGCGACTCCATCTCCGGCTCGGACATGGTGTTCGTCACGGCCGGCCTCGGCGGCGGCACCGGCACCGGCTCGGCACCCGTCGTCGCCAAGGCGGCCCGCGAGATCGGCGCGCTCACCATCGCCATCGTCACGACGCCGTTCACCGCGGAGGGTGAGGTCCGGCGGACGAACGCCGAGGCGGGGCTCGAACGACTCCGCGACGTCGCGGACACGGTCATCGTCGTCCCGAACGACCGGCTCCTCGACGCGGTCGGGAAGCTCCCCGTCCGGCAGGCGTTCAAGATCTCCGACGAGGTGCTGATGCGCTCGGTGAAGGGCATCACGGAGCTCATCACCAAGCCCGGCCTCGTCAATCTCGACTTCGCCGACGTCCGCACCGTGATGGAGAAGGGCGGCGTCGCCATGATCGGCCTCGGCGAGTCCGACTCGGACACGAAGGCCCAGGAGTCCGTCCAGTCGGCCCTCCGGTCCCCCCTGCTCGACGTCGACATCTCCGGCGCGAACTCCGCGCTCGTCAACGTCACCGGCGGCTCGGACATGAGCATCGAGGAGGCGGAGGGCGTCGTCGAGGAGATCTACGACCGGATCGATCCCGACGCGCGCATCATCTGGGGGACGTCCATCGACGAGGAACTCGACGGCACGATGCGGACGATGATCGTCGTCACGGGCGTCGAGTCGCCCCAGATCTACGGGCGCAACGACGCGGCGCAGGCGAAGGCGGAACGGAAGCTCGAGGACATCGACTACGTCGAATAGTCGTTCGCGCTTTCTGTCCCATTTTCTTCCGTGCTGGTTCCCCCACAGCGGCGGGTGGACTGCCACTGGTAGACTTGGATGCCTGTGACGACCGCGAAAGCCCCCGCGGCCCCTTTCAGTCCCACCCGTCGGTTGGTCGGCCGAACGTCGCAGGCCTGACTACCGCTCGTGCCGCGGTGGGTAGTCCACCGGAGCGTTCACCCGGATGGCTGGCGAGTGCGTCGGCAGCAGGGGTGCGGTCGGCGCGTCCTGGCGGTGGGCGCGCGTGACGCGAACCCCCTTGTGGGGTGAGTCGACGCGCGCGAGGGGTGAGCATCGCAGCGAGCCTGCGAGCGAGAAGCGCAAGCGGTTGGGGAGGGAGAGGCCCTCCTAGGTCAAGCAGTAGTGGTCTGCTTGTCCACACTGACACTCCGCGTAGCGACTCCCGTGCTCAGTATCAGGACGCAACGAGTTCTAACACCCCCGAACGACCCACGCCGAGGAGGATTGCAACAGATATAGAAGCCACGGCGCAGTATCCCCGCCAACGATGGACGTCAAGTACGACCTGACCAGCTACGTGCGGGTGCTCAAGCTGGCGAGCACGCCGGCATGGGGGGAGTTCTCCCAGGTCGCAAAGATCGCCGGCGCGGGCATCTTCCTCGTCGGGTTCCTCGGGTTCGTCATCTTCGCGGTCATGTCCTTCCTCCCGGGAGGTGTCTGAGTTGCCGATCTACTCGGTGAAGACGACGGCGAGCCAGGAGCGCACCGTCGCGGACATGATCGCCAGCAAGGAGATGCCGGAGATCCACGCCGTGCTCGCGCCCGATCAGCTCACGAGCTACGTGCTCGTCGAGGCCGACGACGACTCGATCATCCGGCGCGTGCTGGAGGAGGTCCCCCACGCCCGCGGGCTCGTCGAGGGCCCCGACGGCGAGGCGGGCCGCTCGTCGATGTCCGAGGTCGAGCACTTCCTCTCGCCGACGCCGGACGTCGAGGGCATCGCGGAGGGCGACATCGTCGAACTCATCGCGGGGCCGTTCAAGGGCGAGAAGGCGCAGGTCCAGCGCATCGACGAGGGCAAGGACCAGGTGACCGTCGAACTGTACGAGGCGACCGTCCCCATTCCGGTGACGGTGCGTGGCGACCAGATCCGCGTGCTCGACTCGGACGAGCGGTAGAGCCTCCGGACGGACCCGACACCGATTTTCCGGCGCTACACCGCCGTGTCGATGCGGTTGACGACCGACTCGATGTCGACCTCGTCCTCGATCTCCTCTTTCACCCGCTCGCGCTTCCGGACCGCGTCCGAGTCGGCGTCGTACGAGCGGACGAACTCGGCGCGGGTGTGTTCGTCGAACGCGTGTCGGATGGCGAAGTAGCCGTCCGGCACGACCGTTCCACAGACCTTGCACTCGTGGCGCTCGTGGCGTTCGGTCTGGTGGATGATCGCGTCCTCGACGGCGTCGAACGAGTCCCCACAGCCATCGATCGCGCAGGCCCACCTCGGCATACGAGCCCCGACGCCCGGGGAGCGCAAAAGCGTTTCCCGGATCGCCGAAAACGGAACCACTAACGGGGGTGACGATGTTTCACCGCGTGTGAGCGACGCAGCGACCAGGGTCGATCTCCACGTGAAAGTGCTCGACGAGCGCGTCGTCGAGCGCGCCCGCGAGGCGGGGGTCGACGTGCTGGTGTACGCGCCACACTTCACGCGACTTCCCCGGATCCGTGCCCGCGCCGAGCGCTACTCCACCGACGAGGTGACGGTCGTCCCGGCCCGCGAGGTGTTCACCGGCGACTGGCGGAACCGTCGCCACCTCCTCGGCATCGGGCTCTCCGACCCGATTCCAGACTTCATCACCTACGAGGCGGCCCTCGCCGAGTTCGAGCGACAGGACGCGGCGATCCTCGTCCCCCACCCCGAGTTCCTGAACGTGAGCCTCACCCGCGCCGAGGTGAGCGCCTACCGCGACCGGATTCACGCCGTCGAGACGTACAACGCGAAGCTGTTCGACCCGCAGAACTCCCGCGGCCGGCGGATCTCGGAGCTGTTCGACACCCCCGGGTTCGGCTCCTCGTACGCCCACCTCCGGGGCACCATCGGCGCGGCGTGGACGGAGTTCGAGCGCGACGTTCGCGGCGAGGACGGACTCGTCGATGCGCTCCGCGACCGCGTCGACCGGACGGTCGTGAAACAGACCGACCCGGCGACGACCGCGCGCCGCCTGGTGGAGTTCGCCCACCTCGGCTTCGAGAACAGCTACGGGAAACTGGATCGCCTCTTCCTCTCGGGAATGGAGCCGACGAACCCCAGACACATCGCCTACAGCGGCCGGTTCGACGACGTGGCGGTGTACTGACCCGAGACGTCACCCTCCGACGTTGAGGTGTACTGACCCGAGACGTCACCCTCCGACGTTGAGGTGTACTGACCCGAGACGTCACCCTCCGACGTTGAGGTGTACTGACCCGGGCGTCGGCGGTTCGTTCGGTCAGACCGATTCGACCGCATCGAGCAGGTCCGCGAGCGCCCGCCGTGCGATCTGCTCCTTGATCGCCGTCCTGCTCCCGTCGAACTCGTAGCGAGAGACGGTCGCGCCGCTCTCGCCGGTCCCCCAGTCGCCGCGCCGGGCGACGCCGACGAACACCGTCCCGACCGGCTTTGCCGCCGTTCCGCCGTCCGGGCCGGCGATGCCGGTCGTCGAGAGCCCCCAGTCGGTCCCGGCCGTATCACGGACGCCCCGCGCCATCGCCAGGGCGACGGCCTCGGAGACCGCACCCGCGCCGTCGAGGTGTTCCCGCTGGACCGCCAGTTCGGTCAGTTTCGCGTCGTAGGAGTAGGTCACGACCGAGCGGTCGAAGTAGTCGCTCGAACCCGGGACGTCGGTCAACAGCGACCCGATCAGCCCCCCGGTACAGGATTCGGCGGCGGCGACGGTCGCGCCCGCCTCCCGGAGCACGCCGCCGACGCGCTCCTCCACGGGCGGGTCGTCCGCGAACTCGCGCATGATTGGGCTTCGTCGGGTCGAGCCAAATAGCCGACGGACGGTATGGAAGGGTTCTCGCGCTCGGGGGCTCCGGGCTGGCGGCGGCGCTCTCGCCGATCCCGTCGCTGCCGCGACCGCGGGAGTAAAGGGGGCAGCGGGCCGAGCGCGGGGTGTGAACTACGAGCGGCCGCAGTTCTTCCACCTGATGCAGTACGCCAGGCGGGCCGAGCGCGACGTGGTGGACATGGTGTCGGGCAACCCCGACTGGGAGCCGCCGGCCGCGTTGCGGGACGGTCTCCGCGAGTACGCAGACGTGGAGCCCGACGAGTTCCAGTACCCGCCGAGCGAGGGGCTGCTGGAGCTCCGCGAGGAGATCGCCGCGCGGCGGAACGTCTCGCCCGACCGGGTCGTCGTCACGAACGGCACGGGCGAGGCGAACTACCTGGCGATGGCGGCGGCGCTGGATCGGGGGGCCGGCTCGGAGGTGCTCCTCACCGACCCCGTCTACCCGTACTACCCCGGCAAGACGGAACTGCTCGGCGGGGAGATGACGCTGGTGCCGACCGAACGCGACGGCTCCATCGACCCCGAGCGCTTCCGCGAAGCGGCCAGCGGGGAGACGGGGCTGATCCTCGTCAACACGCCGAACAACCCGACCGGCGCGGTGTACTCGCGCGCGACGATGCGGGAACTCGCGGCGCTCGCGGAGGAGGTGGACGCGACGCTGGTCTCGGACGAGGTGTACGACCACTTCGATTTCACCGGCGAGTTCGAGTCGGCCCTGACGCTCGATTCGGACCGAACCATCGTCACCGCCGGCTTCTCGAAGTCGCTCGCCATCACCGGCTTCCGCGTCGGCTACGCGGTGCTCCCCGGGGACATGGTCGGCGGGGCGAAGACCCGCCACATGCTCGTCAACGTCGCCACCTCGCGGCCGCCCCAGGTCGCCGTGTTGCGGGCGCTCCGCGAGACCGACCCGGAGTACTACGAGGACGTCCGCTCGCTGCTCCGCGAGCGGGTGGACACGTTCACCGAGGCCCTCGACGCCGCGGGCGCGGAGTACACCCGACCCGACGGCGCGTTCTACGTGCTCGCCCGGTTCGACGGCTTCCCCGGAACGATGGCGAACGCGGAGCGACTGGTCGAGGAGGCCGGCGTCGCGGGGATGCCGGGCGAGACCTTCGGCTCCGCGCGCGACGAGTGGCTCCGGTTCGCGCTGGTCACGCCGCGCGTGGAGGAGGCGGCGACGCGACTGGCCGACTACTTCGCGTAGTCCCGATTCGTCGGTCACGCCCGGCTCGTCGGTCCTTTTTCCGGCTCGGACCCGCGAGGGCCTACCCGGACTGTCGGTCCCGCCCGCCCCGGGACCAGGAGCGTCCGGCACGGGGTGGTCCCGGTTTCGTACTTCAACGTTCGCGTCGACGGCCGCCCGTGTTCCACCCCGCCCCGCGGCCGACGGATCCGCCTAGCGACCAACGGATAGACAAGCACTCCCGCACGAGACCCGGCCATGAACGACATCGACGTCGAAGCGGTCGAGGAGATCGACGACGGGGACGAGCCGCCGGATCCGGTCGTGCAGGGGGACACCGACCGAGCGCTCGACGTGGCTCCCGGGGCGGCGGCAGACGCGCCGGAGTACGTGCTTTACGGCGGGAAGGGCGGCGTCGGGAAGACGACCTGCGCCGCCGCGACCGCGCTGGCCAGCGCCGCCGGTGGGACGGCGACGCTCGTCGTCTCGACCGACCCGGCCCACTCGCTGTCGGACACGCTGGGGGTCGACATCCCCGCCCGACCGTCGCGGGTCCGCGAGGACGTGCCGCTGTACGCCGCCGAGATCGACCCCGACGAGGCGATGGAGGCGGGGCTGTTCGGCGGGGAAGCCGGGACGGCGGCGGGCGCGAACGGGGAGAACGGACCCGCCGACGGGAGCGCGGGGGGCGCGGGCACGGGGCCGGACGCGGCCGCCGGCGAGAACCCGCTGGGCGGGCTCGGCGGGATGGGCGAGGCGCTGGAGGACGGGCCGATGGGCGCGATGCTCGGCGGGACGATGCCGGGCGCCGACGAGGCTGCCGCGATGCGCCAGTTGCTCGAACACCTCGACGACCCGCAGTTCGATCGGGTCGTCGTCGACACCGCGCCGACGGGGCACACGCTCCGCCTGCTCCAGTTGCCCGAACTGCTCGATTCGATGGTCGGCCGACTGATGAAGCTCCGCCAGCAGTTCGGCGGGATGATGGACGGCCTGAAGGGGATGTTCGGGATGGGCGAGGGCGGTCCCGAGGAGCCCGACCTGGACGAACTGAAGGATCGGATCGAGCGCCTGCGGTCGGTGTTACGGGACCCGACGAGGACCGACTTCCGGGTCGTGATGGTGCCCGAGGAGATGAGCGTCCTCGAGTCCGAGCGGCTGGTCGAGCGCCTCGACGAGTTCGAGATCCCGGTGGGGACGCTCGTGGTGAACCGGGTGATGGAGGACCCGAGCGACGTCGCCGGCGACGCCATCGAGGCGGAGTGGGTCGTGACGCCGAACCTCGACACGTGCGAGTTCTGCCAGCGACGCTGGGACGTCCAGCAGAACGCCCTCGCCGGGGCGACGGACCTGTTCCGCGGACGCGACGTGAAACGGGTCCCGCTGCTCGCCGACGAAGTTCGGGGGGAGGACGCGCTCCGGGTCGTCGCAGCCTGTCTGGCCTAACCGTCCGCCAGTTCGGCGGCCAGTTCCCGCGCGGCGGCGACGTGCTCGTCCGCCTCGTCGTTCCCGGTTCCGTCGATTTCGGCCAGCAGGTCCCGGACGTGTCCCGCTCGTTCGCGGACGACGTCGGGGTCGGCGGGCCGCTCGACGAGGTCGCGGGCGACCGCTTCGGCCTCCCCGAGGTACGCGCTCGCCTCGCGCTCGACCGGGAGTTCCGCGGTCGATTCGAGACGGTCGTGGAGGTCGCGCAGCCGTTCGTCGTCGGTCATTCTCGGCGTCCGTCGGTCATCGGGGTTCGTCGGTCATCGGTGTCCTCGTCTCCCGCTCGGGTGTCATCCAAGTCTCCGCGCCAGCGACCAGATCCCGTCGACGAGCCAGGTCGGGAGGTAGCGCCCGATCTCGCCGGCCCTGGCGACCGGGCCGACCGGGTAGCGCGCGGCCGGCTTCGTCGCGCTGGCGGCGTTGAGCACGTCCTCGGCGACGCGTTCGGGCGGCACCGCGCCGACGCCGCTCCCGCCGACGGCGTCGTAGTCCTCGTACAGCGAGTAGAGCGACTCGTACGCGCCGGAGCGGTCGAGTCCGTCGAGTTCGTCGGCGACGCGCTCCTCGAACATGCTGTCGACCGGGCCGGGCTCGACGAGCGCGACGTCGATGCCGTACTCGTCGACCTCGTTCCGGAGCGCGTCGGTCAGCCCCTCGAGGGCGAACTTGGAGCCGGCGTAGACCCCGGTGCCGGGGACGGCGACCCGGCCGAGCACGCTGGAGACGTTGACGATGGTGCCGTTCTCGCGGCGGCGCATCGCCGGCAACACGGCTTTGATGAGTCGGTGCGGGCCGAACACGTTCACGTCGAACTGCGCCCGGGCGGCCCCGGTCGTCACGTCCTCGACGACGCCGAGCTGGCCGAAGCCGGCGTTGTTGACGAGACAGTCGATTCGCCCCGTCTCGTCGAGCACCCGGTCGACGACGCGCTCGACGTCGCCGTCGTCGGTCACGTCGAGCGTCCCGATCCGGCAGCCCTCACGCTCGCCCAGCGTCTCGATGTCGGCGGGGTTCCGGGCCGTCGCGTACACCGTCCACTCCTCGTCGAGAAACGCCTCCGCCGACGCCCGCCCGATGCCCGACGAGCAGCCGGTGATGAGGACCGTCCGTTCCATGTGCTCACGTCCGTCCGGGGGGTGATAACTTTCGGCGTCTCGCGGGTCGTGGGTATGGTTCGCTGGGTGTTAATCTGTCTTCGGAGCTATCGTGGCAGTATATTCGGACACTGGTTCTGGCGTGGAGACGCACGCTTCGAAGGGTTCCGTGACAACTCCGTGCATGGTTGGGTCGGTTGTCGTGACGACCGCCTCGAACGTCCCGCCGGTTGTTGCTTCTGGGTCCGTTCGGCGATCATGCCGACCGCCTCGAAAGCGACGGCCGGGACAGTATCGAAGGCAGCACGCCCGGGGCCGAGAGGTGCGAGAGTATTCGGCGACTGCTACTCGACGAACCAACTACCACCAGATCCGAACGCCCCGGAGCAGTTCGAGAACGACCAGAACTCGCACCATCCTCCCCGAGGAGCCGACGACCTTCGATTCGGAGGCAACTCCTATTACCGGCCCCCGGCAAGGGCGGGTAATGGCGAGATGCGACGCGTGCGGCGAGTACGAGAGCATGCCGTACCAGTGTCGCCGCTGCGGGCAGACGTTCTGTTCGGAACACCGACTCCCCGAGAACCACGACTGTCCCGGACTCGGCGACTGGAACGACCCCGGCGGCGTCTTCGACTCGGGGTTCGACGACTCGGTGAACCAGCAGGGCGGCGACTCCGGCGGCGTGACCTCGCGGGTGGGCTCCTACGTCGAGCGACAGACCTCGACGGGCGGCGCGCTCGGGTTCTTCCGCGGCAACATGACGTTCGTGTTCCTCGGGCTGATGTGGGTGACGTTCGCCGCACAGCTGCTCGTCGGCGCGTTCGTCTCGGGGCAGCTTGAACTGGACCTCTTCGTCCTCCAGTTCGCCCACCCCGAGTACGTCTGGGCGTGGTTCACCTCCATCTTCGCGCACGGCGGCTTCACCCACATCGTGTTCAACAGCATCGTGCTGTACTTCTTCGGCCCCGTCGTGGAGCGACGGCTTGGCTCGAAGCGCTTCGCGGCGCTGTTCCTCGTCTCCGGCGCGCTCGCCGGGCTGGCACAGGTCGGCGCGACCCTCTACATGACCGGCGGCGCGCTGCCGCGCTCGCCCGGCGTCGTCGGCGCGTCGGGCGCCATCATGGCGGTCATGGGCCTGCTGACGGTGTTGCGGCCGAACCTGAAGGTGTACCTCTACTTCATCATCCCCATGCCGCTGTGGGTGCTCACCATCGGCTTTGCCGCCTTCTCCATCTTCGCGGGCCTGGGGACGTTCGGCAACGGCAACGTCGCCAACTGGGCGCACCTCGCCGGCATGGCCATTGGCCTGGCCTACGGCGCGGTGGTGAAAGGCGAGCGGACCGCTCCCGAGTCCATCCAGTTCGGCGGGCCGGGCGGACCCGGCGGCCCGGGCCGCGGTCGGTTCTGAATGCCCACCGTCGTCCGGCCGGAGTTCCGCCCCGACCCGGCGCTCTCGCGCGAGGAGATGGAGTCGCTCCAGCGCGAGGTGGCCGGGGCGGCGACGTTTCGGGACGACCTCCCGTTCGACCCCGCCGCAGTCCGCCTCGGGAACGCGAGCGTCCGGGCGGAAGGACAGCGCTCGCTCGTCGAGGATCCGGCCACCGAATCGAGCGACGACGCGGACTCGACCAGCGGGTCCGACCCGCCGCTCGTCGCCGGCGTCGACCAGGCGTTCCTCGACGACCGGGCGATCTCCGCGATCGTCGTCACGCGCGGCGCGGAGGTAGTCGAGCGCACGTACGCCGTCTCGCCGCTCGACATCCCGTACGTCCCGGGCCTGCTCGCGTTCCGCGAGGGCGGGCCGATTCTCGACGCGCTCGAAACGCTCGACGCGGAGCCTGACCTCTACGTCCTCGACGGCAGCGGTCGCGTCCACTTCCGGGAGGCCGGCATCGCGACCCACGTCGGCGTGCTGCTCGACGCGCCGGCGGTCGGCGTCGCCAAGAGCCTGCTCTGTGGCGCGCTCGGCGAGGAACCGGACGGGAGGCCGCAGGGCTGGCGAACGCCCATCACGGCGACCGAGCGCGTCTCCGCGCCGGACGGGACGGTCATCGGCTACGCCTACCAGTCGCGCCAGTACGACTCGAAGCCGGTGGTGAACCCGCTGTACGTCAGTCCCGGCCACCGCGTGAGCGCCGAGACGACGGTGGAGCTAGTCGGCGCGCTCCGTGACGGGTACAAGCTCCCGGAGCCGACGCGGCTGGCGGATTCGTACGCCGACGAGGCGAAGCGGGAGGTCCTCGGGGAGTAGTTCTCGCGGACGCGGAAGAACCGTCGCCCGGCAGCGGCCGGCCGCGAAAGCCCCCACCGTTCGACTCACACGCCCGTTCGGCTTTCGTGACGAACGCCTCGGGAGCCCCCTCGGCCCCGTTCTGTTCCACCCGACCGCACCGCACCTCGCCCCAGCGGGGCTCGCCGTCGTGCGCGTCGGCCGGTTAACTGACGGTCTACGAACGGTCGTCCGAAAACACGAGCCTACCCGCTCGCCTCCCGGGAGCCGGGAGTCCGACGGCGAACTACTCGTCCTCGTCGCGCTCGTCGGCCTCGACCTCGTCGTCCCGCTCCGGGGAACGCTCGGGCTCGAAGTTGGTGGGAACGACGGTCGTGTGGTTCACGCCGAGGGTCGGACGTTTGGCGGCCATTGACGTCTACACACTACGGCCTCACGACCAAATAATTACCCATAATCATAACACATCCGCCGGCCGCCGGCGATGTTCAGGAATCATCGGCCGTGGCGCCTGCTGCCGGTTTCGCGGATCGACGGAGAATCGTGGTCGGCGGGTCGCGGCCGGACTCAGCCGAAGTGCTCCTCGTAGAGCTCCTGGGCGTGCTCGATGGCGTCGAAGGCGGCCTCCTTGTCCTCCCAGCCGAGGGTTTCGACCTCCTTGCCCGCCTCGAGGTTCTTGTACGTCGAGAAGAACTCGTCAATCTCATCGAGCTGCTGTTGGGGGATGTCCTCGAGGTCCTGGATGTGGTCGTACCGGGGGTCCTCCGAGGGGACGGCGATGACCTTGTCGTCCTGCTCGCCGTCGTCGTCCATCTTCATCAGCGCGACCGGCCGGGCCTCGATGACACAGCCCGGGAACGTCCGGTCCTCGACGAGCACGAGCACGTCGAACGGGTCCTCGTCGTCGTAGTACGACTGCGGGATGAACCCGTAGTCGGAGGGGTAGTGGACGTTCGAGTGGAGCACGCGGTCGAGCACGACGCCCGGGACGTCCTTGTCGTACTCGTACTTGTTGCGTTCGCCCTTCAGACACTCCACGACGGCGTAGATCTCCTCGGGGGCGTTCGGGCCCGTCTCGAGATCTTCCCAGAGGTTGCTCATGCACCACACGATTGCCCGAAACCGGGCAAAGACCTTTCGACACGAGTTTCCACGGGGCTCGCAACTCGGCTGCCGCCGGCCTCGGGCGGGAACACAGCCGAGGCTTTATTCACCTGGCTGTCCCTTTTTGATGCGAGGCGCACGCCCGGTCCGACGACTACGGGGGAACGGTCCGTCGGAAACGCCAGATAGCTACGTCTCCAGCCTTCTAACTGCCGATTACGTCATCCCGGTTGCCAAGCATTAAATAGACAGGTGACATCTCTTCCGGTATCGCATGTCAGAGGCACAATCCAGGAGCGGCGGTGCGGACGTTGCCCGCGACCTGACCGCGTTTCAACAGAACATCCTCGTCATCCTCGCCGAGGAGCCGATGTACGGGTTGGCGATCAAGCGCGAGCTCGAATCGTACTACGACGCCGAGGTGAACCACGGCCGACTCTACCCGAACCTCGACGACCTCGTCGAGATGGGCCTCGTCGAGAAGAGCGAACTCGACAAGCGCACGAACCAGTACGCGCTCACCGAGGAGGGCCGCCTCGCGGTCCTCGACCGCATCGACTGGGTGCTCTCGAAGTACGTCACCGACGAGGAGCGAGCCGAGGACGTGCGCGAGCGCATCGACCTCGACGACTGAACGGACCGGACGACCTGGTCGGCCCGGTCGCGCCGACCCGAGGAAACGGGCCGACGACCGACTACTCCGGGGGGGAGTCGTCGGCCGCCTCGATCACGAATCGGACCGACGCCTCCACGGCGTCCCGCTGTTTTGTCGACGGCCAGGCGTTGCGCGGGAAGTACTCGTCGAGGAACTCCGCCCGCTCGGCGGCCGTCGCGTCCCCGATCCGCTTCGCGTAGTGGTTGCTCATGAAGTCGGCGAACGCGCGGGCGTTCCGGGCGTGGACGTCGCCGTGTTCCTCCCGGACCCGCTCGACCAGCGCCTCGTTGCGCGCCTCGACCGCCTCCCAGTCGTCGGGGTCGTCGGCTCCCGAGAGCGAGCGTTCGGCGGCGCGCGAGGTGTCCTCGATCCGCTCGACCCGGGCCACGCCGTCGTCGAGCCACTCCTCGGGATGCAACACGAGGGTGTCGTCCGCCTCCCGCACCCGCGCCGTGTAGTCGTGTTCCGCCAGCCGTTCCCGCCGGTCCTCGCGGTACGCGGCCGCCTCGTCCCCGTCGACCGCCTCGCGGGCCAGCCGTGTGAGTCGCTCCGCGGCCTCGACGACCGGTTCCGGCAGTTCGTCAGTGGGGTCACTGCCCGAAGTCGCCCCCGAACCAGCCTCCCCCGCCCCGTCGCCGCCGTTCTGCTCACCCGTCATCGAACGCCTCGTTCGCCAGTTCGTCCGCGCGCTCGTTGATCTCGCGGGGAACGTGTTCGAGCGACCACCGGTCGAACCCCTCCAGCAGTTCGCGAGCCCGAACCCGCTTCTCGCGCAGCGTCGGCTCGTTCACCTGCCACTCGCCCCGGACCTGCTTGACGACGAGTTGGGAATCGCCCCGCAGGTCGAGTTCGGCCAGGCCGTAGTCGCGTGCGGCCTCCACCGCCCGGACGAGCGCGGCGTACTCGGCCTTGTTGTTCGTCGTGTCGTCGATACGCTCGGAGCCCTCGGCGACGACGCCGTCGCTCGTGACGATCGCCCAGCCGACGGCTGCCGGGCCGGGGTTCCCGCGCGAGGCGCCGTCGAAGTAGACGTGGCCGCGGCCGCCGCCGTCCTGAAGCAGCGTCGTCAGCCGCGCCGGGTCGCTCCCCTGCACGACGACCTTGTCGTCGTAGGCGACCGCGGTCGCGCCGCCGTGTTCGGCGCGCCAGCGCTCGTGGTCCGTGTTGCCTCCCGTGACGGTGACTCCGGCCGCCGCGAGCCTGTCCCTGGCGGCGCCGGGATCACCCTCGATAACCGGCATACTCCCCGATCCGACCCCGCGCGGCGAAAGCGTTCCGCTCCGGCCGTCTCGGTTCCCTCGATCGGGCCGCCGCCGGCCCCTTTCGGTCGACCTGCCACGCGAACTTTCAAGTCCCACGCGAGGGATAATATAAAACTGCGATGACACGGCCCACCCGCCAGCGCGAGGGAAACGAGCGACGAGAGTGGCGAGACAGTGGGGAGTCGGAGACGACCGAGGAGACCGACGACGTCGACCTCGACGAGGTGGACGAGGAGGATCTGGTTCGGACGGGCGACGGCGAGTTGATGCACGAGCCGACCGGCATCATCCTCGAGGAGGACCGGATCGACCCCGGTCCCGAGTGGCGCGCGTTCAACCACTCCGAGCGGCAGGAGAAGTCCCGCGTCGGCGCGCCGACGACGAACACGATGCACGACAAGGGGCTGACGACGACGATCGACTGGAAGGATCAGGACGCGTACGGGCGGTCGATCTCCTCGAAGAAGCGCTCCCAGATGCATCGGCTGCGCAAGTGGCAAGAGCGGATCCGCACGAAGGACGCGGGCGAGCGCAACCTGCAGTTCGCGCTCTCGGAGATCGACCGGATGGCCTCGGCACTCGGCGTTCCCCGGAGCGTCCGGGAGGTCGCGTCGGTCATCTACCGGCGCGCGCTGAAGGAGGACCTCATCCGCGGCCGCTCCATCGAGGGCGTCTCCACGTCCACCCTCTATGCGGCGTGCCGAAAGGAGGGCATCCCGCGCTCGCTCGACGAGGTCGCGGAGGTCTCGCGCGTCGAGCAGAAGGAGATCGGCCGAACCTATCGCTACATTTCCCAGGAGCTCGGCCTGGAGATGAAGCCCGTCGACCCGAAGAAGTACGTCCCCCGGTTCAGCTCCGAACTCGAACTCAGCGAGGAGGTCCAGAACAAGGCGAACGACATCATCGAGACGACCGCCGAGCAGGGACTGCTCTCGGGCAAGTCCCCGACCGGCTTCGCCGCGGCGGCCATCTACGCCGCCTCCCTGCTCTGCAACGAGAAGAAGACCCAGCGCGAGGTCGCCGACGTCGCCCAGGTGACCGAGGTCACCATCCGCAACCGCTACCAGGAGCAGATCGAGGCGATGGGCATTCACAGCTAGATCCCCGACGTCTCCGCCGACTCCCCCCTCGACTCGCCGTTTTCCGCCGATCCCGCTGCCGGCGTTTCCTCCCACACCGCGACGCGTAGCTTCAAATACGGTGACGGGGCCACCACCGCCGGACCTGATCGCCGACGCGCGGCGTCCAGCGGTCGTCTCCGGGTCGGACGGGAGCCGGCCCGGATACCCGCGACGCACCGCCGCGCGACCCCGCAGCCCGCGTCGCCCGTCAGCCCCATCTCCCGACGAACCGAACGACCCGCGTTTCAGTTTCACCCGGCCACGGGAACGTTGAAGCCGACTCGGCCGCTAGCCTCGCCCGAATGAAGCTGGACGACTTCATGGAGTTCGAGGTGAACGAGCGCGCCGAGCGCCGCCGCCTCGCCTCTGAGAAGTCCTACGAACTCCTCGATCAGATGGAGTCGTTCCAGCACCGGTTCGAGGAGGCCACGAGCGGCGACTCCATGTTCGGCTCCGTCTCGCCGTCCATCTTCGTCGGTCGTTCGAACTACCCGAAAGTCTCGACCGGGATCCTCTCGCCGGTGGGCCACGAGGCGGACGCCGCCCGGTTCGAGACGAACGCCGGCTGGTACGACGAGGGCGTCTCCATCTCGGACGTGTTCGAGCGGCGCACCTCGCTGCTCAACTCCAACCGGGCGGCCGACGTGACGAACGTCCACGACGCCTGGGACGGCTTCCTCGGCACCCAGCGCGAGGTCGCCATCGCTGACCGCCCGGTCGACGTGGAGATCGGCCTCGACGACGGGCCGGACCTGGACTTCGACGTCACCGAGGACGACGTCGCCACGCCGACCGGCCCGCGGGCGCGGGCCGAATCCGCGAAACTGACCGAGAACCCGCACGTGCCGCGGCCGGTCGAGAAGACGCTGGAGGACGACGACTGGAACGCCGAGGGCGCGATGACGTACCTCTACCGCCGCGGGCTGGACGTGTACGACATCAACACGGTGCTCTCGGCGGGCGCGCTCGGCCGGGGCGAGAACCGACGGCTCGTCCCGACCAGATGGTCGATCACCGCCGTCGACGACACCGTGAGCAAGTACCTCCGGGGAACCGTCCGAGACGCCCCGAGCGTCGACTCCATCCAGGTGTGGCGCAACGAGTACCTCGGCAACGCGTTCTGGGTCGTGCTCGCGCCCGGCGACTGGGAGTACGAACTCGTCGAGATGAAGGCGCCGGGGAGCATCTGGAACCCGGATCCCGTGGCGGGAGTTGCGATGTCGAGCGCCCACGAGAACCGCGACGGTCGGACCGGCTACGTCGACGAGACGGCGGGGGCCTACTACGCCGCTCGACTCGGCGTGCTCGAACACCTCTCGGCCGAGGGGCGCCAGGCCAAGGTGCTCGTCCTCCGGCACGTCTCTGACGACTACTGGGGACCGGTCGGCGTCTGGCAGATCCGCGAGGCGGTCCGCAACGCGTTCGAGGGCGAACACGGCGAGGCCGAGACGTTCGCCACAGCGGTCCGGTCGGTGGCCGACCACCTGCCGGTGTCGCCGGGCCGTCTCCGGTCGAAGTCCACGATGGTCGCGGGACTACAGTCGAGCCTCGCGGACTTCGGGGCGTAGGACTTACCCCGCCGCTCGCGCTGAGTGGAGCCATGGTCCCACTGTTCGGCGCCGTCCCCGGCGGGCCGGAACTGCTCATCATCCTCCTCGTGCTCGTGCTGCTGTTCGGGATTCCGCTGGTCCTGCTGCTGGGCGGCGGCGTCCTCGGCGTGAAACTGTTCGCCGACTCCGGGAACGAGGACGGTCGCGTCGACGAACTGGAGCGGGAACTCTCGGAGACGAAAGCGGAACTCCGCGAACTTCGGGACCAGCGGGACGGGGACTCGGGCGCGACTGGCTCCGGAGACGCGGGACCCGACGCGACGGACCGGAGCGACCGAACCGACGGACGCGACCCGGACGATCAGACGGAGTCGAGGTCCCCGTAGGCCGCGTCGACCATCTCGCCGGTCTCCGAGATAATCTCGTCGATCGCCTCGCGGTCGGCATCCAGCCCGAGCAGCCGCGCGATCCGCATGATGCTCACGTGGTACACCGTCTGCACGCCGGGTTCCTCCTCCCGGATGACGACGTTGCAGGGGAACAGCGCGCCGAGCCGTCCGTCGGTCGCGTCGAGCGCGCGGTCGGCCATCGCCGGGTTGCACGCGCCGAGGACGTAGTACGGGTCGCGGTCGGCGTCCACCTTCTCGTTCAGCAACTCCGCGGGCGAGAACTCGACGGGAACCCCGAACCCGTGGCGCTCGAACGTCTCGCGGACGTGCTCGATCGCCTCCTCGTGGTCGAGTTCCAGCCTCGCGCGTTTCTCGCCGACGTCGCCCGAGGAGACGGCCTCGGGATCGAACGGGAGCGTCATGACCCGCGGTTCGGGACGGGTCCGGAAAAGGTTACTCGGCGGTCTCGACGGGGCCGCGACCGACGGCGTCCTCGACGGCCGAGACGAACGTCTGTCGGCGGTCGAAGTACGTCACGTCCACCGCTTCGAGCACGTCGGCCAGTTCGCAGGGGCCGTCGGGCGTCCGGACGGTCGCGTCGCCCTCCTTCTCGACGATGCGGGACTTCTCCTGGGGCCAGGTGAGCCGCGAGGCGACCCGGGCGACCGGCGCGCCCTCGACGGCGGGGCCCTCGCTGAGTTCGACGGCGGGCTCTTCCGGCTCCTCGGATTCGTCGTCAGCCATGAACGACGGTTCGAAAGCGGCCCGTGTAATCCTTTCCGTTCGCGGCGTCTCGGCGGCGTCGGCGACCCCTCACGGTCGGGCACCCGACCCCGTCGGCCGGCCGTGAACGGGTCGACTCCGGCTCCGACGGGCATCGCCGCGTCTGACATACTGTTTTGTGTGATGCTCTCATAGACCGGGTCATGACCAGTTTGGGGGAGGTGTACGAGGGCAAGGTGGGGGAGTACGCCACCCTCCGGCGACTGTATCTCGGGGTCGGGTTGTTCCTCCTCGGCGCGCTTCTCGTCATCTGTGGCATCGTCGTCGCGTCGACGGACGTCGCCATCGGCGCGCTCGGCCTCGCCGGTGCCCGGCAGTACGGCGGCGTGCTCGGCGGCCTCGGCGTCCCGGCGGTGTTTCTCGGCATCTTCACGGTCCTCCCCACCGGGCGACGAACGCGAGCCGCGGCCGTCATCGGCGCCGGCGTCGCGGTGCTGGGCGTCGCCCTGTTCGCACACGCGTACCCGTGTCAGTGGTCCGGCTCGAACTGCGGCGCGGGGCTCGTCGACCTCACGCTCCCGACCGCTGCGGTGTACTTCGTCGGCACCATCACGACGTTCTGGTGTCTGTTCGTCGGCGTCGCCAACTTCAAGTCGCGCAACGACCCCGGCGGCACCGTTCGCCTGCAGGTGACGCGCGAGGGCGAGACCGAGATCATCGAGGTCCCGGCCTCCCAGGTCTCGGAGGTCGACGGCGCGAAGGGCGCGATGGGTCAGTTCGGCGGCGTCGGCTTCATGGGCTCGACCCCGGACGGCGACGTCGACACCCAGACCAACCGCCGACGGGCGGAGGAGCGCGGGCGCGAATCCGAACTCGACTCGACCGTCAGCGACGGCGGGGCCTCCGCGAGGAACGTCCAGCACCTCCGCGAGGAGGGCGGATCGGCGTCGGGGTCGCGTTCCGGCGGCGCCGACCGGTCGGGACCGACCGCGGCGACGACCGCGCCCGACTCCCCATCGTCCGGTCCGAGCGGGCCGACCGCCGGGGGGACGGCAGGGTCCGCCGGCGGCGACTCGGCGGGCAGATCGCGGAACGCCGGCGACGCGTACTGCGGGTCCTGCGGCCACTTCCAGTACGTCCGGACCGAGAACGGCATGCAGCCCTACTGCGGCCTCCACGACGACCTCATGGACGACATGGAGGCCTGCGAGGAGTGGAACCCCCGGTAAGGCGGGGGCAGCCCCGTCAGAACGGCTCCTCGATCCGGGTCCGGGCCTCGTCCCGGTCGCCTCCCACCCGGAAGCACTACCCGCCGGCGGGACGGCGCCGGAGTTCCTCGTCCGCGAGACCGTCAGGCACGTAATCCCGGGTGCGGTCCGAATCGGGGGCGGACCGTCAGCCGTCGAGGAACTCGCGCAGGCCCTCCGGATCGAGCGCGTTCACGACGTCCGCCGGTTCGGCCCAGCCGCGTCTGGCGGTGTGGACGCCGTAGCGGACGTACTCGAACTCCGCGGGCGAGTGGGCGTCCGTGTTGATCGCGACCGGCGCGCCCGCCTCGACCGCGGCGCGGACGCCGTCGCCGTTGACGTCGAGCCGCGCCGGGTTGGCGTTCACCTCGATGGCGGTGTCGGCTGTCGCCGCCGCCTCGGCGAGTCGCTCGAAGTCGACGTCCAGCCCGGCGCGCTCGTTGATGAGCCGGCCGGTCGGGTGACCGAGCACGTCCACGTGCGGGTGTTCGACCGCGCGGACCAGCCGCTCGGTCGCCTCGCCCTGGCCGAGCGCCGCGTGCGGGGAGGCGATCACGAGGTCGAGTTCGGCGAGCAGGTCGTCGCTCGTCGTCACGTCGCCGTCGGCGTCGACGTTCGCCTCGACGCCGTGGAACACGGCGATGTCGCTCCCTTCGCGGACCTGCTCGACCTCGGCGGCCTGCTCGCGCACGTCCTCGTCCGACAGCCCCGCGTCGCCGAACACGCCGGGTCCCTCGGCGTGGTCGGTCACGCAGTGGTAGTCGTACCCCCGCTCGGCGGCGGCATCGACCATCTCTTCGATCGTGTTGGCCCCGTCCGACCACTCGGTATGGGTGTGCAGGTCGCCCCTGACGTCGGCCTCCACGAGCAGGTCGGGCAACTCGCCGTCGAGCGCGGCCTGAACTTCGCCCGTGTCCCGCCGGATCTCGGGCGGAAAGACGGGCAGGTCGAGCGGTTCGTACACCTCGGCCTCCGTCGCCCCGCCGAGGCGCTCTCCCGCCCGCTGGTCGGGGTCGTCGGTTCCGCCGGACTCCGTCCGGCTCTCCGAGGCGCTCCGCGCCTCGCTGACGTCGAAGATGCCGTACTCGTTCATCTTCAGCCCCCTGTCGACCGCGAGGTTGCGGACACGGACGTTGTGCGCCTTCGACCCGGTGAAGTACTGGAGGGCGGCGCCGTACTCGTCGGGAACGACGACCCGGAGGTCGACCCGGACGCCGTCCGCGCGGACGCTCGCCTTCTGGTCGCCGGCCTCGATGACGTCGTCCGCGGCCGACCAGTCGGTGAAGGCGTCCACCACGGCGGGGCCGGCCTCGCTGGCGACGAGCACGTCCACGTCGCCGATGGTGTCCTTCCACCGCCGGATGGAGCCGGCGACCTCGGCCTCCGCCACCGCGTCGGCGCCGCGCAGGTACGCCAGGGCGTCGTCCGCGAGCGGCCGGGCGACGCCGAGCCGCTGGCGCTCGCCCGCCTGTCTGGCGAACGCGACGTTCTCCAGGATGTTCTCCTCGGTCTTCGGGCCGAACCCCTTCACCTGCTGAATCTCACCCGCCTCGGCGGCCGCTTCGAGTTCGTCCAGCGTCGTGATCCCAAGTTCCTCGTACAGCGTGCCGACCGTCTTCGGGCCGACGCCCTCGACCCGCGTCAGGGCGACCATGTCGACCGGGAGGTCGGCGCGGAGTTCCTCGAGTTCCTCGATCTCGCCGGTCTCGACGTACTCGACGATCTTGCTCGCGATGGCGTCGCCGACCTGGTCGATCTCCGCGACCGCGTCCTCGCCCTCGGCGGCCATGTCCTCGATCGCCCGCGGGTGGTCGCGGACGTTGTCCGCGGCCCGCCTGTACGCGTTCGGCTTGTAGGCGACGTCCCGAGCCTCCAGCAGGTCCGCGAACTCCTCCAGCAGCGCGGCGACCTCTGCGTTCCTCATCGGTGGTGTCTCCGCGCGGACGGGACTTAGAACGACGGGCCGAGTCGGGGCGGGGGGACGTGCGGCCCGCTCTATCGTCCGCCTCGCCCGCCGCGGCGGCCGCTCGACTCGTCCTGCCCGAGCGCCTTCTTCAGGAAGCGCATCCAGCGCTTCCGGTCCATCGCCTCCTGACGTTCGGCCTCCGCCTCGACGTCGCCGGACCTGAGCCCTTCGAGCGCTTCCAGCGCACGGTCGATGCCGATGACGCCCGCGACGAGTTCCTCGCCCGTGGCGAAGTCGACCTCGTTCTCCTCGATGGGTTCGAGCCGCTCGATGCGCTCGCGGCGGAGGTTTCGCTTGGCCCGCTCGACGCGCTCACGTTCCCCGTCGGGGACGGTGTCGCGGCGCTTGATCTCGAAGACGAACTCCCGCAGGTTGATCTGCTCCCCCTGGATCTCGATCTCGTCAGGGATGTCCGCGCCGATGGTGGCGGTCTCGCGGTTGACGCGTTCGAGGAGCTGCTTCTGTTCGTAGGGCTGCACTTCTGGTACTGGGTTCGCGGTTCAGGGGTTTTTGTGTGTCGTTGCTCGTTCGGTTCTGCCGGGGACGTTGGGTCACTGGGTTGACGACCGTCTTGAAGGTCCCCACGGCTCTCGGCTTGAGAGTTGGTTCGGTTGGTGTGGCGACCGCCTCGAAAGCCCCCGCGGCGCTCGACTCGGTGCGGCCGCTGCGCTCCTGTCGTTCGAAAGGCGCTTTGCGCCTTTCGTGATGCCGTCGGATTCCGGTGGAATCCGACTGCTGACGGGAAACCACCGGTTTCCCGTACTGACGAAAATCTTCGATTTTCGAACCACGGTGCTTGACGGTCCGCGCCGACGGAAGACTCGCTGCGCTCGACTTCCGAATTCTCGTTCGTTCCTGCATCGCTCACGAGAACGTCCCCGAGAACCGCGGCCCCTTTCAGTCCCACCCACACCGCACGGCACCGCCCAGCACCTCATCCTCCCCAGCCTCCTGCGCTCCTCGGCACGCTCACGCCGTTCGCGAGCCTGCGGTGCTCGTCCCTCGCGCGAGTTGGCCGCGCATGAAGCGCGGCCACCGCGCGCCACGTGGCTTGCCTACCCGAGTGCGGTGGCGCGTGCCGGCGGGCCTCAGTGCCCGCCGGATGCGCGCGAGGGATGAGTGAAGGGAGGCGAGCGGAGCGAGGCGACCGAGCGAATCGGCTGGGGAGGCGTGTGGCTGTGCCGTGCGGTGCGGTGACGGTGGGTGGGACTGAAAGGGGCCGGCTGGGTACGCGAACCCCGGACCCGCAAGCACCGGAAGGAGCGAACGTAGTGAGCGGCTGAGGAGCGCAGCGCGGTCCGCGGGAGCGTACCCAGCCGGGGGCTTTCGAGGCAGTCGCCACACCAACCGAACCAGCTATCGAACCGGGCGCGGAGGGTAATTCGGCGGCCGGCACCGCGATACTGCCCGACGGAACTCCGTCCAACCGAAATCAGACGACTCCCTCACGGGCGAGTAAGCCTCCGAAACCCGAACCCGACGAACCCGAAACACCCGAATCCTTAATGAGCGCACGGCGAATTCACCTACCCATGTACGACGAGGAGGACCTCGCCGAGATCCGCGAGGCCCGCGAGGAGTGGGAGGCCGAGACCCGCGACCCGGCGCTCGACGCCCACGGCGAGCGGAAGGAGCGGTTCGCCACCGTCTCGAACCTCGAGATCGAGGACCTCTACACGCCCGAGGACGTCGCCGACGTCGACTACGACGAGGACATCGGCTTCCCCGGCGAGGAGCCGTACACCCGCGGCCCGTACCCGACGATGTACCGCGGGCGGACGTGGACGATGCGCCAGTTCGCGGGCTTTGGCACCGCCGAGGAGACGAACGAACGCTTCCACTATCTCATCGAGAACGGCCAGACCGGCCTCTCGACGGCGTTCGACATGCCCTCGCTGATGGGCAAGGACTCGGACGACCCGCTCTCGGACGGCGAGGTCGGCAAGGAGGGCGTCGCGGTCGACACGCTGCGCGACATGGAGATCCTCTTCGACGGCATCGACGTCGGCGACGTCTCCACCTCGTTCACGATCAACCCGAGCGCGCCCGTCATCTTCGCCATGTACGTCGCGCTCGCGGACCAGCAGGGCGTCCCCCGCGAGCAACTGCGGGGCACCTTCCAGAACGACATGCTGAAGGAGTTCATCGCCCAGAAGGAGTGGGTCATCCCGCCCGAGCCGTCGCTCGATCTGGTCACCGACACCGTCGAGTTCGCCATCGACCAGACGCCGGGCATCTACCCCATCTCGGTGTCGGGCTACCACATCCGGGAGGCCGGCTCGACCGCGGTCCAGGAGCTCGCCTTCACCCTCGCGGACGGCTTCGCGTACGTGGAGGACGCCCGGGAGCGCGGGCTCGACGTCGACGAGGTCGCGCCACAGCTCTCCTTCTTCTTCAACTCGCACAACTCCATCTTCGAGGAGGTCGCCAAGTTCCGCGCCGCACGGCGCGTCTACGCCCGGATCATGGACGAGTGGTACGGCGCGGAGGCCGAGGCGGCAAAGCGGCTAAAGTTCCACACCCAGACGGCCGGCCAGTCGCTCACGGCCCAGCAGCCGCTCAACAACATCGTCCGCGTCACCATCCAGGCGCTCGCGGGCGTGCTCGGCGGGACGCAGTCGCTGCACACGAACTCCTTCGACGAGGCGCTCGCGCTGCCCGGCGAGGAGGCCGTCCGCGTGGCGCTGCGCACCCAGCAGATCATCGCCGAGGAGTCGGGTGCGGCCGACTCGGTCGACCCGCTCGCCGGCTCGTTCATGGTCGAGTCCCTGACCGACCAGGTCGCAGAGCGGACGATGGACTACCTGGAGGAACTCAGGGGGATGGGCGACGGCTCGGTCAGGGACGGCGTGCTGGCCGGCATCGAGCAGGGCTTCTTCCACCGCGAGATCCAGGAGGCGTCCTACGAGTACCAGGAGCGCGTCGAGGAGGGCGAGGAGGTCGTCGTCGGCGTCAACAAGTACGCCGTCGACGAGGACCCGGACACGGACCTGCTCCACGTCGACGAGGAGACACAGGAGCGCCAGCTCGACCGGCTCGCCGAGGTGAAAGCCGAGCGCGACGACGACGCGGTCGAGGCGGCGCTCGCGGAGCTGGACGAGGCCATCGAGCACGACGAGAACGTCATGCCGGTGCTCGTCGACGCCGTGAAGACGTACGCGACGATGGGCGAGATCATGGACGTGTTCGAGCGCCACTACGGCGCGTACCGCGAGAAGATCGGACTCGCGTCGTAAGACCGGCCGTCGCTGACAGGACCGTTCTTCGAGAAGCGGGTCGGGTTGTCTGCTGGCCCGGGTCCGAGGCGATGGTCCAGCGAGGGTGGACGTGTCAGAGTGCCGTCCGTCAGGTCCGAGGTTCGTCGCGGGACCACGTCCGGTCGGGCGGGAGTCGAGTCGCCCGCGCCGGACGACCAGCAGCGCCGCACGATGCGGCGACGGCCGTGGTACGTCGGCCGTCGACCCGCACGTGTGGATCGACCGGTGCGCCTAATCAGGATTGTCCGACCTCTCTCCGAATTCTCCCCAAAATCCGTCGAAACTCCCACGAAGAACCGGGTCGTGTCGGTGGACTTACGAGCACGCCGACTGCAGGCACGCTCGATGGAGGGCGTGCTGTGGTACGTGCTGACCGGGACACGCGGGGGCGAGAACCGCGTTCGTATCCTCCGCGCGCGACGGTACTGGGAGACGGTCGAGAAAATCATGGAGCGGGTCTGGTGACGCTGCACACGCCAATTTCGGAGAGAGTTTGCGGGGGCCACGGATATAGATGGCGAGTGACATGAGTCTCCGGCTGACCGTGACGTGAGCCGCCGCGGTCCTCAACATCGTCCTCCTGCTGGGCCTGAGCTACGTCTGGGGCCGGAACTACTGGCGGATGCGGTCGAAACACACGCTGGGGCTCGCGGCGTTCGCGGTCGTCCTCCTCGCGGAGAACGCGCTCGCGCTGTACATCTTCTACTGGGACCCCGTGTTGAGCGACTGGATCGCCTCGTCGGCGCCCGTCGCCCACCGGGCCGTCGGCGCGCTTCGGCTGTTCGAGTTCGTCGCCATCGCGGCGCTGACCTGGGTCACCTGGGACTGACTCCCCGACCGCCCGCGGGCTCTTCTGCCGCGTTCGCCGTACGACCGACGAGTCACCGGAACACGTCGCCCGCGGTCCCGCCGTCGGCGCTCGCGCCGCTGCCGAACCGGAACCCGCCCGAATCCTCCTCGACGGTCATGCCGAGCATGTCCGGGCGGCGACGGAGCGAGTCGGCGACGGCGCGATAGCCGTTCGCCGCCTCGCTGTCGGGCGCGTACGCCACCGCCGGCTGGCCCGCGTCCTGTGACTCCGGAATCGTCTCGTCGTGCGGGATGTGCCCGAGCAGGGGCGCGTCGAGGAAGGTGGCGATGCGTTTGGCCGGCGGCGACCGGCCGGTGCCCGACTTCGTGAGGACGACGCCGCCGACGGGTGCGTCCGCCCGCTCGGCGACGGTCATCGTCTTGTCCGCGTCGCGCACCGACGCGACCCTGGGGGTCGAGACGAGCACCGAGGCGTCCGCGAGCCCCATGGGCACGACCGTCTCGCGGCTGACGCCCGCGCCGGTGTCGACGACGACGACGTCGTAGCGGGCCTTCAGCGCGTCGAGCGCGCCGGGAAAACGGTCGACGTCGGCGTTCACGAACCCGTCCAGCTCCGTGCCGCTCGGCACCACGTCGAACCCGCCCGGGGCGGGGTAGGTGGCCTCGACCACGCCGGTCGCGCCCGCGAGCACGTCGTGGAACGTCCGCCCGTCCGCCAGCTCGACGTCGAGAAAGTCGACCGCGTTCGCCATCGCCAGGTCGGCCTCCACCACGGCGACGGCCCGGCCGTCCTCCGCGAGCGCGGCCGCGAGATTGAGACTCGTCGTCGTCTTGCCGACGCCGCCCTTCGCGCCGACGACGGCGAGTACCCGTCCGTCCATGCACACGTTCGGACGACGACGGTGCTTAAATTGTGATGGGCAGAGTATCGGAACTGATACCGATCCGGCGGCGCCGGCGGGCGCGACTCGAAAAGCACGCCGCGTGCACGGTGTGATTCAGCGGTCCGCCGCGTGCACGGTGCGATTCGACGGTCGGCCGTGATCCCGGTACGGTTCAGAGGTACGCCGCGTCCCACCTGGTCGGCTTGCGTCGGTTGCCGCAGTTGCCACACTCGACGGTCCCCATCGAGTCCACGAGCGCCGACGTGCTCTCGCAGTTCCCGCAGAGGTAGCCCTCGCGGGTCGTCCGCTCGGCGTCCGTGTACGTCGGGTAGAACGGCCCCTTGGAGGCGCGCTCGGCCTCGTCGTAGGCGACCGAGAGCGTTCGCCCGTCCGCGGTCTCGTGCTCCCCGGTGACCGTGGTGTCACCGTCGCCGTCGGTGAACTTCACGTATCGGCGCTCGCGGAACGTTTCGCCGCCGATCTCCACGTCCCGCTCGGCCCCCTCGGTGAACCCCTCGTCAGCGTAGAACGTCGTGCCGGACTCGTTCTCGACGAGGACGCGACCCTCGATGCGCGTGGCACCACGATCCAGCAGTTCCGTCTCAACGTGCCGGAGGAGGTCGGTGCCGATGCCACGGCCGCGGTGGTCAGGGTCGACGTGGAGCCAGTCGATCTCGCTGACCGGGTCCTCCCGGTCGATGAAGTAGCTCTGGACGAAACCGACCACCTCGTCGTCTCCCCCGTCCTCACTCCTCTCGACGGCCACGACGAAGACGGCGTCCTCGTCGGTCAGTTCCGCGGAGAGGTCGTCGCTCTCGTACCAGGTCTCCACGGCGTCCTCGATCGCCTCCCCGGAGAGCGCGTGGCCGTAGGACGCGTCGAGCGACCTGCGGGCAACGGTCCGGATTGCGTCCACGTCCCCGGCGGTTGCGGCACGTAGCTCCATGTGTGCCACGTTAGCATGGGAAGGGCCTAAAGTATGCGGCGCCTTCCCGGTACGGTGTGAGGTCGGGCGTCGCTGCCGCGAGCCGTGCCACTATGTACCAGGGGCGTGAGGTCACGCCCGATGAGCGAGACGCTCTGTTTCGACATGTACGGGACGCTGTGTGACACGAGCAGCGTCCGTGAGGCGCTCGCCGCCGAACTCGCGGTTCCGGAGGCGCTGGTGGCGGAACTCGACGCGACGTGGCGGTCGGAACAGCTCCAGTACTCGTATCAGACGGCGCTGATGGACGAGTACCGGCCCTTCTGGGACGTCACCGCGGACGCGCTCGCGTACGCGCTCGACCAGTGGGACGTCGAGGCCGACGAGCCGACCCGCGAGCGCGTGCTGGACGCGTACAACCACCTCGACCCGTTCCCGGCCGCCGTCGAGACGCTGACCCGGCTCTCGGAGGCGGGCCACACGGTGACGGTGCTCTCGAACGGCAACCCGGAGATGCTGGAGACGCTCGCGGGGAACGCCGGACTCGCGACCCACCTCGACGAGATCATCAGCGCCGACGAGGTGTCGACGTTCAAGCCCGCGCCGGCGGTGTACGAGAACGCCGCCGAGCGGACCGGCCGCGACGTCGGCGACTGTCGGCTCGTCTCGGGGAACGCCTGGGACGTGGCCGGCGCGGGGGCGGCCGGGCTGGAGACGGCGTGGGTGAACCGCGGCAACGACCCGTTCGAACGCGTCGGCGTCGCCCCGTCACTGACGGTCCGCTCGCTCTCGGGAGTCGCCGACGAACTCGCCTGACTCTCGTCCCGAGGGCCGCTCGGCCCCGTTCAGCGTCGACGGGGCTTCGCGGAGTGCTCACGATGGAACGTGTCGCCAGTTTATTACCTAATGGGCAGACTGAAACGACATGGGTGTGATAACCATTATCGTGGGGTTGATGGGGAACGGATATTATCTATATTAACATCAACTAAGGGTATATGCACGGAACGTTCATTAACAACCTGTCCGCCGGTATGTCTCATGGCACGGGATACCAGACCCATGAACAGGCGAGACGTGCTCAAGGCATCCGGCGCCGCGGGGGCCGCCGGGATCGCAGGACTGGCGGGCTGTGCGGGCGTCGGCGGCGGCGGCGGCTCCGAGTATCCCGCGATCGGGAACTACCCCGTCGAGGGCGACGAGGTCGTCTTCGGCTACAACGTTCCGCAGTCGGGCTCGTACTCCCAGGAGGGGCAGGACGAACTGCGCGGCTACCGGCTCGCCGAACAGCACCTGAACAACGGCGGCGGCTGGGTCGACGACTGGTCGGACCTCAGCGGCGACGGCGTCCTCGGCAAGACCGTCACGTCGGTCGAGGGCGACACGGCGACGAACCCCGACACCGCCCGACAGTCCGCACAGCGGATGATCGACCGGGACAACGCGATCATGATCTCCGGGGGGTCGTCCTCGGCGGTCGCCATCGCGGTCCAGTCGCTGTGTCAGGAGGAGAAGGTCCAGTTCCAGTGCTGTATCACGCACTCGAACGACACGACCGGACCCGAGTGTGTCCGCTACTCCTTCCGCGAGATGTTCAACGCGTACATGACCGGCCAGGCGCTCGCGCCGGTGGTCGCCGAGGAGTACGGGGACGACCTGAACTTCTACCAGCTGTACGCCGACTACTCGTGGGGCCAGACCCAGCAGGCCTCGATGGAGCAGTTCCTCACCGAGGCTGGCTGGTCCCAGATCGAGTCGGTGCCGACGCCGCTCGGGACCTCCGACTACTCGTCGTACCTCTCGGACGTGCCCCGCGACGAGGCGGACGCGCTCATCCTCAACCACTACGGGCTGGACGGCGCGAACTCGCTCCCGCAGGCGATCGAACAGGGGCTTGACCAGGACATGGAGGTCATCGTCCCGCTGTACAACCGGCTGATGGCCGAGGCGGCCGCAGACTCCATCGGCGGCATCTTCGGGACGGCCGACTGGAACTGGAAGCTGGAGAACTCGGCGTCCCAGTCCTTCGTCGAGGCGTACCAGCAGGAACACGATCGCGTGCCCAGCTACGGGGCCCGCATCGCGTACGCGCAGACGCTCCAGTACGCGGCGGCCGCCGAGCGCGCCGGGACGTTCTACCCGCCGGAGGTCATCCGCGCCATGGAGGGGTACGAGTACGACAACGCGGGGCTCGGCAGCGAGACGATGCGCGGGTGCGACCACCAGGGACAGCGCGACGTGCTCGTCATGCGCGGGCTCCCGCCGGAGGAGCAGACCGAGGACAGCCTCCTGGAGCTCGTCAGCACGACCTCGCGTGACAACCTCGGCTACGGGTGTGACAGCGGTCCGGCCGCCGACTGTGAGCTCGGCGACTACGGCGACGAGGACAGCGGCTGATCGGGCCGCCGGTCCGACGGGCCGGCACTTTATTCGACCGCAGGGCGAACCACGTCAACGAATGACGCCACCGACAACCACTCACAAGCGGACCCACACACCGGTCCTACACGAAGAATAATGGTACTCTTACAGGTAGACATCGCATCGATACTCCTCAACGGCCTCCAGCAGGGCGCGATCTACGCGCTCCTGGGGATCGGCCTCACTATCATCCTCGGGACGATGGAGTTTCTCAACCTCGCTCACGGGGCGCTCTATCTCGTGGGCGCGTACGTTGGGCTACTGGTGTTCCGCGAGACGACCCTCTCGAGCGGGCTGTTGCACGGCGCGGGCATCACGACCATCGGCTTCGACGGCGGGTTCCTCGCCGCGATCGTCATCGTCCCCATCGTCGGCTTCGCGGTCGGGCTGCTCATGGAGCGGTTCGTCGCCGAGCCGTTCTACGACCGACCGGAGACCGACCAGCTCCTCGTGACGTTCGGGCTCGCTCTCATCGTCGAGGAGATCGTGAAACAGGTCATCGGGGGCAACACGTTTCAGCCGGTCAGCCCCTCGACGATCTTCGGCGTCAACGTCTCCCAGCCGGTGAGCCTGCCGGTCGTGGGGCTGTTCCCGTCCTGGCGGCTGTTCATCATCGGTATCGCGCTCCTGGTCATCGGACTGACCTACATCGCGATCGAACGGACCGACTTCGGGCTGGTCGTGCAGGCGGGGACCCACGACTCCGAGATGGTCCGGCTGCTCGGCATCAAGATCACGCGCTCGTACAGCCTCGTGTTCGCGCTGGGGGCCGCGCTCGCGGCCTTTGCGGGCCTCATCGGCGTGTCGATCCAGACGATCAGCCCACAGATCGGCACCGAGCGCGCGCTGGTGCCCGCGTTCCTCACCATCGTCGTCGGCGGTGCCGGCTCCGTCCGCGGGGCGATCGCCGGCGGGCTCGTGCTCGGGGTGATCATCTCGGCGATGACCCAGACGTACAGCCAGTGGGCACAGATCGTGCTCTACCTGTTCGTCGCGGCGATGCTCATCGTCAAGCCGGAGGGGCTGTTCGGCTCCGTGGAGGTGGGCGAGTGACCGACGATCTCGACCGCGCCGAGGAGGCCGACCCCGTCACCGACGGCGGGAGCACCGTCACCGAGACGGAACGGACCTCGGCCGGCGGTTCGGGGCTGGCGGGCCTGCGCGAGCGCGACGACTTCGTCGTGATCGCCACCGCCGCCGCGCTGGTCGTCTTCCCGTTCCTGCTCGTCGACGTGCTCGGCGTCGTCGGCGACCTCATCGGGATGTCGATCGGCGGCTACGCGGGCCTCCCGTCGCTCGTGCTCATCTACGGCATCATCGTCATCGGCTTCAACCTCCTGCTGGGCTACACCGGGCTGCTGTCGTTCGGCCACGCCGCCTTCTTCGGCTCGGCGGCCTACTCCGCGGCGCTGTTCAGCCAGATCGTCCCCAGCCCCATCCTGATGGTGATCGTGGGGTCGCTCGTGGCGACGCTGCTCGCGTGGCCGATCGGATTCGTCTCGATCCGCCGCTCGGGCGTCTACTTCGCCGTCCTGACCCTGACGTTCGGACAGGCGCTGTACTTCTACGCGCTCGGACCCGGCGCGTGGCTCACCAACGGCGACAACGGCTTCTCGGACGTGGCGGCCCACGGGCTGTTCCTCGGCGCGCTGCCGCTGGACGCCCCGCTGCTTCCGGTGTTCGACTCGTACACGGTGATGTACGCATTCACCGCCGTGATGATGCTGATCGCCGTCTGGGTCGGCAACCGCATCATCAACTCGCCGTACGGGCTCATCTTCGAGGCGCTGGGCGAGAACGAACAGCGCGTCGAGTTCGTCGGCCTGAACGTGTTCCGCTACAAGCTGATGGCGTTCGTCATCTCCGCGGTGTTCGCCGGCGTCGGCGGGGCGATGTTCCTCATCCACGAGCAGTACATCCACCCGACGACGGGGCTCTACTGGATCCAGTCGGGCGACTTCGTCATCATGACGGTGCTCGGCGGCACCGGGAGCCTCATCGGGCCGGTGTTCGGCGCGTTCGTCTTCGAGTACGTCGCCAACGTCATCTCGGGCGTGAACCCGCCCGTCATCGGGCCCATCGGCTCGCTGTGGCGGTTCGTGCTCGGCGCGGTGTTCGTGTTCATCGTCTGGGTGTTCCCGCGGGGCATCTACGGCGCGCTCTCGGATCTCGGCGCCTGGCTCCTCGGGCGGAGCGGGGGCGGCGACGACGGCAGCGACCCCGCAGCGACCGACGGGGGTGAATCGGAGTGACGCTGCTCCACACCGAGGGCCTGACCAAGCGGTTCGGCGGCCTCGTCGCCGTCGACGACGTGAGTTTCGACGTCGAGTCCGGCGAGACCCGGGCGGTCATCGGACCGAACGGGGCCGGCAAGTCGACGCTCATCAACTGCATCACGGGCGCGCTGGAGCCGACGGCGGGCTCGGTCGAGTTCGCGGGCGAGGACATCACCGCGCTCTCGCCCCACGAGACGGTCCAGGCGGGCGTCTCGAAGTCGTTCCAGACGGCGTCGATCTTCCCGGGGATGACCGTCCGCCAGAACGTCGAGATCGCCGCGCTCGGCTCCGAGCACGGCGCGTTCCAGTTCAACTTCCTGAACCGGCTCTCGGGGTTCGAGGCGGTCCACGACACCGCCGACCGGATGCTGGAGTCGGTCGGCCTGCTCGGCGACGCGGACGTGGAGGCGGCGAGCCTCCCGTACGGCGACAAGCGCCGGCTGGAGATCGCCATCGCGCTGGCCTCCGAGCCCGAACTGCTGTTGATGGACGAACCGACCGCCGGCATGTCGCCGGACGAGACGGCCGACACCGTGGACCTCGTGGAACAGCTCCAGGAGGACCTCGGGCTCACGATCCTCATCGTGGAACACGATATGGAGATCATCTTCCGCATCGCCGACCGGATCCTGGTGTTGAACCGCGGCGAGGTGATCGCCGACGGGACGCCGGACGAGGTACAGGAGAGCGACCAGGTGCAGGAGGCGTACCTCGGGGGTGTGGAGCTTTGAGCTCCGACTCCTCCGGGGCCGACGTCGACGCCGCGCCCGCCGAGGACGGGACGGCAAGCCACGCCGAGCGCGCCGCGGCGGCCGCAACGGCCGAGGACCACCTGCTCGCCGTCCGCGGGGTCGACGCCTACTACGGCCAGAGCCACATCCTCCGCGACCTCTCCATGCACATCGAGGAGGGGGAGGTTTGTACGCTGCTGGGTCGCAACGGCGCGGGCAAGACGACGACGCTCCGCTCCATCGCGGGGGCGCGTCCCCCCGACGTGCGCGATGGCAGCGTCGTGTACAAGGGCGAGGACATCACGGAGCACACGACCGAGGACGTCTCCTCGCTCGGCATCTCGCTGGTGCCCGAGGAGCGGCGGGTGTTCCCGAACCTGACAGTCGAGGAGAACCTCCACCTCTCGGACGTGGCCCGCAACTGGTCGAACGTCGTCGGCCGGAAGGTGTCGATGGACCACCCCGGGATGACGACGGGCGAGGTGTACGAGGTGTTCCCGCGCCTGGAGGAGCGCGCCTCACAGAAGGCGGGGACGCTCTCGGGCGGCGAACAGCAGATGCTCGCCATCGCCCGCGCGCTCAAACAGGACACCGACCTGCTGATGCTGGACGAGCCCTACGAGGGGCTGGCCCCCCAGATCATCCAGGCGGTCGAGGACGCCATCCGCCGCATCGCGGACGCGGGGACGACCATCCTGCTCGTCGAGCAGAACGCCGTCGCCGCGATGAACATCGCCGACCGCGCGTACGTCGTCGACCAGGGCAGCATCGTCTTCGCCGGCGGCTCCGAGGAGCTCCGGGGCGACGAAGCGACCCGGGAGCGGTATCTGGGTGTCTGACCCGTGGCCGCAACCGACCCCGACGTCGACCCCGACGCGCTGCTCGACCGGCTCATCGCCGCCGACGTGGTCGACGAGGCCGACGACGGCGAACTCACCGCGACGACGGAGTTCGAGTCCGCCCACGCGGTGTATCGCGACAGCTACCTCGAACTCGGCGACGAGGAGTTCCGGCGGTCGGTCGCGGACGTGTTCGACATCGACGGGGCCGAGGCCGCCGACCGGATCGAGGAGCTCGGCGTCACCCGCGCCGAACTGGCCGCCTACCTGACGCTCCAGTCGTTCCTCGAGGAGCCGCCGGGCGCGGTCGAGCTGGCGACGATGGCCGCGATGGTCGTCGAGGTCGCGCCGCCCTCGCCCGTGCCCGACGGCCAGCGTGAACTCGAGGACGAGGACTACGAGGCGTTCCTCGCCGAGCACGAGCGCGCGGTCGTGTTCGTCTGGAAGCGCGACTGCGTCCCGTGCGAGCGGATGAAGGACGATCTCGACGAACTGCTCGCGGAACTGCCCGAGGACCACGCGGTCGCGGGGGTCGACGGCGGCGCCGTGGGCGCGTTCCGCCGCGAGTTCGAGATCACCGCCGCGCCGACGACGCTCCGTTTCGCTGACGGCGAGCTGGTTGCCCGGGCGGAGGGCCGGCTGCGGGCCGATGGGTTCGCCGACCTGCTCGAACGCGCGTTCGGGGAGAACTGACCGCGGGCCGCCGTTTTTCGTCTACGCTTCCGTCGGGACGCCGGTCACCATCACCGGCCGCCCGGCGTTGAGGATCACCGTCTGGGTGACGCTGCCGAACAGCGCCTTGCCCGCCGGCGAGCGTTTCCGCCCGCCGACGACGACGAGGTCTGCGTCATCCTCCTCGGCGAGTTCGAGGATCGCGTCGGCCGGGTCGCCGCTCGCCTCGCTGATCGACACGTCGACGCCCGCGGCCTTCAGCACCTCCTCCGCGTCCCGGACGGACGCGACCTGCGTGGCGGACGCGCCGCTCGGGTTGTCCTGGAAGACGTGGATGAGCGTGACCCGTTTCTCGTCGGACCCGCCGGGAAGGTTCGCGATCTCCCGGGCCGCGGATTCCGCGCGCTGCTCGTCCTCGTCGACGCCGAGTACGACGTGGTACATGTCCGCAACGAGACCCGGGCGGGGATTAGTCCTTTCGCCCGGAACCCCCCGAGAAACGGCAGGTTCCGCCGGCGAGCGTCGCCGCCGCCGACTCACCCGTCCTCGATCGCGTGGGGGTCGCCGACGGTCCGGGAGACGACCACCACGAGCGAGAGCGGAACCCCGAGGACGACCGCGACGGTCACGCCGCCGTAGAGCGCGAAGCCGAGCGGCGAGAGCGGGACGGTGAACAGGCCGAACAGCGCCGGGGCCGAGAGCTCGTCGACGAACACCGGCACGAGCGCGCCGCCGACGGTGCCCACGCCGACGAGGAGCGCGTAGAGGGTGAGGACGAGCCGTCGACCGCCCCCGCCGGCCGGGGCGTCCTCACCGTCGTCCGAGTCGGTCGATCCGGTCATGCGCGACCTTGGGCCGGTCCGCGAATAGGACTTTCCGTTCGCCGGACGCACTCTCCCCTGGCGTCCCGGCGTCGCCGCCGTCTCCCCGATAGAACTTAAATTGCCGAATCATATCGGCGAAAGGTCGGTGGTTCCCGCCCGAGCGGGAGTTAGTATGACCCGTCCCCGATCATGGCTGTCGGTCGCTGGCGTCGCGGGGCCGACCGTACTGCTGGCGGCGTTCGCGCTCGCCGCGGCCGCTTCTCCCGAGTTCGACGGTCCGACTGATCCGTTCTCGGTGGCCGGGGCCGGCGAGGGCGTCGTCGCGGTCGCGTTCAACGCGGGGCTCGTGCTCGGCGGCCTGCTCGCGCTCGCGTTCGTGCCCTGGCTCCGCGAGGAGTACGGCCGCGTCGTCGCCCTCGCGTACGGCCTCGTCGCGGCGTCGTTCGCGGCCGCCGGCGTCTTCCCCGTCGGGTCCGGCCTCCACTGGGTCGCGGCGGTCGCGTTCGTCGGCGCTCCGGTCGTGCTGCTGGCGGCCGCCGTCGTCGACTGGCGGGCTGGCCGGCCCAGAATCGCCGTCCTGGTGGCCGGACTGGGTGCAGTCTCGCTCGGCGTCTGGCTCCCGTACGACCTCCAGATGGCCTCCCTGCAGATCGGCTACGCCGTCGCCGAGTTCCTCAGCGTCGCCGCCCTGGCCGCCTGGGGCGGACTGTGTGCCGGGTCACTCCGGGGGGCGGACGGCGAGCCATCGAGCGCCGATCGCTGACGCGTCGTCCGCGGGGCCCGTGTCGGGGCGACCGCGACCTGGTCCGTCTTCGAGCGGAACATGTCGCCGCAGGCCGTCTGACGCCCGTCAGACGGACGTCTTGCCTAGGACTTTGGTCCTCGATACCGCACACCACGACGAATGTCAGCAGGTCACGGGAGGGTGCCCGACTAACTGCCGGCCGTCCTCCAGGAGGGGAGCAACCATGCCACGAGCATCCACCGTCGAGAGGGGGGGAACCGAATCAGGGACGATGCGGACCGGAACGCGAGCGGGTGAGCCGGGGGGCGGGTCGACATCCACCGACCCGCCACCGTCCCCGGAGAGGACCGACCTCCCGCGGGACCTCGTGTTCAGGCTGCTGTCGGCCACTCGCCGACGCAGGGTACTCGAAGTTCTGGACGAGAACGGCGGCGCCGCGACGCTGGGGGTCGCAGCCGAACGTGTCGCCGCCGCGGAGAACGGCGTGCCGGTCGAACGGCTCTCCTCGGACCAGCGAAAGCGCGTCTACGTCGGGCTCTACCAGAACCACCTGCCGAAACTCGACGACGCGAACGTGATCGACTTCGACCCCGCGAGGGGGAGGATCGAACTCGGGGAACGAGCCGACCTGCTGTTCCCCTACCTCTACTTCGACCCCGACGCGGCCGAGCGAACGCCGTCGGACGGGGGACCCGGCGGCCTCGACCGACTACACGCGCTCGCTGCCGCGCTCGTGAACCGGGTTCCGCTGTGAGCCGACACCGCGTGCTCGCCGGCCGGCCGCTTATTGCCGTCCCGGCCGTAGTCGAACGGGATGGCCGATCCCAACCAGGAGGTGCTCGAGGAGCTACGGCACGGCGGCCGGTCCATGTTGATCGAGGAGGTCGTCTCCCTCCTCGAGCGGACTCACAGGGGGGACCGACCGGGGGTGTCGCGCGAGACGGTCACGGCGTACGCCGACGCCCTCGAGGAGGACCCCGAGCAGCGGTTCGACCGGGAGACGTTTCACGAGGAGCTCGAAGCGAGCCTGACTGACAGCGACACGTGGGAGGACCCCGACAGCCTCTACCGGATCGGGGACGGGCACCTGAGCTGCTACCCGCCGGTCTGGCACGGCCGACTCGGCGGGACGACCGACGTGCGGGCGTACGTCGAGTTCCTCCAGGAGGAGGCCCCCGAGTTCGATGACGGCTTCGAGCGCGGCGGGGCGGGGGAGGGGATCCCCCAGCAGCCGCTGCTCGACGTGGTCGCCACCGTCGGACGGGTCGACCGCGGGGTGGTGAAAGCGGAGCTGAAGGAGCTCCGCCAACGGGGGGAACTGGTGGAGGACGCCGATCAGCACCCCAACGCCGGCGTCATGCTCCGCGACGATGGCGGGGAGCAGTACCGGGACACGAGCCTCGACACGTAGAACCGTCCCGCGAGCACGCTCGTGTTCCCGTCCCGCCGTGTCGACGACGCCACCGGGAGGCGACGGACGACCCGGAACGACGGGTCTTTGCCCCCGCCGCACCGACTCCCGGTATGAGCGACAAGGACCTCCTCGGCGTGATTCTCGGCGGCATCGCGTTCCTGATGTTCGCGACCGGTCTCGTCCTCGTGCTGGTCTGAGAATCGGCAAGTGGACCGGATGCCCTCGCCCGGAACGTCGAGGGAACGGTTCGTCGTCGGCCAGAACGGGTGAAATCGAACCCGGAGCGTGGGCCGCGTTACTCCCCGTCGTGCTCCGCGTCCTCGCCGCCGTCGGCCCGGACGTCCTCCTCACGGCCGCCGTCGACCACCGCGGTCTCGCGCTGCCGTTCGAACCAGTCCCACTCGGCGGTGTTGAGGTTCTTGTCCGCGAGCTTCCAGGGGTCGCCGCTCTGCACGTGCTGGCCCTCCATCCAGGAGACGAACAGGTTGTACACCCAGATGAGCCCGCCGACGAACAGCAGCGCGGCCCCGAGCGTCGTGATCTGGTGGAGCGTGGCGAACTGCGGCAGGTACGTCGCGTACCGGCGCGGCATGCCACCGTAGCCCAGCAGCACCATGGCGAAGAACGTGATGTTGGTGCCGACCATCCAGAGCCAGAAGTGGGCCTTCGCGAGGCTGCGCTGGTACCAGCGCCCGGTGACGAGCGGGAACCAGTAGTAGATGCCCGCCATGCCGGCGAACGTGATCGCGCCCATCACGATGTAGTGGAAGTGGCCGACGACGTAGTACGTGTCGTGGAGCACGAGGTCGACCGGCACCGACGCGAGGAACACGCCGGTGACCCCGCCGATGATGAAGTTGGAGACGAAGCCGATACAGAACAGCATCGGCGTGGTGAGCCGGAGGTCGCCGTTCCACATCGTCGTGATCCAGTTGAACGTCTTCACCGCCGAGGGGATGGCGATGGCGAGCGAGACCGCCATGAAGCTGGCGCGGAGCCGCGGGTCGATGCCCGTGGCGAACATGTGGTGGGCCCAGACGCCGAAGGAGAGCACGCCGATGGCGAGCGTCGAGTAGACGACGAACTTGAAGCCGAACAGCTTCCGGCCCGAGAACCGCGGCAGGACGTAGCTGATGATCCCCATCGGCGGCAGCACGAGGATGTACACCTCCGGGTGGCCGAAGAACCAGAACAGGTGCTGCCAGAGGATGGGATCGCCCCCGCCGACGGCGAAGAACGTCGTCCCGAAGTTCCGGTCGAGCAGCAACATGACCAGCGCGCTCCCGAGCAGCGGGAACGCGAACAGGATGAGTCCCGACTGGGTGAGGATCGTCCACGAGAAGATGTCGAGGTTGGCCCAGGTGACCTCCTCGGCGCGCTCGGTGAAGATGGTCGCGATGAAGTTCACCGCGCCCATCGTCGCCGAGACCCCGGTCAGGTGGAGCCCCAGCAGCATGAGGTCGACGCCGACGTTCGCCTGGTTGCCGGCACCCACGCCGGCAGAAAGCGGCGTGTACATCGTCCAGGCCGTCTGGGCCGGGATGACGTCGGGAATCGGGAAGAAGCCCGCCCAGATGAGCAGCGCGCCGGGCGGCAACAGCCAGAACGCGATGGCGTTGATGCGGGGGAACGCCATGTCGTCCGCGCCGATGATGAGCGGGATGAGGTAGTTCGCGAACGCCGCGATGATCGGCGTCCCGAACAGGAACAGCATCGTGATGCCGTGGCTCGTCAGGAGCGAGTTGTAGAACGTCGCGGAGCCGAGCACGTCCTCGGCGGGGGTGGTGAGCTCCGCGCGCATGAGCATCACCATCAGCCCGCCGACGACGAACGCGATGGTCGCATAGAGGCCGTACAGAAGTCCGATGTCCTTGTGGTCGACGGTGGTGAGCCACCGGATCAGCCCCGCGGGCTTCTCGCGGTGTGCGTAGCCGGACTCACCGACGCCCCCGCCGGCGCCGAGCGGGGTGTAGGACCGCCAGTCCTCGACCCTGGCGAGGAAGGCGGCCACGCCCACGAGGAACGCCCCCATGAGCACCGTCAACAGGAGTTGGCCGGTTGCCTGCATGGGAGCGATTCAGGTTCGGAGGCACAAGAAAGATTCGAGTCGTGCGCGGTAGCCGTGCGCCTACCGGCTGCCGGTTTCGGAGCCGCTCGCGGCCGATTCCTCGGCCGTCTCGCCGTCCTCGACCGTGCTCGGTTCCCCATCGGCCAGGTCCCCCTCGGGGGCCTCGTCGCCGTGCGCCTCGGCCTCGGCGCGGGTCCGGGCGTCATCCATGGTCGCCTGTCCCTGGAAGTACATCTCGGCGCGCTTCTCGTCGCCGGCGATCGCCTTTCCGGACACGTACGTCAGGAGCGCGAGCGCGACGAACGGAACCACGAGCAGGCCCATGGCGACGAGCTGCCCGAACTGGTCGAGGCTCGCCCACGGGTTGAAGATGAGGAACCCGACGGCGAAAAACAGGATGATGCCCAGCGGGATGACGTTGACCGTCAGGTCCAGCAGGGTCTCCCTGTCGAAGATGCGTGCCATGAACGGGCCTTGGACAGCGCGCCCAAATACCTTGTCGATTCCGTCCCACCCGGTGTCCTCACGCGCCCCGGTGGACTACTCCGTCGGGAGACGCCTCCCTCGTCCGCTATCGACTAACCCACGTCGACTACGCCGACCACGCCGAGTCGGCAAAACCGCGTCGACCACGGCGCACGGCCCTCGGTTCCGAACGGGGGTCGCGTCCTCAAAACGAGAGCAGTTCGCCCGCCAGCGCGGCCAGCAGCATGACGACCCCGGCACCGATCGTGGCGTAGCCGCGCGGCGCGAGCGCGGCCCCGGTCAGCGGGTCCGCCCACACGAACGCGCCGCCGAGCGCGACCGCGAGGAGGGCGATGACGCCGAGCGCCCGCCAGGCCGTCCCGGCGTACCCCGACTCGGCGAGCATTCCCGCGATGCTTCCGCCAAAGAGGATGACCCCGCCGACGGCCAGCGGGATGAGCCCGAACAGCAGACCCAGTTCGGCGATGGGGAGCCCCAGCGCCACGAACAGCGGCCACGGGCTCGCCATCCGGTACTGGTCGCTCAGGCCCGGGTTCTCGTCCATGGCCGCAGTAGCGTGCTGTGAGTTGTAAGCGCGTCGGTGTGGACGCCAGGCGTCGAGCACGTCGCGGACGAGGGAAACGTGGCCGAAGGAGACGAGGGAAACGTGGCCCGAGAGGACAGAGAGACGAGGAGGACCGGCCCGTTCAGGGCATGTTGACGCCGTGCCGGGAGAGGTAGTTCGAGACGGCCTTGATCTCCACGGGGCTGCCGATGATGCGACACTGGCTGTCGGTCTCGCGGAACACGGTCACGGTGAACTCGGCTTCCAGTTCGGCACGGACGGGATCGATCGCGTCACAGGGGAGGACGATCTGTGTGCTGTCGCGGAGACTGGAGGGATCGGGCATCTCGTATTGTATTCAGGCAATCTGGCGCGGCGTATAACCGTGTCGAAGTGCGAATATGGTGGTTCTGGAGCCTCAAACGCCGGAAAATTGGAAAATCGTTACCGGGACGTGTGTTGGATACTCTACAAGTATCGGTCGGCGGGTCGGCTTCCCCGTCCCCCGGCGACTTCCTCCAGCGGCGGCCACGACGGGAGAGTCTACCGGACGGGCGGAGGTGGCCGAAACCGGGGAAGGGCATCGGATCGACGGCCGCGGTCTCGGAGGCGGTCGACGGCCTACCGTATCGAAGGAAAGCGTTTAGGCGCACGCACGGCCGAGACGGAGGTAATGGGACTGGAGGAGGAGATCGAGGACCTCCGCGAGGAGATCGCCGAAACCCCGTACAACAAGTCCACGGAGGGCCACATCGGGCGGCTGAAGGCGAAGCTCGCGGAGAAGAAGGAGAAGCTGGAGAACCAGTCCTCCTCCGGCGGCGGGCAGGGGTACGCCGTCGAGAAGACCGGCGACGCGACGGTCGCGCTCGTCGGCTTCCCCTCGGTCGGCAAGTCCACGCTCATCAACGCCATCACGAACGCCGACAGCGAGGTCGGCTCCTACGAGTTCACGACCCTGAACGTGAACCCCGGAATGTTGCAGTACCGCGGCGCGAACATCCAGATCCTCGACGTTCCGGGGCTCATCGAGGGCGCGGCGGGCGGGCGCGGCGGCGGGAAGGAGGTGCTCTCGGTCGTCCGCACGGCCGACCTCGTCGTCTTCCTGCTCTCGGTGTTCGAGATCGACCAGTACGAACGGCTCGGGACGGAACTGTACGAGAACAAGATCCGCCTCGACGTCGACCCGCCGAACATCTCCGTCCGGAAGACGCACAAGGACGGCATCCGGGTGACGATGGGCGACGGCGTCTCGCTGGAGGAGGAGACGGTCAAGAGCGTCCTCCGCGAGCACGGCTTCGTCAACGCCGCGGTGACCATCCCGCACGACCTCACCATCGACGAACTCATCGACGGCGTGATGGACAACCGGGTGTACCTCCCCTCGATGGTCGCGGTCAACAAGGCCGACCTCATCGACGAGGACTACCTGCCGACCGTGGAGGCGGAACTCCGCGAGCACGACCTCGACCCCGAGAAGGTGACGTTCATCTCCGCCGAGGAGGGCCGGGGCCTGGACGGCCTGAAGGACCGCATCTGGGAGCGGCTGGGGCTCATCCGCATCTACATGGACAAGCCGGGCCGCGGCGTCGACTACGAGGAGCCGCTCGTGCTCCGCGCGGGCGACACGGTCGCGGACGCCTGCTCGAAGCTCGGCGGCGAGTTCGAGGAGCGCTTCCGGTTCGCACGCGTCTCCGGGCCGAGCGCGAAACACGACGAACAGCAGGTCGGGACCGGCCACGAACTCGCCGACGAGGACGTACTGCGGCTGGTCACCCGGAAGTGACCGGGTCGCGGGGCGGCGGGCGGCGGGGCGAACGCTCGCCGGACGCACGGCCGCTCGCCGCACGAGCGTTCGGGACTGCCGGTCGCGCGACGCCCGCCCGGGTCGTCGCCGCGGTCCTGCTGGTCGGTCTCCTCCCCTGGTCGGTCCAGACGTTCGTCGGCGGGGAGGTGCTGTTTCGGTTCGTCTGGGGCGCGGCGAGTGCCCGAGGCGGCCTCGTTCAGAGTTTCGACCCTCGCTTTGCCGTCTCGGTGCTGACCGACTACCCGCTGTTCTCCGGCCCGCCGCTGCTGCTCCGGTGGGTGCTCGCGGCGCTGGTCTGGACGCTCGCCGTCCTGTCGGCAGCGACCGGGTTCGTCGACGCCGAGGACCCGCGCGTCACCGCGGGACTGCTGGCGCTCGCGGGCGTCTCCAACCTCGCGGTCGCGCTGGAGTTCGGCGTCCAGCCCGGGCGGGCCGCGTACCCGGTCGGAACGGTCACGATGTTGGCCGTCGCCGGCTGGCGGTACTTGGCGGCCCGACTCGCGGCGCGGACGTGATGGCGTCACCCGGACGCGTCCGTGTGGCGTGGTAGCAATCCCTGCTCGGCTTTTTTGTCCCTGCCCCCGTCCGTCAGTTCGAGGTGACGGCGACGTGCACGATGCCCTCCAGTCGACCGCCATCCTCCCCGGGCGCCCGCCCGCCGAACCGGCGGCCGTCGCTCCCTGGCTCGCACGCCTCGTCGTCCCGATGAACTGGTCCGTCGAACCCGACCGGACCTGATTCCCCGGCGGCGACGAGTCGGCGGCCGAGCGACCGACTCCGGGTCCCGGACTCCGTCGTCCCGCCGACCGCCGCCGTGTCGGCAGTTCCTCTCGTATCGCAGGTCGACCTCCCGTCCGCGGCGGGTCGACCCCCCGCTGACCACGCCCTCCAGACGGATGTACGCACCCATACCCCCCGCCGACCACGGAACGTATCGACACACGCCCGCGCTCGCGTCCGCAGTCGCGCTGGCGGCGCTCCCGTTCGCCGCGCTGTTCGTCGCGGCGTACCCGACCGTCGCGCTCGCGCTGCTGGTCGGCCTCATCGCCGGCCGCACCGGGAAGCCGTGAGCGACCGCATCAGTCCTCCCTTCACCGCCTCCGTGCCGACGGACTCGCTGATTTCTCGCTAGCCGACTCCCGCGGATGCGAGCGGTCGCCGTCGGGGTCGACTGTCGACGACCGCGCCGCACTCGGGACAGGAACGGACCCTGACCGTCGCCGTCGTGGTCTCGACCCACCGTTCGTCGATCGGGCTCTCGTACGCGCACGCCGGACAGAACAGGGTGCCCTTCCGGCGAACTGACTCGCTTTCGGGGGGCCGTGCGAACTCGTTCATTTCCGAACGTACGCGCTCGAAGGGGATAGCGCTTGTTCGAGACGAAAGACGGTGAGGAACCCCGCCCCGATACGGCCCGATCGAACCCGGCGCACTCGCCCGCTGTCGGTATCCTTTTCGACGGCGCGAGCCTCCCTTCTCGCATGGCATTCACGCTCGACCACGTGATGGCGCGCGTCGAGGACCTGGACGAGGCGCTCGACTTCTACCAGGGCCACTTCGGCTACGAGGAGAAGGGGCGCTGGGACGCCGAGACGTTCACCAACGTCCACCTCGGCCCGCCGGACGCACACGAGGACGGCGCGACGCTCGAACTCACGTACAACCACGACGGCCGCTCGTACGAGATGGGCGACGGCTGGGGCCACATCGCGGTCCGCGTCGACGACGTCCACGACGCCTACGAGGAGCTGATGGACGCGGGCGTGGAGGACTACCGCGACCCCGAGTCCTGCGGCGGCCGCTACGCGTTCGTCAAGGACCCCGACGGCCACGAGATCGAGATCGTCCAGCGGGACTACGGCGCGCGCTGGTCGCTCGACCACACGATGATCCGCGTCGAGGACGTCACGGAGGCGCTGGGCTACTGGCTCCGCACGTTCGAGTACGGACACGCCGGCCGCTGGGAGGCCGACACGTTCGCCAACTACTTCATGAAGCCCGAGGGCGCGGCCGACGAGGAGATGTCGGTCGAACTCACGTACAACTACGACGGCCGCACCTACGACCTGGGCGACGCCTGGGGCCACCTCGCGGTCCGCGTGGACGACCTGGAGGAGGACTGGGCGACGGTGCTCGAGCGCGGCTCGGAGGACTACCGCGATCCGGAGTCGTGTGACAACCGGTACGCGTTCACGAAGGACCAGGACGGCCACGAGATCGAACTGGTCTGATTCTATCGCCCCGACCGGGGCTGCCGTTTCCGTGAGCCCGTTCAGGGGTTCGGCACCGACCTCCGGGGCCACTGGGGCCGTCGACTCGTGCGTGGGTTCAGTTTTCGTGAGGGACGGCCCGGACGACGATCAGACGAGTGCTACTGGAGAGTGCCGGAGGAGCGTTCGAGGCGGACCACGCCGACCCGGGACGGTTCGGAGTGTGACGCGCGAGGACCGAACCAGAATCGAGACTCACTGCTCGTTCATCGCCTCGCTGGCGATGTTCCGGCCGCGCGGCATCAGGTTCACCTCGCGGCGGGTCCGCACCTCCTCCAACACGTCGAGTTCGATGAGGCGCTCGAACGTCTCCTCGACGCGGTCGACGTCCATGCCCAGGAAGTTCGGAACCTCGAACGAGGAGACGCCCGAGTACAGCGCCATCAGCACCTCGCGCTCGGACTCGCTCAACTCGATGGAGCCTTTCGTCTGTTTTTGCCCCTGCTTGAGGTACGACTTGATGACGGCGACGTGCCACGGCTCGCCCGAGAGGTACGTCTGGACGCTGGTGCCGTCCTCGTCGGTGTGTTCGGCCTCGATGACGGTCCGCTTCTCGTCGAGCACCGTGCGCTCTGCCTCCTCCAGCGTGCCGATGTCGTCCAGTTCGAGGCGGACGAACGAGCCGCTCTGCTGGGCGACGCTGATGCCGTCCGGTTCGACCTTCAGGCGGGCCTGCTCGAACTCGGTGTCCTGGACGACCCCGCCCGCCACCGCGGGGTGGCGCGCGTAGATGACCCGGCGGTCGAGGAATGCTCGGTAGAGGTCCGTCCGGAACTCGTCGTGGTGCTCGGATGTGAGCAGGAACACCTCCTCGCCAAGCCGGAGGCTCACGTAGTTCGAGACGCGAGCGACCTCCTGGCTCGAATCGAAGCGCCCGCCGATCCCCTCCACGTCCGAGAGCGGGATGGTTCGCTTCCCCTCGTTGCTGACCATGACGACCCGCTTGTTCGAGAGGATGATGCGCCCGTTCGTCCAGTCGACGTCGTTCACCTTGCGGCCGCTGCGAACGGCCTGGGCGAAGCGCCCGCGGGTGTCTGCGACCTTGTACTCCTCGTCGTTCTGCTTGTTCATTGTCTGATGCCTCCGAGCTTCGAGAGGGCGGCGAAGGCCCGTTTCCGGACCTGCTTGTCCACGTCGCTATCAGTGATTCGGTCCAGCTCCTCGCGGGCCCGCGACCCGCCGACGTCGCCGAGCGCGAACGCCGCCTTGGCGCGCGCCTCGACCGGCGCCTCGTCGTCCCGCAGGAGGTCGATGAGCGACGACTCGACGCTGTGGCCATCCAGTTCGGTGATGCTCGTGGCCGCGAACTGCGCGGTCATCTTGTCGTCGTCGGTGAGCGTCTCGACCAGCGCGTCGATGACGAGCTGTGGCGGCTGGTCGCTCGTGACGCGCCCGAGGAACCAGACGGCGTTGCGGCGCTGGCGGGCCTGGGACGCCTCCTCCAGGATCTCCACCAGCGGCCCGAGCACCGTTCCGTCGTCGGCCTCCTTCAGTTCGGAGACGACCGTCTCCCGCACCTGGTGGGACTGCTTGGTCGGCGCGTTCGCCAGCAGTTCGATGATCGAGAAGACGGCCGCCCGGCGGACGGTGTCGTGCTCGTCGCCCAGCGCCGCGGCGAGCCGCGGCACCGGCTCCGCGCTGCTGGCGTTGCCGAGCGCGCTCGCCGCGACGCGGCGGATCGAGGAGTTCTCGTCCTCCAGCAGGTCCACCAGCGCCGCGAGCGCCTTCCCCGTGGCGATGGTGCCCAGCGCGTCCGCCGCGGCCGCCTTCACCGCGCCGTGATCGTCTTCGAGCTTCGCCTCGAGTTTCCCGACCGGGCGCGGGTCGCCGATGCGACCCAGCGCGTGACAGACTCGCTCGCGGACGCGGGGGTCCGGGTCGTCGAGTCGCTTCACGAGCGGGCCGACCGCGTCGCCGTCGCCGATGCGACCCAGCGCGTTGGCGGCGGCCATCCGGAACTCCGGGATGTCCGCCGAGAGGGCGCGCGCGAACGCCCGGATGGCCGCCCAGTCAGCGCCGTCGGGGTTGACGTCCGCGGTCCGGGCGAGCAGCCGTTCGAGCGCCTCGTCGCCAAGGTCGTCCAGCGCGTCGACCGCCGCCGCACGGACCTTGTCGTCGTCGTCGTCGGTGACGAGGTGGACGAGCACGTCCATCGTCCGGTCGTCCTCCATGTCGCCGACGTCGCCGAGCATCAGCGCCGCGCGGCGCCGGACCGCGGGGCTGTCGCTGTGTTTGGCCCGCTCACAGAGCTCCTCCATGTCGTTGTCCCGGGCGAGTGTGTAGAGCGACATTATCCCGTGTATCGGTAGATGCGGCTGCGTTTGGCGACCGGGTCGAACGCGTCGCGGGCGCCGGGCGGGACCGTCTCCGTCTTGCCGACGACGAGGTAGCCGCCGTCCCGCAGCGAGGACTGCAGCGTGTCGAACAGGCTCTCCTTGTACCCGGTGTCGATGTAGATGAGCAGGTTCCGACAGAACAGCAGGTCGACGTCCGAGCGGCCCCCGTCGCTGATGAGGTCCCGCGTCTCGAAGGTGACCCGGCGTTTCACCGCCTCGCGGACGCGGAAGACGTTCCCGTCCTGTTCGACGTACTCCTCGGCGGCCGACAGCGGGCCGAGTTCCTTCCCGATGTCGGTCGTGCGGGTGGTCTCGTACTCGCCCTTCCGGGCGGCAGCGAGCGCCTCCTCGCTGATGTCCGAGGCGGTCACGTCGACGGACGCCTCGTCGATTTCCGGGTCGTCGGCCGCGAGCATCGCCAGCGAGTACGGCTCCCGGCCGTCCGCACAGGGGGCGCTCCAGGCGTTCACCCGCCGCTGGTCGGCCGAAAGGTCCCGGAGGACCGGGCGGAGGTCCGCCCACATGTCCGGGTCCCGGAAGAAGCCGGTCACGTTGATCGTGAGCGCGTCCAGCAGGGCGTCGCGCTCGGCGTCGTCGCGCCGGAGGATGCCCAGGTACTCGGCGTGGTTCTCGGCGTCACGGCGCTGCATCCGCGCGGCGATGCGCCGGCCGAGGTACGCCTCGTTGTAGTAGCCCGGTTCGAACGGCACCTCGTCCTCGACGTAGCGGATGACCTGTCCGAACCCGTCGTCGCTCGCGCTCATCGGGCCTCCCCCAGCGTCTCCACGTCGAGGATCGACACCACGTCGCCGTCCCCGAGCACCGCGGTCCCCGAGAGGCCGGGCGTCCCCGAGAGGATGCCCTCCAGCGGCTTCACCACGACTTCCTCCTGGTGGAGCACCTGGTCACAGTGGAGCGCCACGGGCCGCTTCTCCCCGCGGATGCGCAACAGCATCCCGTCGTTCCCGGCGGCGTCTTCCCCCCGGGCTTCGGGGGCGTCTTCCCTCCGATTCGCTTTGCCCTCCTGCGGTCGGTCGCTGCCGCCGTCCGCGACCGCGGGCCCGACGCCGCCGCCGGTCGCGTCCGCGAACAGCTCGCCCAGCCTGACGACCGGGTAGATGTCGCCGTCGTGGCGCACGATCTCCTCCCCGTTGGCGACGTCGAGACCGCCCGCGCGGGACACCTCGCCGATGTTCTTGATCGGAACGCCGTACTCCACGCCGTTCACCTCGATGAACATCACGCGGACGATGGCGACCGTGACGGGCAGCCGGATCTCGAACCGCGTGCCCTCGCCGGGCGTCGAGTCGAGCGTGACGTGGCCGTCGAGCTCCTTCACGGTCGTCTTCACCACGTCCATGCCGACGCCCCGGCCCGAGACGTCGGTCACCTCGTCGTTGGTCGAGAACCCGGGGTGGAACACGAGCTGGCGGGCCTCGTCGTCGTCCATCGCCTCGACCTCGGCCGGCGTCTTCACGCCCTCCTCGACGGCCTTCTCGCGGAGCGCGTCCGCCTCGATGCCGCCGCCGTCGTCCTCGACGACGATGGTGACGTGGTCGCGCTCGCGGGTCGCCCGGAGCTCGACGGTGCCCGCCGAGTCCTTCCCGGCGGCCTCGCGCTCGGCGGGCGACTCGATGCCGTGATCCACGGCGTTGCGGAGGATGTGGACGAGCGGGTCCCGGATCTCGGTGAGGATGGTCCGGTCGAGCTCGATGTCCCGGCCGTCGATGTCGAAGTTCACCTCCTTGTCCTGGTCGCGCGCGAGGTCGCGCACGAGCCGCGGGAACGTGTCCACGACCGCCGACAGCGGGATGAGTCGCATGTCCATCACCGTGTTCTGGAGGTTCGAGCTGATCTTGTCGAGCTCGTCGAGGTTGTCCGAGTCGATGCCGGCCTCCTCCATCTCCCGGCGGAGCTTGATGCGGCTCGTCACCAGTTGCTCGACGAGCCCGTACAGGTCGTCGAGCTGGTCCACGTCGACGCGGATCGACGATATCGTATCCGAGGAGCCCCCGCTCCGATTCCCGCCGTCGTCGTCGGGTTTCTTCGCCTCGTCTCCCTCCTCCGACGCGGGGCCCGGGGTCGCCTCCGCGCCGGTCGACCCGTCCGCTTGCGCGCCGGATTCGGAGTCGGCTCCCGTCTCGGCGCCCGACTCCGGCTCGGTTCCGACGTCCGATTCCGCGTCAGACCCGTCGTCCGGGGCCGGCTCGACGGTCGCAACCTCGACGGCGGCGACCTGGCTGGCCGCGTCGATGCCGGCGGACACCTCGTCGGAACTGCCCGCAGTCAGGTAGCAGTCGAAGCCGTCCGCGCCGGCGCCGTCCTCGACCGCCTCGCGCTCGGGGTCGGTCGTCAGGTCGCCGAAGGAGCCCTCGACGGCCTGCAGGAGGAACATCGCGTCCACCCCGGCCATGTCGGTCTCCGCGAGCGTCACGCTCGCACGGTAGACGCCCTCGTCGTCGGCCGGGTCGAGGCCGTGCTCGAAGTCGGCGGCGTCGACCCGCTCCGGGGACCCGTCGTCCGTCGCGTCCGCCTCGTCGGCCCCGGTCGACTCGTCGGGTCCGGCTGACTCGCCGGCCGACCCCGTGCCCGAACCCGGAGCGGTGTCGGTAGCGTCGTCAGCCTCCGATTCCCCATTCTGTCCGTCGGTTTCAGTCCCTTCCCCCTCGGTCGCGGAAGCGCCACCCTCGACTAACGTTCGGAGCGCGTCCTCGGTGTCGCTCGGGTCGACGTTCGTCTCGCCCGTCTCGTCGATCTCGCCGAGCATCGCGTCGAGGTGGTCGACCCCCTCGAACAGCAGGTCCATCAGTTCGCCCGAGACGTCGATGTCGCCGTCGCGGACCTCGTCGAGCAGGTCCTCCATCGCGTGGGCCAGCCCCGAAAAGGAGGTGAAGCCCATCGCCGCCGCGTTCCCCTTCAGCGTGTGTGCGGTGCGGAAGATGGCGTCCATCGCCTCCGCGTCGTCGGGATCCGACTCCAGCGCGAGCAGCGAGTTGTTGAGTTCGGTGATGCCCTCCTCGCTCTCGCGGACGAACGCGCGAACGTGCGCGTCCGACATCTACGGGGCACCCCCGACGATGCCGCCGGCGACGTCGTCCAGCGGGAGCACGCTTCCGACCCGGCCCGTCGCCGCCGCGCGCTTGGGCATGCCGTAGACGACCGAGGTCTCCTCGTCCTGTGCGATGATCCGGCCGCCGGCGTCGTCGATGGCGGTGACGCCGGTCGCGCCGTCGTCGCCCATCCCGGTCAGGATGACGCCGACGATCGGGTCGTCCACGGTTTCGGCCACGGACTCCATCGTCACGTTGACCGAGGGGCGGACGTTCTGGCCGCGATCCTCGTCGACGAGTTCGACCCGGAGCCGTCCCCCGCTGTACCGGGTGACCGCGAGGTGCTTCCCGCCGCGAGCCACGAGCACCTCGCCGCGGCCGACCCGTGCGCCGTCCGTGGCTTCCGAGACGGCCAGCGAGCAGGCCGAGTCGAGCCGGTCGGCGAACCGGCCGGTGAACGCCTCGGGCATGTGCTGGACCACGAGCACGCGCACGTCCGCTCCACCCGGGATCCCGGCGAGCACGCGCTCGACGGCGTCCGGTCCCCCGGTCGAGGAGCCGATGACGACCGTCGTGTTCGGCTCGACGCCGTCGGTCGTCGTCGTGGTCGTCGCCGACCCGCCGTGGGTCGCGGCCGCGACGGCCGCGCCGCCGCTGAGGTCCGCCTCCGCGACCGAGCGGACCGTCTCCACCAGCTGTTCCTCCAGCCGCGAGACGCCCATCGACACCTCGCCGCCCGGCTTCGCGAAGAAGTCGACCGCGCCCGCGTCCAGCGCCGCGAACGTCTCCTCGGCGCCGTCTTCGGTGTACGCCGAGAGCATGAGCGTCGGCGTCGGCTGCTCGCGCATGATGCGCTCGACGGCCTCGATGCCGTCCATCCGCGGCATCTCGACGTCCATCGTCACGACGTCGGGCTCCACCTCGGCCACGACCGTCAGCGCCTCGGCCCCGTCGGCCGCCTCGCCGACGACGTCGATGCCGCCGGATTCGAGGATGTCGGTGATGAGTCCCCGCATGAACCGCGAGTCGTCCACGACGACCGTCCGGGGTGCGTCGGTCACGGCCGCACACCTCCCGCCGATCGCTGCCCCTCTCCTGTCATGCACGGTCGTATCCCCAGCCGTTCCTTCAAGGCTCCGTCCCGAATTTCAGCGGTGATAGTTCGGGGAACACCGTTAAGACCGACGAACGGGCGGGATTGGACATGGCGAGCAGTCAGCACCCGACCGACGACGCCGCCGACCGGGGAGAGACGACGCAGGTACTCGAGTTCGGTCTCGGCGATGAGACGTACTGTCTGGACATCGGCTACATCGACGAGATAGTCGACGCGGGCGATCTCACGGCCATCCCGAACTCGCCGACCCACGTCGAGGGCGTGATGGACCTGCGCGGGAAGACGACGACCATCATCGACCCGAAGACGCTGCTCGGGGTCGCCGGGGACGGCGCGCGCGAGCGGATCATCGTCTTCGACCCCGACGAGACGTCCGAGGGTGGGACGGTCGGCTGGGTCGTCGACGAGGTGTTCCAGGTCCGCGACGTGGCCGCAGACGAGGTGGACGAGGGCACGACCGCCGGCGACGACGACGTCCGGGGGATCGTCAAGGGCGAGGACCGGTTCGTCGTCTGGGTCGAACCGCAGACCGAGTAGTCGGCGGTACGCTCGGGCTGCCGTCCGTTTTGTGACGTTCGGCGTGCACGAGCCGCGGGCATCCGATTTTCGCCGACTGCGACGTTGTTTCGGGGAACGTGTGCCGTCCGAAGCGGCGCGGGAAGCGGGTCCTGCGCGTGGCCAATAAATCGTATTTCGCGATATAGAATTTTCATCGACGGGCCGAACGTGACCGGAGCCGACACGGCTCACGCTCGTCGGTCGGGAGCCGGCGGTCGGCGGTCGAACGCGTCGACGCTGCCCGAATCAGCCGTCCGCGACGGCCGCGAGGAGCCGCGCCGTGGCCGACACCGCCTCGCGGCGGTCGACGACGCGGCAACCGTCTCGACGGCCGCGAGGAACCCGTCGACGACGAGAGCGACGCGGGATCGACGCCGGCGGCGTCGAGGACGTCGACGCTGTAGTACACGGTGTCGACCCGGAAGGCCGCGACCGGGACGGCCCGGTAGCCGCCGTCTCGACGGCACGTCTCGTGGGCGACCGGCGGATGTGCGTCCGCCAGATCGCCGGTCCACGCGTCGTCGACGGCCGCCAGCGAGCCGTCGAACGGTGCCAGGTTTCCCCCCGGGACGGTTCCGACGGCTCCGGGCGGGTCGCCGCCCGCGATGCGCCGCCCGAGGCGGTCGTCGACGCCCACGTCCGCGACGGGTCGCACGTCCGTCGGGACGTCCGGGTGGGCGTCGCGAAACGACGCGGTGAACGACTCGCTCGCGAGCTGACCGGGGCCGGACATCCAGTTGTGCAGCACCTCGACCGGCGGGCGGTCGGATGGGGGGAATCGATTTCGGCCGCCGTCGCGAGCCCGGTCGGACCCGTCGAGCCGCCGTTCGAGGCACAGCCGACGAGGCTCGTGAGGCCACCCGTGGCGATGGTGGCCAGGAGTCCTCGTCGACGGGAGAGCCGCCGTGGCGTCGGGGAACCAGTCATCTGTCCGTCAGGTTCGACGGGAGAGTACAAGCGTCCTGTGCCGGTGGCGACGAGGGAGGGAAACGAAACCGAGGAGCCGGGTACGGGTGCCGACTCTCCCAGTGAAGGACTTCCGGACGGCGGGGGCGACGTCCTGAACTGCGGGGGACATCGTCCTGAAGTGCGGCGGAGGCGTCGTCTGTCCCGCGTTTCCGGTGGGAGTTCCGACCTCGAACCGCTCACAGCGGGTCGGGGTCGATTCCGGCCCGATCACACGGTTATTCTTCGTGATATTCGGGGGCGAACCCTTATTGAGCGCATCGGGGCTCATCGGTGTATGCGCGTATCGAGCGGCGTCAGCGGGTTCGACGAGGTCGTCGACGGCGGGCTTCCCGCCGGGCGGCTCTACGTCGTCTGTGGTCCCCCCGGCAGCGGCAAAACGACGTTCTCCTCCCAGTTCCTGGCCGAGGGCGTCTCGCAGGGCGACCGCTGTCTGTTCGTCAGCATGCACGAGAGCGAGGCCGACCTGGAGGCCGACATGAGCGGCTACGACTTCGGCTTCTCCGAGGCGCTCGACTCCGGGCAGGTAACGTTCCTCGACGCCTTCTCGCAGGACGGCAAGCGCTTCTTCGGGATGCCGGGCGAGCGCAGGGACTCGAACACCATCAGCAACCGCATCACGTCGTTCGTCGAGTCGCGGGACATCGACCGGGTCGTTGTCGACTCGACGATGCTGCTCCGCTACTTCATCGACGACACGGACGACACGATGATCCAGTTCCTCTCCTCGCTCAAGCGGGCGAACGCGACGACGTACCTCATCTCCGAGATGACCGATCCGTCCGCGTACGCCGACGAGCACTACCTCGCACACGGCGTCGTCTTCTTCCACAACTACATGGAGGACGACGGCATGACACGCGGCGTCCAGGTCGTGAAGATGCGGGGGGCCGACGTCGACACCGACATCCACGACCTCCGGTTCACTGATCGGGGACTGGTCGTCGCAACCGACCGGTCGGACGCCCGCTGATGTACGAGGAGCGACTGGGAACCGACTGGGAGACGCTCTCGGAGGCGGAAGCCATCGACCGGGCGTTCGCGCTCGGCGTCGCCTCGGCGTTCGGCTACGAGAACGACGGGGAGTTCGAGCGGCTCCGGGACGTCCTCGACAGCTCCTACGATCGCAGTCTCATCGAACTCGCCTACAGAGAGGGTACACAGAAGGCGCTAGCATTACAAGGCAAAGTTCCGGCGAAGGACGACGTCTGGCGGCGGCTCGTGACCGAGGGGGAGGGGGCGGTCGCGCGCCTCTCGGCGGACGAGAGCGGCGTCCCCCACCCGGCGACCGAGCGCGGTCCGGCCGGGGAGCTTCCGTCGAACCTCGCCCGGGCCGACCTCCTCGAGGGGGGCGAGGACCTCGAAGCGCTCCAGTATCCCCGGTTCCTCGGACGGCGGTCGGACGGCGACGACGGGGACCGGGGGGAGTGACCCGCGATGTACCCGAGAGGTCGATGAACGGGGTGTGGACAAAGGTTTTGAGCGTCCGCCGCCACCTCCGGGACATGGTGGAGGATTCCCCGCTTTCCGTCGATTCCCCCGGCCAGGGGGAGAGCCTCCTCATCGCCGGCCCTCCGATGACGGGGAAGTACGACCTGCTGTTCCGACTGCTCGGGTCGTCGATCGATCAAGGGATCGTCATCTCGACGGGCGACACCGCCGAGGACGTCCGCGCGGACTTCGCCGAGATCGGCGACCTCGACCCGGCAGCCGTCGGCGTCGTGGACTGCGTCTCCAAGCAGCGCGGCGTGAACACGCAGCCGGCCGACCGCACGCGGTACGTCTCCTCGCCCAAGAACGTCACCGAGATCGGGATGAAGTTCACCGACCTCTTCGAGGAGTACCGGGAGTACGAGCCGCCGGTCGGCGTCGGCATCCACTCGCTCTCGGAGCTGCTGATGTATCTCGACCCCGAGGACGTCTACCAGTTCGTCCGCGTGCTCACCAAACAGGCCGAGAGCGAGGGATGGTCGACCGTCGCGGTCCTCGGCTCGACGATGCACGACGAACAGACGCTCCACACGATGTACGAGCCGTTCGACACGGTCGTCAACACGCGCGAGAACGACGGCTCCCGCGAGCTTCGCGTCCGGGACCGCTCGCGGGCCGCGACCGCCTGGACGACGTTCTGACCGCCGCGTCGCCCGGCGGTTTTCACGATTCGAGCGGCGGGGCGATCAGTCCGCCGTGATCCAGACGAGAAAGCCGACCGCCAGCGTCTCGACCACGTGGACCGCCATCGTGGCCCGCCACACGACCGGCGGCACGGCAGTCGCGTACCAGGCCGACAGCGTCGGGTCGACCGCATAGTAGTACAGCGAGGTGGCATTCTCCGCGAGCAGTAACAGCCCGAACAGCACCAGTCCGAGCGGGTGTTTCGTTCGGAAGCGGACGTAGTTCCGCCCCCACACGACACAGAGCCCGGCGAGCAGCACCACGTTCAGCCCGGCGGCCGCGAGGGCGACGGTCGACCAGCCGCTCATCGGGCCGCTCCCCCCCGCTGTCGCGTCGGCGATCCGGTTCGATCAGGTGTCATGGCTGTGGTGCTGCCGTCGGCCGGGGTCGTCGGTGGTGTCAGTACGGTCGTCGGATCGGTGCGGTCGGCACGGTCTGCCCGGCCGGGGGGGTCGGCACGGTCTGCATGGTCGGCCGATCGGCACGGTCTGACCGGTCCGTGCGGCCGGGACGGTGGAGTTCGCTGGCACGGTTCGATCGACGCCGGAACCCGACGGGTGCGCGGGGAGTGGCGCGGTGTGAGCCGGCGAGCGTGTCCCGGCGAGGGCCAAAGCGGGAGGCGGGGAACGGTCGCCGACGGGCCCGTTACCCCTCGACGATGAACTGGCCGGCGACCTCGGTGACCTCGTCCATCATCATCGGCTCGTCCACGCCGTCGGGGAACGGCGAGCTGACGTTCAGCTCGTTCAGGAACGCCGCGTGGCGCGCCTCGACGCTGTGGATCCCGATGGCGGCCGAGAAGATGGCGTCGTTCGAGACGGTCCCGGCGGCCCCGGCGTAGGCCGCGACGCCGGTGTTCTCCAGCGCCTTGGCGACCGCGAGGAACTCCGAGGGCGTCTCGTAGCCGAAGTCGTACTCGGCCTCGCCGACGGGCTCGCCGCCCAGGTCCTCGACGGTCGCGGCGATCGCCTCGACGTGGGCCGCATCGTGTGCGCCCACCGTCTTCAGGTGCTCGGGGACGTCCATGCGGACGGCCTCGCCGAAGTTCGAGAGCACGTCCGCCCCCATCAGTTCGTCGTCGGCGAACGTGTCGAGGCCCTCGCGGTAGAACGCGTTCTCCAGGTGTTCGAGCGCGAGCGCGTAGTTGAGGTCGGGACGTCGGGGTTCGTGGGCACGGGCGTGTCGGTCGGCTCCTCGGTGGGCGCGTCCGTCGGGGTGTCCACCGGCTCGTCGGTCGGGGACGGCGTGTCGGCCTCGCCGCCCGCACAGCCGGCCAGTCCGACCGCCGCGAGCGTGGCACCCGCGCCGACGACGCGTCGGCGCGTGAGGTCGGTCCGTCCGGTCGTCGTCGCGTCGGGAGTGGTGTCGTCCGGGGTCATGTTCCACTCACGTCGTCGGCGAAGCCACACAAGAGGAATTTCCGAGTTCCGACGGCACTGCGACCGGACTCCGTTCGGGTTGTCACCGAACGCCCTCCGAACTCTCTCCAAAATTCGTCCCCACGAGCGTCGCCGACGAACTCGCGCGCACCGACGAGCGCGCCGGCCGGTCAGAACTCGGTTCCCTTCCGGGCCCGCTGGCCCGCGTCGATGGGGTGCTTCTCCTTGCGCACGTTGGTGACGAGGTCGGCGTGATCAAGGAGGTACTCGGGCCGGTTGTGGCTCCCGGTCATGACGAGTTCGAGGTGGTCGGGCTTCTCCTCGACCAGCGTCACGACCTCCGCCTCGTCGACGAGGCCGTGGTCGGCGGCGTACAGGATCTCGTCGAGGACGAGCAGATGCACCCCGGCCTCCGGCTCTCCATCCGGGGGAAGCGGCTCGGTCAGGTCGGCGTCGCCGGCCGCCCGCAGGAGCTCCCGGGCGCGCTCGTAGCCGGCCCGGGCCTCGGTCCGGTGGGAGTCCTCCTCGGAGCCGTCCCGCATCCCGTGCCAGCCGTAGTGGCCGAGGTTCTCGTAGGAGAAGCCGGGCATCGCCTCGATGGCGTTGTACTCGCCGCGGACGGCCTCGACGCTGTCGGCGCCGCCCTTCATGAACTGGAGCATGTGGACCCGGTAGCCGTGACCGGCCGCGCGAAAGCCCATCCCCATGGCGGCGGTCGTCTTGCCTTTGCCGTCGCCCCACCAGGCCTGCGTCAGCCCGAACTCGGGCGGGGCGCCCGGCTCGATGGGATGAGCGCCTGGTTTCACGCCGCCGCCTGGTGTGCGTTTGCGAACCTGGTCCGGATCGGTCGGAGCGTCGTTCGTGTCGGTCATGGTTGGTTGTCGAGTGAGTCGAGGAAGTCGTCGAACGCGCCGCTCTCGGCGTGGACGTGGCTGTACGTTCCGAGGGTCGCGTACTCGGTCACCCCGTCGTGCTCGCCGTCGATGCCGGTTCCGCGGCGGACGTCGAACGCGAACGAGGCGTCCCGCGCGACGTCGGCGCTGGAGTAGTGGAACTCGTGGCCCCGGATCCGGTCGCCGCGCGCCGCGGTGAGCGTGTCGGTCGTCGCCTCCAGCGTGACGTGGTCGAGCGCCCGGTACCGGTCGTGCATCGTGACCTCGACCGGGAGCACCCCGGCCATCCCGTGGGTGTCGCCCCCGGCCGTCGTCAGCGACTCGGCGAGCGCCATCAGGCCGCCGCACTCGCCGTACACCGGCAGGCCCTCGGCCGCCCGGTCGTGCAGCGAGCGGAGCGCCGGGCTCGCGGCGAGCGCGTCGGCGTGGAGTTCCGGGTAGCCGCCCGGCAGGTAGACGCCGTCGCAGTCGGGAAGCTCCGCGTCGGCCGTCGGGGCGAACGTCACGACCTCGGCGCGGTCGCGGAGCCGCTCGACCGTCGCTGGGTAGCTGAACCGGAACGCGTCGTCCCGGGCGACCGCGACCCGGCGGCCGGTCCGGGACGGCGGTTCGCGGGGATCGGGCCGCGGCGGCTCCCGCGCGAGCGCGGCGAGCGCGCCGACGTCGAGGTGGGCGGCGGCGTCCGCCAGCGCGTCCTCGTCGACCGGATGTTCCGCGCCCATGTGGAGCCCGAGGTGGCGGTCCGGAATCTCCAGCCCCTCGGCCGGGGGGATCCGACCGAAGTACGCCAGCCCGTCGGGGAGCGCCTCGCGGATCCCCCGCTCGTGTCGCCCGCCGTGGGCCCGCGCCGCGATGATCCCCGCGACGTCGACGTCTCGACCGGTCCGCTCGGCGTAGGATCGAAAGCCGAGCGCCGTCGCGGCGACGCTCTCCATCCCGGCGCTCGCGTCGACCACGAGCACGACCGGCAGGTCGAGCGCCTCGGCCACCGTCGCCGTGCTCGACGCGTCGCCGTCGTACAGTCCCATGACGCCCTCGACGAGACACACCTCGCCGTCGCCCCGATAGTAGTTCCGGCGGGTGCCCGCGACGCCCTCCAGCCAGACGTCCAGCGTCCGGGACGGCCGCCCCGCGATGGCGGCGTGGTGGCTTGGGTCGATGAAGTCCGGCCCGGCCTTGGCGGGCTGGACCGAGTGGCCCGCGTCCTCGAACGCCCTGATGGCCGCGAGGGTCGCCACGGTCTTGCCGACGCCCGACGCGGTGCCCGCGACGACGAGCCCGTTCATCGCCGCCCCCGCACGACCACGACCGACAGGTCACAGAACGCCGAGTCGCCGTCACCGTCGGCGGTGGAGTCGGTCGCGGCCAGTTCCGCGAGCGTCGTCCGCGTACACGCCTCGTCCTCGAACGTCAGGCGCTCGTGGACGTGGACCGGGAGCGAGCCGTCGACGCCCCGGCCGACGAGCACGGACGCGATCCGCTCTGGCATGTAATCGAACGGGCGCGGGAGGAGCAGCAGGTTTCGGTCGCCCGCCTCCCGGACGAGACGGTCGAACGCCCCGTCGAGGTCGCCCCGCGCGTGCAGGGTCACGACGGTCGAGGACTCGAACGGCGTCCGCGACCTGCTCGCGGCCACCTGGACCGACGAGACGCCGGGTGTCACCCGAACCGGTCGGTCGACCGCCCGTTCGACCTTCCCGAGGAACGCGTAGCCCGAAACGTTCGGGTCGCCCATGAGCGCGGCCGCGCCGGCCTCCCCGTCCTCGACGCGGTCGGCGAAGGCGGCAAGCCGGTCCGCCTCGGTGTCGTACGTACACGAGAGGACGTCGGCGTCGGTCAGGTGCCGGACGCGGTCGAGCACGGTCTCGAAGCCGACGAGGACGTCGGCGCTCTCGAGGATCGATCTCGCCCGGGGATGCAGGTAGGACGGGTTTCCTGGACCGATCCCGAACGCCGAAACCGGGCGCTCGGGCGACTCCTCTTCCGGTTCGGTGGCGAACTGACGGGGAGCGGGCTCCGGCGCCGTCATCCGAGCCACCACCCGGCCGTTCGCGGGACCCGCGCCATACGGTTCAAATGCGCTTGCATTAGTAAAATAAGTATTGCGTTGGTGGACGCGACCGCCGGGCGACTAGCAGCAAGCGAGGCTCTCGGATGCGAGTGTCGCCACCGAGTCGCCGGGGACCGTCTATCCCGCGGGCCGGTTCGGGCGGTCGAACACGTCCCGCACGGTCTCGGAGATTCCGGCCGACTCGAGGTCGTCGAGCCGGTGGTAGCTCGCCCCCATCCGGTCGGCGATCTCCCCGACGAGCCCCATCCGGACCGGGCCGGTTTCGGTGTCGAAACAGATCGCCGGCACCCGGTCGTCGCCGATCCGCGTCGCCCGCGCCATGGCGTCCTCGACCGGCGACGCCGACCCCCCGGGGCCGGTCGGTCGGCCGTCGGTGACGAGAACGAGTAGCGGGGCCAGCGCGTCGTTCGTCCGCCGCTCGCGCTCGACCAGCCGGTGGCCGCGTTCGAGCCCCGCCGCCAGCGGGGTCCGGCCGCCCGTCGGCATGTCGGCCAGTTCGCGCGCCGCACGGCTCACGCTCGCGGTCGGCGAGAGCAGGGTCTCGGCCCCGTCCTCCCGAAACCCGACCAGGCTCACGGCGTCCCGGTTCTGGTAGGCGTCCTCCAGCAGCGACAGGACCGCCCCCTTGACCGCCGACATCCGCCGGTAGGCCCCCATCGATCCGCTGGCGTCGACCACGAACACGACGAGGTTCCGGACGCGCCCCAGTCGCTCCTTCTCGCGCAGGTCTGACGCCCGGAGGGACACGGCCGTCCCCCCGTCGTCGGACGACTGCCGCGCGGCCTGGTGGGGCGCGGCCGCCCGGAGGGTCGCGTCGAGCGCGACGTCGCCCGCCTTCCCTCTGGGCCGGCGAGCGCGGTGGTACGCGCCCCGCCCGTCGTCCGCGACCGTCCGCGTCCGGCCGCCCTGTCCGGCGGGGTCGGGGAGGTCGACCCGCGCGTCCGGCTCCGGGTCCGGGGGCTCGATCCCCCCGGAGATCGGGAACACCTCGTCGCCCGAGGACCCGTCCCCTTCGCCGTCCTCGTCCGTGCTGCTGCCGCCGGCCGCGTCGGTGTCGTCACCAGCAGCATCCCCGCCAGTGTCGGCGGTCGCCTCGTCATCGTCGGTGCCGTCTCCACCGCCGTCGTCGGGCCCGGCGGCGTCGTCGCCGCCGTCCGCCCCCCCGTCCGACGCGGAACTCGGGGGGTCGACGTCCGGGAGGTCGTCGGGAGACGGCTTGTCGGGGGAGTCCGGGGACCGTTCGTCGTCCGACTCGCCGTCGTCGGACGGGTCGGGGCCGCCGGGGGTCCGCGAGGACCGCGACCCCGCGCGGTGCCCGAGCGCGAGTTCGGCCGCGCGCTCGACGTGCTCGTCCCTGACCGTCCGCGCCCCGTCGAGCGCCGCCAGCGCGGTGGCCGTCCGGTGGGTGACGATGTCGGCCCGCAGCCCGTCGACGTCGTGGTCGAGACACAGCCCGACGATGCGGTCGAGCTGTTCGTCGCCGAGGGTCACGTCGTCGACGAGCCCCCGCGCCGTCTCGATGCGCTCGGCGTGGTCAGCCTCCCGCTCCCGCCAGTCCGCGAGCATCCGGTCCGGCTCGGCGTCGTACCGGGTCCGGCGACGGACCACGGCCTTGCGGTCCTCGGCGTCCATCCCGCGGTCCATGTCCACGGACAGCCCGAACCGGTCGAGCAGTTGCGGGCGCAGTTCGCCCTCCTCCGGGTTCATCGTCCCGACGAGGAGCACGTTCGCCGGGTGCTCGACCGAGACCCCTTCCCGCTCGACGCGGTTGGTCCCCGACGCGACGGCGTCGAGGAGCACGTCGATCAGGTGGTCCCCGAGCAGGTTCACCTCGTCGACGTAGAGGATGCCGCGGTTCGCGCGGGCGAGCAGCCCCGGCTCGAACGAGCGCTCCCCCTCCTTGATCGCGGTCTCGATGTCGATCGTCCCGAGCACGCGGTCCTCAGTGGCCCCGATCGGCAGGTCGACGAACGGCGTCCGGATCTCCTCGACGAGGTCGGGGCGGTCAGCGAAGTCCCGCCCCGCGCAGCGCTCGCACTGTAACTCGGGGTCGTCGGGCGAGCAGTTGTACGGGCAGTCGGCCACCGACCGGATCCGGGGGAGCAGGTGCGCCAGGCTGCGCACGGCCGTCGACTTCGCCGTCCCGCGGGTGCCCGAGATCAACACCCCGCCGACGTCCGGCTGGACGGCGTTACACAGCAGCGCGTCCTTCATGTCCGCCTGCCCGACGACCGCCGAGAACGGGAAGTACGTCGAGTCGGTCATTCGCCTCTTCCCTCCAGCATTCCCTCGTTTTCGAGGTACAGTCGCTCCAGTTTCGCCCGCAACTCCTCGTCCGGCTCCGCCCACATGTCGCGGTCCATCGCCTCCAGCAGGCGCTCGCTCATCGACCTGATCGCCCACGGGTTGTGCTCCTCGAGGAACTCGCGGTTCTCCTCGTCCAGGAGGTACGTCTCGGAGACGTCGGCGTACATCCAGTCGTCGACGACCTCCGCCGTCGCGTCGTAGCCGAACAGGAAGTCGACGGTCGCGGCCATCTCCAGTGCGCCCTTGTAGCCGTGCTCGTGCATCGACTCCACCCACTTGGGATTGACCACGCGGGAGCGGAACACGCGCCGGGCCTCGTCGTCGAGGTGCCGGACCTCGACGTCCTCGGGCTCGGAGCTGTCGCCGAACATCGCCGACGGGTTCTCCCCGGTGAGCGCCCGGACGGTGGCGACCATGCCGCCATGGAACTGGAGGTAGTCGTCGGAATCGAAGACGTCGTGCTCGCGGTTGTCCTGGTTCTGGACCGCGACCTGGACGTTCGAGAGCCGCTCTTTGAACACGTCGATGGCCTCGGAGCCGTACTCGTCGTCTGTGTAGGCGTAGCCGCCCCAGTTCAGGTAGACGCCCGCGAGGTCCTCGTCCGTCTCCCAGTTGCGCTGGTTGATCGCCGGCAGGATGCCCGCGCCGTAGGTCCCCGGCTTGCTGCCGAACACGCGGTAGCGCGACCGCCGCTCGGCCTCCTCGGGGTCCATCCCCTCCGCCTCGTAGTTCGTCCGGTCGCGTTCCGCGTGTTTCCGGACGTAGTTCCGCTCGGGCGGCTCGTCCAGGTCGGCGACCGTGTTCACTGCCTCGTCGAGCAGGTCGACGACGTGCGGGAACGCGTCCCGGAAGAAGCCGCTGATGCGGACGGTGACGTCGATGCGCGGCCGCCCGAGCTCCTCGAGTGGAATCACGTTCAGCCCCTCGACGCGGCGATTCTCGTCGTTCCACACCGGTTCGACCCCGAGCAGCGAGAGGATCTCCGCGACGTCGTCGCCCTTCGTGCGCATGTTCGAGGTGCCCCAGACGACGATGCCGATGGACTCGGGGTACTCGCCCTCGTCCTCCCGGTGGGTCGCCAGCAGCGAGTCGGCGAGGTCCGTGCCGACCTCCCAGGCGTACGGCGACGGGACGGCCCGGATGTCGACCGAGTAGAAGTTCCGCCCCGTCGGCAGCAGTTCCGGCATCCCCCGCGTGGGCGCGCCGCTCGGGCCCGGCGGGACGAAGTCGCCGTCGAGCCCCCGGAGGAGGTTGTCGGTCTCGTCGGTCGTGCGCCTGATCGCCGGGAGCAGGTCGTCCTCGACGTAGGTGAGGACGTCCTGGATCGGGGAGTCCGCGTCGATGCCGAACGTCTCGCGGGCGTCCGCCGCCGAGCGGCCCTCCACGAGCGGCGAGACGAGCGCCCGGGCGAACGACTCGATGGCCTCCTCGACGTCGCCCCTCGTCCGAACCCCGTCGGCGTCGACGTGCGCGAGGAACGCCGGCCTCGACCCGTCGTACGGTTTTCCTGGATCCGCCGTCACCGCGTCGTAGTCGATGCCGTACTCGTCGGCGATCGCCCGCCGGATGCCCTGGACGTGCTCGGTGTCGAGCCGGAGCAGCGAGGTGAGAAAGTGGACGAGCTTCTCGTCGGTCGGCGGCTCGCCGAGGACGTGGAGGCCGCCGCGGATCTGCAGGGCGCCGATCTCACAGAGGTAGCCGTCGATCTCCTCGGTGAACGCCCCGAAATCGTCCGGCTGCTCGTTGACCTGGAGGTCCTCGTCGAGGTCGTTCTCGAGGACGAGTTCCCAGATCTCGTTGCGGATCTGCGGGAGCTTCTTCGGGTCCATCTCCTCGGCCTGCTGGTACTCGTCGAGCAGCGTCTGCAGGTGGTCGAGGTCGCCGTACGTGTCCGCGGTCGTCATCGGCGGCACGAGGTGGTCGATGACGGTCGAGTGGAGCCGCCGCTTGGCCTGTGAGCCCTCGCCCGGGTCGTTCATGATGAACGGGTAGAAGACGGGCAGGTCGGGGTTGGCGACCTCCGGGTAACACGACTCCGAGAGGGCGACGGCCTTGCCGGGGAGCCACTCGAGGGTCCCGTGTTTCCCCGCGTGGACGATGGCGTCGGCGCCGAACCCGTTCGAGAGCCAGCGGTAGAAGCCGGCGTAGTGGTGGGTCGGGACGAGGTCGGGGCTGTGATACACCGCGATGGGGTTCTCGCCGAACCCCCGGGGCGGCTGGATCCCAACGAACACGTTCTCGAACCGGACGCCGGCGAGGTAGACGTGCTCGTCGTCCCGGTAGACGTCGCCCGGCGGGTCGTCCCACTCGTCCCGCATCTCCGCCCGAACCTCGTCGGGGAACGTCTCGAACCACTCCCCGTACTCGTCCTCGTGGATCCGGCCCGGGGCCTCCCGCATCTGCTCGCGCGTGAGGAACTGCTCGTCGTACCCGCCCCGGTCGATCAGCGTCTCCATCAGGGCGTCGCCGTCCTCCGGGATCTCGCCGGTCCGGTAGCCGGCATCCCGCAACCGTTCGAGCACGTTGATGACCGACGCGGGCGTGTCCAGCCCGACGGCGTTGCCGACCCGCGCGTTGCTCGTCGGGAAGTTGGTGAGCAGGACGGCGACCTTCTTCTCCTCGTTGTCCAGCCGCCCCAGCCGCGCGTACCGGTCGGCGACGTCGACGGTCGACCCAGTCCGGTCGGGAACGGGATGCTGTCGATAGACCGGGCCCGTGACGGCGTCGTCGAGTTCGACGGGTTCACGGAACGACGAGGCGTTGCCGGTTATTCGGCCGTCGAACTCCGGCATCGCGACCTTGTTCGCCGTGTCACGCGGCGGCAGTCCCTCCTCGTTCGCCTCCCACTCCTCGACGGTCTCGGAGGAGTTCATCCCCTGGACGACGGGGACGTCCAGGTCGGCGAGAAAGTCGTTCGAGCCGGCGTCTTTCGTGGTGCCCCGCTCGTTGCGCCGTAACGAGCCCATGTGATAGCTGAGGGTGGTGAGTATCACGTCCGGCACGGTGCCCTCGTCGTCGGTCAGGTACTCGTCGACCACCGCGGGAGCCGACGCCGAGGCGGAGTCGTCCCGGTTCCGCATCGAGTAACAGAAGATCGGGAGCGGGTCGTAGCCCTCGGCCCGCGCCCGCTCGATCAGGGCGTCGACCGCGTCCAGGTTCCCGCTGATCCAGTTGGCGCGATAGAAGAGGATGGCCATCACGGGGCGGTCCGAGCCGAACGTCCGGTTCCGGAACGCGTCCAGGTCCCGCGTCGCGTCGTCGAGATCCGGGTGATAGAGCCCGTGCCAGGGCAGCTCCTCCGGGTCGTCGTACTCGTAGTCGGCGACGAGATAGCGCGCGGCGAGATACCGGAACAGGTTCTCGAAGTTGGGGACGCCGCCGTGGCTGAAGTACTCGAAGACGGTCCCCGTCTCGGCCGGGGTGGCGGTGCTCAGCGCCGTCAGTTCGGGATCCATCTCCCGGGTTCCCGGGAGCACGAGCAGCGGGACGTTCCGGTCCCGGGCCAGCTCCGAGAGGACGTCCAGCCCGGTCTCGAAGTACTGTTTCCCGCCCAGAACCCGGACGACGATGGCCCCGGGCTCCGTCCCGAGGTCGTCCAGGAACGCCTCGAGTTCCGCCCGCGACTGGAGGTGGTCCGTCCCCGCCATCCGGACCGGCGGGAAATCGCTCGGTAGCCGTTCCAGGGCCTGCTGTGCCGTGAGAAGCTCCGTGTCCACGGACGTGATGAAGAGTATCATTGGGCCGAAGCGTACTCACCGAAAGTTATACAACTATATTAGTTCTTTTGCAAGCGTAGCTTATGTCCGTCGCAAACGACACGGTCCACGACAGGATCGAACGAGCCCGGATCGAACTCTCGCCCGTCCAGCTCACGGCCGTGCTGGGCTTCGTCGCCGCGGTCGGGTTCCTCCTGCTGTTCGTCCAGGAGCCGCTCGTTCACGACTCGATGCACAACCTCAGGCACGCCGCCGGGATCACCTGTCACTGAGATGTTCACGGACTACCTGACCCGCGGTGTGAAGGCGGGGCTGGTCGCCGGGATCGTCTTCGGCCTGTTCATGGCGCTGGCCGCGAACCCGCTCGTCGTCTACGCCGACGAGATGAACCACGCCGCCGGGGAGGGGGACCACGCACACGGCGAGGGCGGAACGCCCTGGGAGTGGGCCGGCTCGTACCACCTCGAACCGGGCACCTACACGTACACGTTCCAGGAGGGGCCCGACCCGGCGATGCACCTCGCTGTCCTGGGGAGCGCCCAGTCCGGACAGGAGAGCATCCACGACACGGAGGGGACGGCCGAGACGCTCTACGGCGACCACGACGCCGCCGCCGCGGTCGGGGACGGCGGGAGCGTCCAGCCGAGCGCGGAGACGCTCTACGACCTCCAGTTCGCCGAGTCGGGCGGGACGACGGTCACCCTCGAAATCGGGGAGGCGGGCTCGTACGTCCTGTTCACCGAGCACGTCCCGTCCGAGTTCGGCGCGGCGCTCACGGACGAGAGCGGCGCGGTCGTCGAGCCGGAAGCGACCGAAGGCGCTGGCGGACACGGCGGGGAGAGCGGGCACGGGGCCGACGGCGGCCACGCCGGCGAGGCGGGCCACCACGACGCCGCCGTCTCGACGGCCGTGAACAAGACCGTCAGCGTGCTCTCCGGCGGGCTGTGGGGCGTCCTGCTCGGCGGGGCGTTCTTCGGCATCGCGTTCTACTTCCTCGAGCCCGCGATCCCGGGGACGGGCGCGACCAGGAGCTACGTGCTGGGCGCGGCCGGCTTCGTCACCGTCTCCGGCGCGCCGTGGCTGGTGCTCCCGCCGGCCGCTCCGGGCGCACGGCAGTCGCTCCCGGCCGATACCCGCCTCCTGCTGTACGGCGGGATGATGGTCGCCGGCGCGCTGGTCTGTCTGCTCTCGGGCGTCGCGTACGACCGGGCGCGGGGCTCGAACGGCCCGGCGATCGCCGCCGTCGCCGCGCTGGTCCCGTTCGCGCTGCTCGCCGTCCCCGTCGTGCTCGCGCCGACGAACGCCGTTCAGGGCGCGCTCCCGGCCGACCTGCGCGCGGGACTCACGGGGCTGTTCGCGTTCGGGCAGGTGCTCCTGTGGGCAGCCCTCGCCGCCGCCCACGCGCAGTTCGCACCGGCGGGCGACCCGCCGACGGACGGGGCGGCGACCGGACGGGACCCGACCGCCACGGCGGACTGATGCGACACAGAACCGAGGAGGTCCACGAGAACGGGTTCACGGACCACGTGCTGGTCTGTACGAACGGCCGGGACTCAGAGTACGCCAGCTGTGCGGACGCGCACGGCCCGGAGGTGTACGAGACGGTGAAAGCGTGGTTGCGCGAGCGGGGTGTGTTCTGGTCGCGCGTCCACGTCGCGGAGACGAGCTGTCTCGGGCTGTGTAGCGAGGACGGGACCGCGATCGCCATCCACCCGCGGAACCGGTGGTACTCGGACGTCCGCCCCGGGGAAGTCCCGGACCTGCTCGCCGACGAGTTCGGCGAGGACGCCTCGCGGCTCGGCGTGAACCGGTCCTCGGCGGGAGGCGTCACCGCGACGACCGACGCCGAGTGACGGGCGGGCCGTCGCTGCTATCGCCGTCAGCACGATCACCGTCACCTCGCCGTTTCCGCCCCGACGAGCGCCCGACGGACGGGTCGGCGCGACGCGCCGGCCGTTCTCACAGCTTTAAGCCGGCGAGGGAGTACCAGGGAGTACGTCCAGCCCGACGGACGAGGAGAGACACGGAATGGACACGAACGCGAACACGGAGGAACGGATCAGGGAAGCCGCGTTTCGAGCGCTCGCGGAGCACGGCTACGCCGACCTCTCGCTCACGGACATCGGGGAGGAGCTCGGCCAGAATCCGTCGCTGATCTACCACTACTACGACAGCAAGGACGACCTGCTGGTCTCGATGCTCGAAGGCTTCACGGACGTCTTCGTGAGCCGGCAGCTAGCGGAGCCGATCACCGACGCCGAGGAGCGACTGTCCCGCCTGGTCGACCAGGTTCGCCACCCGACCCAGTCGCGGGCGAAACGGCTCATGGCGACGCCGCCGGCCGACATGGAGACCGCGGTTGCCCGGGTCCACATCGAACTCTGGTCCCAGGCAAGCCGGGATCCCGAGTATCGGGAGCGAGCGACTGCCGTCCGGGAACGCCTGCGTGGGGCGATCGTCGAGATACTCGAGGCGGGCGTCGAGGGGGGCGAGTTCGACGTCGACGACCCCGAGCAAACCGCCGAGCACGTGCTCGCGCTGCTTCTTCACGAACTCCACACGCGAGCGACGACGAACCGGACCGGGTCGGTCGAGCGGATCGAGTCGCTCCTGGACGAGACGATCGCCGACCTGCGAAGCGACGCGGCCGACGCGTCGTAGGTGGAACGTTCGACCCGGAGCCGCTTCGCCGGCTGGGCCGCGAACCGAAGGCAGTGCCGACGAGTCGTTCAGTCGGCCGCCTGGCCGCCGTCGACCGGCAGCGTGTGGCCGGTGATGTAGGACGCGTCCGACGAACAGAGGAACGCGACCGCGCCGGCCATCTCCGTCGGGTCCGCGGTGCGTCCCATCGGCACGTCGGCCATGGCGGAGACGTCGAACGGCAGCGACCGCGGGTCGCCGCCGCCCACCGAGTTGGCCTGGATGTTCGTGTCGGTCGGCCCGGGGGCGACCGCGTTGACGCGGATTCCACGGGAGGCGTACTCGAGCGCGACCGTCTTGGTCAGGCCGACGACGCCGTGTTTGCTGGCGGAGTAACTGCCGAGCCCGCCCATGCCGACCAGGCCGGCCTCCGAGGCCGTGTTGACGATGACGCCGCTCCCCTGGGACTCCATGACCGGGAGTTCCGCCTTCATGCACGCCCAGATCCCCTTGAGGTTGATGTCGAACAGCTTGTCCCACTGCTCCTCCTCGATGTCGGTCACCTCCGCGAAGCCGGTGAGGATCCCCGCGTTGTTGTGCGCGAACTCGAGGCTTCCGTAGGTGTCCACCGCGACGTCCACCATCGCCTCGACGGACTCGGTGTCGGCCACGTCGACCTCAACGAAGGTCGCGTCGCCGCCGTCCTCCTCGATCAGTTCGACCGTCTCGCGCCCCGTCTCCTCGACGACGTCCGCGACGACGACGTTCGCCCCCTCCTCGGCGAAGCGTCGCGCCGACGCGCGACCGATTCCCGAGCCTGCACCCGTCACGACAGCCGTGTTTCCGTTTAATCCGTTCATGACCGAACACCGTCATTAATTGAACGTTTAATCAACTTAGCGCTTGGGATCGACCGCGGAGCAGCCGGCACACCGCTCACCCGGCCAACGATTCGGGCTGACGCCCCGGCCGACGGCCACGTCCGACGCGGCGTCGGTCGGGCCGAGTTCGGTGTTGGCGCCGGTTCAGTAATTCGATATCGCGCCATACAGTTTACGACCGCGACCGTCGGGCTTACGTCGCCACCGACGGAATCGACCGATAATGGCCGAGTTCGACCCGGAAAAGTTCGAGGACAAGTACGTCCACTACTTCGCGGAGCTCCAGCGCGCGTACAAGAACGCGTTCGAGACGATGAACGACCGCTACGACTCGCAGTTGATCCATGGCATCGACCAGCAGATCCTGAACGAGAGCGAGCCGTTCTACGACGCCGAGTCGGGGGCGTTCCGCGTCGACCTCCCCGAGAACCCGGCCGACCGGCTCACGGCGGTCGTCGTCGATGACGGGAAACTCGAGGAAACCCTTGAGCGGTACGTCGAGGAGATCGAGTCCGAACTGTACCGGGTGTTCGACCTCGAACCGCCGTCTGGGAGCCGGTAACCCACGAAACTAACGGAATCTCTCCGCCGAGCACAAGGCATAAACCGGCGTGCTCCCTACCGTTCGGTAATGAGCACAGACTCTCAGGACGCCGACGACGACCTGCGCGAGCGGGTCACGAACTTCCTGCGGCGCAACTTCCCGCAGATCCAGATGCACGGCGGCAGCGCGGCCATCCAGCACCTCGACCGCGAAAGCGGCGAGATCCACATCGCGCTCGGCGGCGCGTGCTCGGGCTGTGGCATCTCCCCGATGACGATCCAGGCGATCAAGTCGCGCATGACCAAGGAGATTCCCGAGATCACGAAGGTCCACGCGGACACGGGCATGGGCGGCGGTGGCGACGGCGACCTCGGCGGCATGAGCCACTCGGGCGGCGCGTCCCCGTCGTTCCCGGGCGAGACCAGCGACGACGGCGAGTCCGACGAAGGCCCCCAGGCCCCGTTCTAGCGCGCGGTTCTCCTCTTCGATTTTCACGACCCCGTAGCCCCTGCTGAGCGATCGTGGTCGAACTGCCAAACGCCGGCAGTAGCGACGCTCTGGAACCGGACTTCTGTGGCCGAGCTCTACCCGAAAACGAAGGAGTAAATCTCATTTCGCTATATCGAATTTGCCTCGAGCGGCGAACGGTCGTCCGTCCCGACGAGATTCCTCCCGCTGAAACTTCCGTTCCGGGCCCGTGTCGACCGAGGAGGCGGATTCGGTCCCGGTGGCTCACGGAGACCAGAAGACGTATTCGGCGTGGGGCGGTTTCGCCGGGTATGACTCAGGAGTCGCCGGGGAACGTCCTCTTCGTCGTCCTCGATACGGTCCGGAAGGACCGGCTCGGCCCGTACGGGTACGAGCGCGACACGACGCCCGGCCTCGACGCCTTCGCCGAGGAAGCGACGGTCTTCGAGAACGCGGTCGCGCCCGCACCCTGGACGCTCCCGGTCCACGCCTCGCTGTTCACCGGCATGTACCCGCACCGCCACGGTGCCGACCAGGAGAACCCCTACCTCGAGGGCGCGACGACGCTCGCCGAGACGCTCTCCGCGGCGGGGTACGAGACCGCCTGCTACTCCTCGAACGCCTGGATCACGCCCTACACCCACCTCACCGACGGCTTCGACGACCAGGACAACTTCTTCGAGGTGATGCCGGGCGACTTCCTCTCGGGGCCGCTCGCGCGGGCCTGGAAGACGATGAACGACAACGAGACGCTTCGTTCCCTGGCGGACAAGCTCGTCTCGCTCGGCAACGTTGCACACGAGTACCTCGCCTCGGGGTCGGGAGCCGACTCCAAGACGCCGGCCGTCATCGACCGGACGAAGTCGTTCGTCGACGACGCCGCGGCCGCGGACGACGACTGGTTCGCGTTCATCAACCTGATGGACGCCCACTTGCCGTACCACCCGCCCCAGGAGTACGTCGACGAGTACGCGCCCGGGGTCGATTCGACCGCCGTCTGCCAGAACTCGAAGGAGTACAACGCCGGCGCCCGCGACATCGACGACGACGAGTGGGTCGACATCCGGAACCTGTACGACGCCGAGATCGCCCACATCGACGACCAGCTCACCCGGCTGTTCGACTGGCTGAAGGCGACCGACCGGTGGGAGGACACCGCCGTCGTCGTCTGTGCGGACCACGGCGAACTCCTCGGCGAGCACGACCTCTACGGCCACGAGTTCGCCCTTTACGACCAGCTCGTCAACGTCCCGCTGCTGGTGAAACACCCCGACCTCGACGGCGGCCGCCGCGAGGACACGGTCGAACTCCTCGACTGCTATCACACCGTGCTCGACGCGCTCGACGTCGATGGCGGCGAGCCGGCCGCCGCCGACGAGGAGGCGGTTCCCCTCGACCGGACCCGCTCGCTGCTCTCCGATTCGTACCGCCTGTTTGCGGATTCGAGCGACCCGGACCCCGGACAGGCCGCATCGCCCGACGGGACCCACGGCTTCGTCGAGTACTCGCGACCCGTCGTGGAGCTGAACCAGTTGGAGGAGAAGGCGACGTCGGCCGGCATCGAACTGCCGGAGGACTCACGGTTCTACAGCCGGATGCGCGCGGCCCGGAGCACCGCGGCGAAGTACGTCCGCATCGACCGGATCCCGGACGAGGCGTACCGGCTCGACGAGGACCCGGGCGAGACGAGGAACGTCGCAAGCGAGCCCGAGCGCGCATCCGAGAGCCGGCCGGAGGCCGACGAACCCGACGACGCGGCGGTCGAGGCCGCGGAAACGGCGCTCGGCGCGTTCGAGTCGGAGGCCGGCGGCGCGTGGACCGACGCCGCCGAGGGCGAGGTCAGCGACGACTCGCTCGCCGACATGGAGGAGGAGGCCACCGAACGGCTCCGCGACCTGGGCTACGTCGAGTAACGCTACGAGGAGTCGTCGGAGCGATTCTGCCGACCATACAGCGATTTTTCTCGTTCGTTCCATACGGCTGAAGCTGCCATACTGCGAAACGATTCGGAGAGACGTTTCGCCGCTGCCGGCGTCAGGAGGAGTCGGCGGGTCGCAGGTCCCGTTCGGCCTCCCAGGTACGCACGAGCGCGGCGAGCGTCCGGTTCGTCGGCACCGACACGCCGGCGGCGTCGCCGCGTGCGAGAACGGCCCCGTTGATGGCGTCGACCTCGGTCCGCCGGCCGGCGTCGACGTCCTGGGACATCGAGGAGCGGTTGGCAGCCGTCTCGTCGACGACCGCACGGAGCGCCGCGACGGCGTCGTCGTCCCCGAGGTCGACCCCCTCCGCCCGGGCGGCGCGGGCCGTCTCGCGGGCCGCCCGTTCGGCGAGATCGCCGGCCGGCGGTTCGGCGAGCGCCCCGTTTCGAACGCGGGCCAGCGCGGTGACGGCGTTGATGCCGGCGTTCACGGCCAGTTTCTCGAAGCGCCGGCGGGCCATCGCGGGGTCGGCCTCGCAGTCGAGGCCGGCCGCGCGAAACGCCGCGGCGACGCGCTCGGCCCGGTCGCTCGCGCCGCCGTCGAGTTCGCCGACGTGGATCCGCCCGACGCCGGTACAGCGGACGTGACCGGGCTCGACGAGTTCCGCGCCGTAGGTCGCGGTGCCGGCGAGCACGCGGTCGTCCAGTTCCGCGCGGAGCTCCTCCTCGGTCAGGCCGTTCTGGAGCGAGCAGACGAGGTCGACGTCCACGTCGGGGGCGGCGAGCGCGGCGGCCGCCGCGGACGTGTCGTATGATTTCACCGTGACGAGCGCGAGGTCCGCGTCGACCGTCCCGAGGTCGGTTCCCGCGTCCGGGCGGACCGTGGCATCGAGTTCGCCGGAGAGCCGGAGGCCGCGGTCGCGGATCCGGGCGACGTGTGGGTTGCGCCCGACGAGCGTGACCGCGTGTTCGCGGGCGAGCGCGCCGCCGACGAGGCTCCCGAGCGCGCCGGCGCCGAACACGACGATGTCCATGCCACGGGATGGCGCGTGGGCGAAAAGAACGGTTCGGTCCGCGGGCGGTGCGTGGTCGCCCCCGGATCTCTCCGATTCGGTCCGCAGTGTGCCGGTTTCAGTCCTCGGTCCAGTAGTAGATGTGTTCGCGCGGGGCGCCGCAGTTCGGGCACTCGACGGGCAGGTCGTCGTCGATCTCGCCCATCTCGCCGCAGTCGCTACAGCGCCACATCAGTTCGCCCTCGCCGAACTCGTGGCCGGCGCGCTCGTGTTCGATCGACAGCGACTCGATGCCGTCGCGGGTCGTCACGTAGAAGCCGTCCTCGTCGAAGCCGCGAACGGTGCCGAGTGAGCGGCCCGATTCGGTGTAGACGGTCTGCCCGACGCCGACGCTCGGTTGCTCGTCGCTCATGCGCATTGGTACCACGGCGGGGCGATTAAATCCGCCGGCGAATCGGTCGTCTTGCAACTCTGAAATCGAGGTTCTAGTGCGTACGCTTCTACGGCCTGAGGATGGTAACGTACGCTAAGAACCCCGCCAACAGCGCCACGATAAACGCGATTACGTTAGCTCCGATTCCGACGCTAATTGGGAGGCTGCTTGTGAGGACTAACCACGTTACCAGCACGAGTAGCGCTGTGAGCAGTCCGATTATTTGGGCAGCGAGTCTAACCACTGTTCGACACCTCGAACGCCTGGGATGCTATCATCGAGTGCATCGCGTTTTTCTGTGAGCCAGTAGATACTTGGAACCGCCGAGAATACGGGTGTTTAGTGAACGAGAAGCCCGATTTCGAGAAGGAGAAGTCAGGGTTCGTAAACGAGAAACGACGGGGTGAAGATCCACCTGACTTCTTGACTGAAAAACTCGACAACAATATGAATAGAGAATTAATGCAGATTGCGGTCCTCAGAGAACTCTATCAAGGAAATCGTCCATACTATTCGCTGTCACAGATCCAGGGGCGATTTGGTGCGTCGAAAAAGACGGTGGGGAGTCGCCTTGACGAAATGACTGAGTTAGGTGTTTTGAGGAAGGGGGTTATCAATAACGGCGATCATTGGTGGATTGACTGGGGTATCTCTGAATATCCGATTCCACCGGATGTAGAAGTTTACGAACCCAATGACGAGGAGACGGTTTCAGAGTTTTTCAACAAGCTTCACATCCAGATGGGAGTCATTGCACTCCTTGCTACGGTGATTGGTGGAGCAGTTGTGTGGCTAGGCACGCTTCAGATAAGTGGTGCATTTTCGCTTCCAGTACCGGCCTCGGACATTCTCTCAGTTGGGCTGCTCACACAGGCTGTAGCGTATATGCTTCTGCTCGTGGCGATTGTTGTTTGGATGATGCAGAAAGCAATCAGCTCTGATGAAGAAGAAATCGACATATACCGCCTGCTTGGCAGAGAATAGAGATTCAATGACTCTGAAAGCCGTTTTATTTACATGAAGTCCGCGATGCCCGATTGCTTGTTCTTGTCGTTCTCGAACACCGACTCCAGCGAGCGCTCGAGGATCTCCAGGCGCTGTTTCGTGTACTCCCGGCAGTCGAACTCGTCGGCGACCTGGATGGCCGTGTCCATGTACTTGTTCACCGAGCCCTGGTGGACCGTCAGCGTCATCCGGCCGCCACACTCCCGGCAGTCGCCCGTAAGCGGCATCCGGCGGTACTTCTCCCCGCAGTCCAGACAGCGGGTCTCCTGCCGGGAGAACGCCCGGAGGTTGCCGATGAGGTCCGGCAGGAAGTGGTACTCGATGACCCGCTCGGCGACGTCCGTCTCGTCGACCGCGCGGAGCTTCCGGGCGAGTTCGAGCTGGGCGTCCATCTTGTCCATCATGGACCCGAGCGTCTTGTACGCCGAGAGGTCCGGACCGAGCGCGATGTCCGAGGTGTCGTGGGTGTGGTCGAACCCGCGGTACTCGTCGTCGGTGCCGAGCGTGTCCTCGCCGAGCTGGATCCGGTCTTCCACCGCACCCGGATCGGCCATCTCCAGGGTCGCCTCGTAGAACTCGCGGGGGTAGCGCCGCACGATGTCCATGTTGTGCGCCTCGTCGTCGATCTCGGCGGGGTCGATGCGCGAGGACATCACCAGCGGTGCGTCCATCCGCCCGCCGCGCTTGTCCGGGAGGAACTGCTTCGAGAAGTTGAGCAGGCCGTCCATGAGGAGCATCACGCAATCTTCATCCCCGTCACAGTTCCGGCGCTTCGATGCGTGAAAATACGGGTGGGCGTAGCCGACCGCCGCACTCGTGAACCCGACGACCCGCCCCACGACCGCCGCGCTCGTGTGGGGTGCCATCCCGAAGACGAGTTCGCCGACGAGGTCGTCGCGCCCGTTCACCTCGTAGAACGGGTCCAGCCCGTAGAAGTCGGCGAGGAGTTCGTCGACGAAGTCGGCCGTCTTCATCATGTGGTCGGCGGCGCCGTCCGAGAGGACGATGTCCTGCACTTTCAGCTCGACCAGCTGCTCGTCGTGGACCAGCGGCTCGCCGTCGATGTCGGTCTCGTAGCCGAGTTCGCGGAAGTGATCGGCGGTGACGTCGAGTTCCTCCGGCCGGACCGACGTGACGGGCAGGTCCGTCATGTCGTAGCGCACGGTGCCGTCCTTGAACGCCGAGACGCCGTGTTTCGCGCGCAACACGCCCTTCTCCAGCGGCTCGGGCGTCTTGTTCGCGGAGGTGAGCCCCTTCACCCCTTTGAGGATCTCGAAGGACGCTTCCCGCTCGTCGAGCGCGTCGAGCGCGTTCCAGTACTCGTCGTTGAGGTCGAGCCGCTGCCAGGCGACGCTCTCGACTTCCCGCTCACAGCGGGGACACTCGACCCGGCCGGACTCGTCCGGCTCACAGACCGTGCCGCAGTCCTCGCACTCGAAGTGGGGCTCCGTGTGGGCCCCACAGTCCGGGCAGACGTTCTCGAACGTTCGTTCCGAACAGTCCGGGCAGGCGCGCTCGCCGAGCAGGACGTCGAAGACGCCGCGGCCGTGGTCGGTCCGCTCGCGGGCCGCCTCGCCCACGGAGCGCTGGCTGCCGCCGAAGTCGCGGATGGGGAACAGCGCGTGGACCGCCGGCGAGAGCTCGCGGCTCTCGGACTTCTCCGGGCGACCCATCCGGTTGCCGATGCGTGTCGGGGCGCGCTCGCGCACCGCGAACTCCGCCACCTCGTTCACCGCCTCGACGGCGTTGTCGCCGTCGGCCCAGGTGCGGGCCCGCTCGCTCAGGTCGTCGAGCTCCCAGTCCCGGCGCAGTCCGTCGGTCACGCCCAGCTGTCGGAGCAGCGGCCGGAAGTCGGAGATGCGCAGCGCGTCGGGCGTCTGGCTGTGCTCGACGAGCAGCGATTCGAGCGTCCGCCGGGTCGAGTCGGTGTGCTCGACCGCGAGCACCTCGCCCGTGACCTCGCCGGCGGCGGTCGCGGCCGCGAGTTCCGCGTACGCCTCGACGGAGACGTCGTGCCAGCAGTAGGTGTAGGCGGGGTGGAGCGGCGCGTCGTACTCCTCGACCCAGGCGAGCGCCCGGTCGGCGTCCGGGTCCGCCAGGTCCATCCGGGGGTCGTCCCGGAGCGCCTGCAGGTCCGCGCCGGCGGCCGCGAGGTCCTGTTCCCACCACTCCCGCACGTAGGAGGCGGGCGCGAGCGGGTGGTTGTTCTCGACGAACTCGCCGTAGTTCACGAGGTACTCCCCCAGGTCGATGATCTCCTCGACGCCGTTTCGCACCTCCAGGGCCTCCGCGGGGTCGTCGATGCGGCGCACGTCGCCGTTCGCCAGCCGGACCGTCGGCCCCTCGATGGAGTCGACGGGGACGACGCCGCCGGCCTTCCCCGGCCGCTCGGTCTTGATCTGGGTGCCGGCGGCGAGGAAGTCGTCGACGATGTGCATCGTCGCCGGGTGGACGCCGGCGGTCGCGAAGCCGTGGTTGCGCGCCCGGCCGTAGCGCAGGCGGAACCCGCCCGCCTCCGAGGGGTGGCCGAACACCGGCCGGCCGGCGATGAGGTCCCGGAGGAACTTCCCCGTCGGCTCGACGCGCTTCGGGCCGTCGGCGGCAACCGGGGAGCCGTCGGGAGCGTCGAGTTCCGTCTCGGCGGCAGCCCCGTCGCCGTCGGCGTTCTCGGCGCTCGCTCCGTCGGCGTCCGCGTCCGAACCCTCGTCCGCGTCGGCACCGTCACCCCCCTCCGCGTCCGCGTCGTCGCCGCTCTCGTTGTAGGTGCCGTCGATGAGGTCCTGGAGCCAGGGCCAGTCGACCTCCTCGAGCTGGCGGGTGTAGCGCTGGATCTTGGGGGCCTTCAGCGCGATGCCCTCGGCCAGGACGAGACACATGCCGCCGCGGGCGGAGTTGGTGTCGACCCGCTCGAGGTCGCGGAAGCCGGAGACCTCCTCGTCCCCGGTCGCCTCCCCGTCGAGCATGATCGGCATGTGCTCGGCGATGAACTTCGTCTCCTCGTCCTTGGGCGTGTACTGGAGTCCCGTCTCGGTATCGTACAGCGAGATCTCCTCGGCGTAGCGCTCGACCTCGTCGCCCCGCGGCGCGTACTCCTCGACGTCGAGCAGCGAGCGCGCGTAGTCGGCGACGAGCACGGAGAGCGCCTGCGCGGTCCCGCCCGCCGAGCGGATCGGGCCGGCGTAGTAGACGTTCACGAACTCCGTGCCGTCGTCGTTCTGGATCAGTTCCACCCGGTCGATCCCCTCGATGGGCGCGGCGACGACGCCCTCGGTGAGCAGCGCCACGGCGGTCCGGACCGCGCCCTCGATCTTCCCCTCGCGGGAGTCGAAGTCGCCGACGTCGCCGTCGACGAAGTCCGTGACGAGTTCGAGCGCGGCCTCCTCGCGGGAGAACTCGCCCTCCAGTTCGCGGACGCGCTCGGCGACGCCCGGGATGCCGAGGATGTTCTCCACGCGGTCGGCCATGTCGCGGGCGACCGGGATCTCGATCTCCGGTTCGGGGTCCTTCCCCTGGCCCTTCGCGGCCTCGGCGCGGTCGAACGCCTCGTCGAGGCGCTCCTCGATGCGGGCGAAGTAGCGCTCGTCGTCGGGTCTCACGCGTCGGCCTCCGGTCCCGAATTCATCCGTCGACCCCCGTCACAGCCAGAGGTCCAGGTCGGTCACGTCGTCGCGTTCGCGTTCCAGCGGCGTCTCGAACGCGCGGAGGTACGCCTCCCCCGCGAACACGGTGCCGGCGTTGAGGTGGCCCGCGAGCGCCTGGCCGCTGCGGCGCGAGAGCACGGCGTGGGTGTGCGCGAAGCGCTCGCCGTCCAGCAGCGCGACGTTGCCCACGCAGGCCGCGACCTCCAGCGGCTCGTCGAACTCGACCGAGCGGTACTCCGTCTCATCCTGATCGTAGAACCAGACCTCCGCGTCCTCCACCGCGCCCATCGCGGTGAACCAGCCCGCGTCGGCCTCGACGCGGTCGGCCAGGGCCTCGAGTTCGGCGCGCCAGTCGCTCCCCGTCTCCAGGCGCGCGAGGTACTCGCCGTCGGTCTCGACCTCGCGGTAGTTCATGTCCCGACGGTCGTCCGACTGGGTGTAAAGGGTTTCTCTCGGGCCGGGCGGGGAACGGGTCGCGTCGGACGAACCTGCCACGTCGACGGCGTCGGCCGAACCGTCCACGCCGGGGAACCAGTCGGGGTGCGGTGGCGGTCACGCGAGCGGAGCGAGGCTGAGTTTCGAGGAGTTCGCTCCGAGGGCCGGGAGGGTGAGGCCTACTCACCGCCAGCAGCAGTGATCCGCGAGCCCATACTACTGGCAGGATCGAAACACCGGCGAGTCCACGGAACCGACACGATCGAACACGCTCGAAACCTTCTTTCACGACCGGGCGACACGTCCCGAAGATGCCGTTCCCGAACGCCGACGGGAAACACGAGTGGGACGCGCTCGTCACCCCCGAAAGGAGCGCCGAGTACAGCCGCGACGTTGAGGGGCCCGGTCCCGAGACGATGCCCGAGGCGGTCGTCCTCTGCTACAGCCGCGACCTCATGGAGCACCTCGTCGAGACGCGTCCCGGGACGCACGTGGACGACTTCTACGGCGACCTGTACCTGTTCGACGAGACCGACGGGCGGGTCGGCGTCCACGGGAACTTCGGCATCGGCGCGCCGACGGCCGCGATGGTGCTGGAGGATCTGGCCGCGGCCGGCGTCGGGGCGTTCCTCTCGGTCGGGTTCGCCGGCTGTCTCGACGACGCGGTCGGGATGGGCGATGTCGTCGTCCCCGACCGCGCCATCCGCGACGAGGGGACCTCACACCACTACGCCGCCGCCGGGGTGGACGCCGTCCCGACCGAATCGCTCCTGGCCGAGACGAAGCGAGTCCTCCGCGACGACGGCGACGATCCGTTCCACGTCGGGCCCACCTGGACCACCGACGCCATCTACCGGGAGACGGGACGGGAGGTCGAGCGATACGCCGACGAGGGCGTGCTCACCGTCGAGATGGAGGCCGCCGCGGTGTTCACCGTCGCCGCCCACCGCGGGGTCGACGCGGCCGCGATGTTCGTGGCCAGCGACTACCTCGGCCCGGCCGACTGGGAGCCGAAGTTCCACCTGACGACGGCGGACCTGCGGCGGCTGGGCGAGACGGCGGCGCGCGTGCTCGCGGCGTACGTCGGGGCGGAATCGATCGAAAACGGGGACTGAACGGCGGGGACGGGTTCGCCAACGGAACCACGCCCGACGTCACTGTACCTCGATGGGGGTGCCGCGCGGGGCGGCGTTCTGGAGCACCGGCAGCCGGACCTCGAGCACGCCGTTCTCATAGGCGGCCTCGATCTCGTCCGGTTCGATCTCCTTTGGCATCCGGAACGTCCGGTGGGACGTCTTCCGCCGGTTTCGCTCCTCCTCGTCCCGCTCGGCCGAGACGTTCAGCCGGCCCTCGTACCAGTGGAGGTCGATGTCCTCGCGCTCGAAGCCGGGCAGTTCGACCGTCAGGACGAAGTCGCCGTCCTCCTCGTACAGTTCGTAGTCGGTGCGCCCGCTCCCGAACAGGCGGGAGGGGAGGTCGAGACTCTGCGTCCAGTTGCTGGTGGGACTCGTCGGTAGCGCCATTCTCCCTCACCCGGACGGTCGTATGTGGCCGGGTGAACAAAGATTTTGTGGTATTTTTCGCATCCCATCACGAATGACAGCAGTAATATGGAGAATAACGGGCAGTGTGGAAGTTTCGACGGTCACTCCAGCCGATCCAGCACCGCGTCCGGCTCGTACGCCAGCGACAGCGACCGCGACCGCCCGCGCCCGTCGACCTCGGCGTACTCGGTTTCCAGCACCCCGAGCTGCTCCAGCTTGTTGATGATCTCCGAGTAGCGCGTGTACCCCAGGTCGGTCCGCTCGTGGAACGCCTCGTACACGTCGCCGGCCTGCTCGCCGTCGTGGGTGGCCAGCACCTCCACCAGCCCGCGCTCGGACTCGGAGAGTCCCCGCAGCGAGCGGGAGAGGTGGACGTACTTCGACTTGTCGTACGCCTCCTCCACGTCGTCGGTCGAGATGGTCTTGGAGGCGCGCATCTCGGCGTTCAGCCCCGCGCGGCGGAGCAGGTCGATGCCGACCCGGAGGTCGCCCGACTCGGCGGTCAGCTCGGCGACGCGGTCGAGTTCCGTCGTGGCGAGCACGCCCTCGTTGAAGCCGCGCTTGGCGCGCTCGCCGAGGATGTCGACGATCTCGCCGACCCCGTACGTCGGGAAGTACACCTCCTCGGGCCGGAACACCGACTGGACGCGCGAGTCGAGGTCGTCCATCACGTCCAGCGAGAGGTCCGAGGAGATGCAGATGACGCCGATCTTCGCGCCCGAGTGGGCCTCGTGGGCCCGCAGCAGCGAGTAGAGCGTGTCGGAGGCCTCGTTCTCGTAGAACAGGTAGTTCACGTCGTCGAGCGCGACGACGAGCACGTCGTCCTCCTCGACCAGCTCGTCGGTGATCTGGCCGAACAGCTTCTTGAACGAGATGCCCGAGGAGGGCGGCTCGTAGTCGAACAGCCCCTCGAACACGCGCGAGAAGACGGCGTAGCGCGTCGAGTCCACCTGACAGTTCACCCGGACCGTCTCGACGTCGGTCTGGGCGTGCAGTTCGCCGAACAGCTTCTGGACCGCCGTCGTCTTCCCGGTTCCCGGCGGGCCGCGGACGATCGTGTTGAGCGGGCGGGAGCCGCGCGCGGCGGGACGCAGCGCGTACTTCAGCGACTCCAGCTGGCTCTCCCGGTGCCGGAACGTCTCCGGCACGTAGTCGATCTCGAAGACGTGTTCGTCCCTGAACACGGACTCGTCCCACGACAGCATCCCCTCCTCGGGGTCACCGGGCATCGTGCTAGAGGTGTCGCGCCCCGGACCACTTAACCGTTTGCTGGTGGTGCGGCGGAAGTGAAAGTGGTCGTTTCAGAACGTAATGTCCGACTTCGTCGCTATTTTTGTTTCAGTTCCAGTCGGTTCGACACGCGTTCGATACGACGCTGAACTGAATGTTAATATATCATGGCGGGGGGTGAGAAGTATGGACGAGGAGGGGTCCGAGGAGTCGGTCGATCTCGCGCTGGAGCAAGCACGGCGTGTCGTGGACGATCAGTTGCAAACGCTGTCGGACATCGACTCGAAAGCGATCAAAATCCTTCGGCTCAACGTCGTTCTCATCGGTGCAGCTGTGAGTATCCTTTCCGTTTCGGTTCGATCGAACGGCTTTCCGAGCGCGCGATTAGTGAACGGATATACGGTAGTCGGTGGGATGTTGCTCCTGTCATCTACGTTAACAGCTGCAGCGACGTATACGGCATCGACGGTGAAGGCCGGACCGAGCAGTTCCGACGTTTGGAGGATGATTTCCGGGAAGTACGATCCCGACGCAGTAAAACAGGGGTTGGCGGGAAGCTACGCCGACTGGATCGACCGGAACTACCGAACGAACGTCAAGAATGCACCCGTCCTGACGACGACGATTCTCTCGCTCGCGATCGCATTCATCTGCTTCTCGGTTGGAGTAGTCGAGGCGGTGAGAGGACCGTTGCCAGTTGCTACTGTCGTTGTTATCCCTGTTCTGGTAGGGGTGTCAGTCCGGCGAACTGGATTGATCAATCAAATCAGACGCGCATACCGCGAGCGCTGAGGATGGGCGAGTGTTTAACGACGGAGACCGAGTAAGAGAATCCATGAGCGAGGCCGAATCGGAGGAGTCCGAAAAAGAGATCCCCACGTTCGAAGGACAGGTCATCTTCAAGGGAGACTTCGACGAGGAAGACGAACCCACTCGGAGCCCCGGCGAAGAGTGAGTGGCAAGGAAAATTACGGCGAAGACGACGAAGAGAACGGACTCGGAACCGAAAATCCGGACGGTGCTGACGAGTAACGGAGCTCAGAACTTCTCCAGCAGCCCCTCGTAAAAGCCCGCCGCCCCGCCCTCCCCCGACTCCTCCGAGAGCTTCTCGACGATCAACTCGGGCGTCGAGCGCGCCAGGTGGTCCTTCCGCGGCGACCGGTTCACCACCAGTTCGCCGTCCTCCAGCCCCACCGCCTCGATGCCGTCCACGGCGACGTCGAAGTCGGCCGCCGCGCGGATCTCGCGGGCCAGGTGGGAGACGAACACCGCCGTCGTGCCCTGGCCGGAGAGCGCCTCGAGGATGCCCGCGATGATCTTCGCGGACGCCCCCGGTTCGGTGATCGACTCCAGTTCGTCGACGAGCACCAGCCGTCCGGTCGCGCCCTCGACGAGGTCGCCGAAGTCGCGCAGGGTCGACTCGAACGCGCCGGCGTCGAGGGTGCCCTGCGACTTCGCGTAGTAGTGCAGTTCCGAGAAGCGCTGCAGGCGTAGCGACTCGGCGGGGACTGGCAGGCCCATGTGCGCGAGCGTGACGACGAGCGCGGCCAGGTCCAGCGTGGACGTCTTCCCGCCGGAGTTCACGCCCGAGAGGAGCGTCACGCCGGACACGTCGTAGTCGACCGGGTCGACGTCGCCGAACTCGACGTCGAGCAGCGGCGAGCGGCCGGCCTCGATGGCGAACCCGGCGTCCTCGTTCGATTCCGGGGCGGCGTCGCCGCCAGCCCCGGCGTTCGCTCCCGCGCCCGCGCCGACTCCCCCACCCGCGGCCGGGCCGCCGACGAACTCCGGCATCGTACAGTCGAAGTCGCGGGCGAACCGCGAGACGGCGAGTTCCACGTCCAGTTCCAGCGCGTCGCCGACGAGCGCCTCGACGTCCTCGCGCAGTTCGGCCAGATCCGCGGCGAGGTCGGCCTTCAGTTCGGAGGCGCGCCGGTCCCGCGCGGCCTTCAGTTCGGTCCGCAGTCGGGCCAGCGGCTCCTCGTTGTGCTCGACCGGGAACGTCGGGTCGCCGGCGAAGACCCGCTCCGCGAACTCGACTTCCCCCGATTCGAGGCCGAGCGCGTCCACGAAGTGTTCGCGGGCCTTCCGGAGCGCCTCGTCGTACTCGTCGGAGAGTTCCCGGGAGAGCAGTTGGTCGACCCGCGCGCCCTGCTCGACCAGCGAGAGGAAGTCCTGGCCCTGGATGGTGACGTCCTGCTCGCGGATGGCGTCCCGCAGGTGGTCGTTCGCCACCGAGGCCGCGGTGCTGGCGGCGGCGTCGAGGTCGTCCACCGCGTTCGAGAGCCGCCGGAGTTCGTCGTCGCCGAGCACGGTGCCGTCCTCGTCCAGCCGCGAGAGCACGTCGCGCAGGTCCGCGAGGTCCGCGGCGGGGTCCATGCCGGCGGCCTCGTGGACCGCCGCCGCGGCCTCCAGCCGGTCGCGGTTCTCCGCGAAGAAGGACAGCAGGCGCTCGGGCGCGACCGTCTCGACGTTCTCCTCGGGGTCGGTGACCACGCGAACGTCGCCGTCCACGTCGATGCCGGCGAACTGCTCGTCGAGCGCGATCACGGTCGAGTACGAGCGCGCGAGTTCCGCGAGGTCGCGAGCGTCCTCGACCACCTCGACGGAGAGTTCGGGGAACGCGGCCTCGGCCGCGGCGAACCGCTCGGCGTCGGCGGTGGCGAGCGCCCGCTCGCGGACCCGCAGGCCGCGCGGCTCGGAGAGGGGTTCGACGCCCGCGAGGGCGTCGAGCACCGCCTCGTCCGGCTCCCGCTCGACGGCCTCGGCCGCCCACTCGCGGACCTCCTCGATGCGGGACCCCGCGGGACTGGGGTACAGCGTCCGGAGTCGCTTGCGGGCGTAGTCGGTGACGGCGCGGTCCTGGAGGAGCGCGAGCGCGTCGGCGTACACCTCGTCCGCGCGGTCGGTCGCGGCCCACCCGCCGGGGTCGTCGTGCCGGCGGCGGATGGCACCCTGCGCGACGGCGGCCGCGCGGCCCTCGGTGAGGCCGGGCGCGCGGGCGAGCGTCGCCACGTCGCCCTCGCGGAGGGCGGCCGCCGGGTCGTCGAGGTCCGAGAGCGCCTCGGCGGTCTTCTCCCCGACGCCCGGGATCGACGTGAACTCCATTCGCTCCGGGAGTTATCGGGGCTCGTGAAAAGCGTTCCCGAGCGTGTGGGTCGGTGACGCTTGCGTAGCGATGGCGTTTCGATGTGGTGATTCGGTGGGTACCTGTGAGGAGATGTCCGGCGCTGACGGCCTCGTGCCGGCCGTGTGGAAGCAGACCACTGCTGCGCTCCGGTGAGACGCCACCGGCCTCCCCGGCCGATCGCGATGCTCGCTCGCTGGCGCTCGCGGTCGTCTCCGAGCGATTCGCGGTCCGAACGGTCGAACCAACCACGTCCACCGTACCGTCCACACCGACCGCCGAACCACCCGACCCAACCACGAAACCGCGGAGCGGGGCGAAACGCTTTCGCCCCTCCACCGCCCCACCACGCCCATGGTAACGGGCGCGCCGGCGAAGATGCTCGATCGCCGGGACGAACTCACGCCCATGCTCGCCCAGTACGTCGACCTCGCCGAGGAGTACGACGACGCCGTCCTCCTGTTCCGCGTCGGCGACTTCTACAAGGCGTTCTGTGAAACCGCCGACGAGGTCGCCCGGGTCTGTGAACTCACGCGCATCGAGCGCGAGGACTCGACGGGCACCTACACCGCCTGTGGCATCCCCGTCGACAACGCCGCCAAGTACCTCGACCGCCTGCTCGAGGCCGAGTTCCGCCTCGCGGTCGCCGACCAGGTCGAGGACCCCGAGGAGACGAACGGCCTCGTCGACCGCGCGGTCACGCAGGTCATCACCCCCGGCACGGTGGTCGACGACGAACTGCTCGCGGCCGGGTCGAACACGTACGTGGCCTGTGTGACCCGAGGCGGCACCGGTAACGCCGCCGAGGTGGGTGCCCGAGGCGGCTACCAGGACGCCGGCGAGGTGCGTGGCGACGCGGAGCCCCACCCCGAACCCGAGTACGGCCTCGCCCACGTCGACGTCTCGACGGGCGAATGTGCCGCGACCGCCGGCAGCCTCGCCGAGGTCCGCGAGGAACTGGCACGGATCGCCCCCGCGGAACTCCTGACCGGACCCAGCGTCGGGGCGGCCGACGAGGTGGATGCGGCCGAAGGCGTGGACACCGACGACGAGGTGGACGCCACTGCCCTCGCCGACGGCGCGATGGTCACCGACTACGACCCGGCCGTCTTCGAGCCCGACGCCGCCAGCGACCGACTCGACGCCTACGCCGACCCGGGACGGTTCGACCCCGCGGCTGCGACCGCCGCGGGCGCGCTGCTCGCCTACGCCGAGTGGGCGCAGGGCGACGACGGCCCGCTCGGGCACGTCAACCGCGTCCGGCGGTACGACCCCCGGCGGAGCCTCCGGATCGACGCGACCGCGCTCCGCGGCCTGGAGCTGTTCGAGACGCACGCCGGCGGCGGCGCGACGCTGTTCGACACGCTCGACGAGACGCGCTCCGCGCTCGGCCGCCGCCGCCTCCGGGCGTGGCTCCGTCGACCTCTCCTCGACCGCGAGCGGGTCGAAGCCCGCCACGACGCGGTCGCGGCGTTCGCCGACCACACGCTCGTCCGCGAGGAAGTCCGGGACCTGCTCGGGGAGGCGTACGACCTCGAACGGCTCGTCGGTCGCGTGACCCGTGGCCGGGCCGACGCGCGGGACCTGCGGTCGCTCCACGCGACGCTCGAGGCGGTGCCCGAGATCAGGGACGCGCTCGCGGAGGCACCCGAACTCGACTCCCTCCGCGACTCGCTCGACCCGCTCGCGGACCTGCGTGAGCGCATCGACGACGCGGTCGTCGAGGACCCGCCGACCGACGTCACCGACGGCGGGCTCATCCGCGACGGCTTCGACGCCGACCTCGACGACGTTCGGGGGACCGCGCGCGAGGGGCGCGAGTGGGTGGCGAACCTCGAGTCCTCCGAGCGCGAGCGGACCGGCATCGACAACCTGGAAGTGGGCTACAACCGCGTCCACGGCTACTACATCGAGGTGACGAACGGGCGGCTCGACGCCGTGCCCGACGACTACACCCGCCGGCAGACGCTCAAGAACTCCGAGCGGTTCTACACGCCCGAACTGAAGCGCCGCGAGGACGAGATTCTCGGCGCCGAGGAGCGCGCGGACCGGCTGGAGTACGAACTGTTCACCGACGTCCGGGCCGAGGTCGCCGCCGAGGCCGAGCGGATCCAGGGGCTCGCGGACGCCATCGCCCGCGTCGACGCGCTGTCCGCGCTCGCGACCGCCGCGGTCGAGCGGAACTACGCCCGGCCCGAACTCGGCGCGGACGGCGTCTTCGTCGAGGGGGGCCGCCACCCGGTCGTCGAGCGCACCGAACCCGAGTTCGTCCCGAACGACGCCGACCTGCCGACGGGAACGGTCGCGCTCGTCACCGGCCCGAACATGAGCGGGAAGTCGACGTACATGCGCCAGGTCGCGCTCTGCGTCGTGCTCGCGCAGGCCGGGTCGTTCGTCCCCGCCCAGTCGGCCCGCCTGCCCGTCGTCGACCGCGTGTTCACCCGCGTCGGGGCGAGCGACGACATCGCGGGCGGCGAGTCGACGTTCATGCGCGAGATGCGCGAACTGACCGACATCCTCCACGACGCGACCGGCGACTCGCTGGTCGTCCTCGACGAGGTGGGTCGCGGCACCGCCACCACCGACGGCCGGGCCATCGCCCGCGCCGCCGTCGAGTTCCTCCACGACGAACTCGAGGCGACCGCGCTGTTTGCGACCCACTACCACGACCTCACCGAACTCGCCGGCGAGCGCGAGCGCGTCCGGAACCTCCACTTCGCGGCGACCCGCGAGGGCGGCGACGTGACGTTCCTCCACCGCGCGAAACCCGGGGCGGCGGCCGCCTCCTACGGCGTCGAGGTCGCGGAACTGGCCGGCGTCCCCGACGCGGTGGTGGATCGGGCGCGGGCGCTCGTCGACGGCGAGGATGGCGGAGTCGGCGCGGACGCCACGGGTGCCGACGGGACGGGTGCGGACGCGGCCGGGGACGCCGGCGGCGACCCGGCCCAGCGCACCCTCGACGAACTGGGTCCCGGGACCGACCGGCCACGGGAGGAACTCACCGACGCCGAGCGCGAGACGCTCGCGGCGTTGCGAGCCACGGACGTTGCGGACACGACCCCCATCGAGGCGCTGAACCGGCTGAACGACCTGCAGCGGCTGCTCGAGGCCGATGACTGACTCCGCGAGCACCGGTACCGATTCCGTCCGGGAACTCGACGGCGACACGGTCGAGCGCATCGCCGCCGGCGAGGTGATCACCCGACCCGCCCGCGTCGTCGCCGAACTCGTCGAGAACGCGCTCGACGCCGGGGCCGAGCGGATCGACGTCGCGGTCGACGGCGACGGCACCGAGCGAATCCGCGTCGCCGACGACGGCCACGGAATGGGCCGGGCCGACGCCGCGCTCGCGGTCGAACCGCACACGACGAGCAAGATTCGTGACGCGAGCGACCTCGCGGTCGCCGACAGCCTCGGCTTCCGCGGCGAGGCGCTCGCCAGCGTCGCCGACGCGGGGACGCTCGAACTGACGACGAACGCGGACGGGAGCGGCGGGGAGGGGGACGCGAGCGACGGCACGGGGCGGACCGGCGAGGGCGACGTCGGCACCCGCGTCCGCGTCGCCGACGGCGAGACGACGGTCGCGGACGCGGGCCGGGCGCGGGGGACGACCGTCGAGGTGACGGACCTGTTCGCCGACCGGCCCGCCCGCCGGGAGTCGCTCGCCTCGCCGGCCAGGGAGTTCGGGTGCGTCTCGGAACTGGTCGCGGACTACGCGCTGGCTCGGCCCGAGGTGGCGTTCTCGCTCTCCCACGACGGCCGCGAGACGCTCCGGACGCCGGGCACCGGCACGACCGACGCGCTCGTCGCGGTGTACGACCGCGAGGCCGCCGGGCACGCGACGGCGTTCGACCACCGGGCCGAACTCGGTTCCCGGATCGAACTCCGCGCGGAGGGCGCGCTCGTCGCGCCGGCCGTCACGCGCTCGACCCGCGAGCACGTCCACCTCGCGGTGAACGGCCGGCCGGTGACGAACGAGGCGCTCCGCCGCGCCGTTGTCGCGGGGTACGGCACGCTGCTCCCCTCGGGCCGCGAACCGGTCGCGGTCGTCCGCCTCTCGCTCCCCGCCGCGGCCGTCGACGCGAACGTCCACCCGGCGAAGGAGCGCGTCGCGCTCCGCGAGGGCGACGCCGTCGCCGACGCGGTCGAGACCGGCGTCCGGGACGCGCTCACGACGGCCGACCTCCGACGCTCGGGCGAGGTGGCGATGGACCTCGACTCGTCGCTCGCGCCCGTCGAGGGCGCGGACTCGGAGTTCGCGGACGCGACGGTCATCGGCCAGTTCCGCGACCTCTACGTGCTGTGTGAGACCGACGACGGCCTGCTCGTGGTCGACCAGCACGCGGCCCACGAGCGGGTGAACTTCGAGCGCCTGCGGGCCGCGCTGGCCGACGAGGCGGTTCCCTCGGCCGAGGTCGACCCCGCTGCGACCGTCTCGCTCGACCCGGGTGCGGCCGCCGCGGTCGAGGGGAACGCCGACGCGCTCGCCGAACTGGGCTTCGCGTTCGACCGATTCGGCGGGACCACGTACCGCGTGACGGGGGCCCCCGCACCGCTCGGCCGCGTCGCCGACGCGGACGCGCTGGGCGAGACGGCCGCGTCGCTCGACGGCGGGGAGGCGGACCCGCGCGAGGCGGCGCTGGCGGACCTGGCGTGTCACCCGTCGCTGAAGGCCGGCGACGCGCTCGACCGGGAGACGGCGAGCAGGCTCGTGGAACGGCTCGGCGAGTGCGAGCAGCCCCACGCCTGCCCGCACGGCCGGCCGACGACCCTCACCGTCGGGGAGGCGACGCTGGCCGACGGGTTCGAGCGCCACGGGCGGCGGTAGCTACCGCTACCACTCCTTGCAGTCGGGGCAGACGTACTCGCCGTCCTGCCGCCAGCGCGTGGAGACCTGCCCGCCGCAGCCGGCACACTCGCCCCCGTCGGGCGACCAGTCGTAGGTCGGCTCGGCGGGGTCGACGTCGTGGGAGTCCCGACCCCGTTCGTCGCCGGCCGGTTCGGTCGGTTCCGGCTCCGGTTCGGTCGATTCCGAATCCGGTTCGGTACCGGGGGCGGGCTCGTCCCCCGAGGGATTCGGTTCGTCCTCGTCGGCGTCGCCGGACTCGGCCTGCGGGTCGGTCGCTGTCGACTCGCTCCCCTCGGTCCCGAGAAAGTCGTCGAGCGAGTGGTCCCCCGTCACTGTCGGCAGGTGGGCTCCCGCGGGCATAACTCCGGCGCGATCCGTTCGCGTGGAACTCTCGGAAACCCCCGGTCGTCTGCCGTGGCGTGTCGCGTTCGGTTCCGTCTCGGCGTTCGTGGCGGCCGCCTCGAAAGCCGACGCGACGACCGAATCGGCGTACGATCGGACGACGGCGTGGGAGTGGAATCGGAGGGCGGCGTGGGATTTCGAGCCGGTCGAGACGGGTGAAACTGCCTCGCTGGACGCCGAGGAGACCGCCACGAGGACCTACAACTCGTACACCTCACCGTCCACCGCTAGCGGCTCCGCGAACGCCTCGTCGGCCGGGTAGAAGTGCGCGACGTGGACGATCCGCGTCTCCGCCGCACCCAGATCGGCCGCCAGCGCAAGCGCCCCCTCCCTGGTCATGTGCTTGGTGCCGAACGTCCGCGGGACGCCGTCGGGCCCCCGGTCCGTGCCCCCGAGCGGGTGATGCTCACAGAGGCTCGCGGGGACGATGCCGTCCGCCAGGAGCAGGTCCGGGTCGGCCAGCACGCGGCGGGACTCCGCCGGCACGTCGTAGCTCGTATCGCCCGAGAGCGACAGCTTCGCGCCCGTCTCGGGGTCCTCGACCGCCAGCCCGTAACAGACCAGCGGCGGGTGATCCACCGGGACGAACGTCACGTCCAGTCCGCAGACGCGGGCCGGTTCGAGCGGCGTCACGTCGTGGACCGACACGCGGTCGAGGTAGTCGTACTTCGAGCGGATCGTGTCCGCGACCGACTCGCCCGTCGCGGGGTCTGTCTCGTCGGCGGCGTACACCGGCAGGTCGTCGAACAGGCGGTAGGCGTTCCCGAGGCCGTCGAGGTGGTCGAAGTGGACGTGCGTGACGATGCCCGCGTCGGGAAGCGGCGCGTCCGAATCGAGGAACTGCCGGCGGAAGTCGGGCGAGAAGTCGATCAGGAGCGACTCGCCGGTGCGCCCGTTCTCGACGTGGACCGAGAAGCGCGAGCGCTCCACGCCCCGCTCGCGGGCCGCTCGGCAGGTGTCGCAGTCGCACCCGACGGTGGGCGTGCCGGTCGTATCGCCCGTGCCGAGCAGGGTGACGCGCATTCGCTACCCGGCCGAAGGCGGGCGGGGGAGTAAGGGGTGTCGGAGTCGGCGGTCGCGGGGAACCGAACGGTCATCTCGGTTCCGTGTGGGCCCGTTCAGTCGTCGTGCGAGTGGTCGTGCCCGTCGTGGTCGTGATCGTGTCCGTCGTGGGAACGGTCGTGGTCGTCCGACGCCTCGCCGCCGTCGCCGGCGACCTCGGGCACCTCCGCGCCCTCGCCCTCGATCATGTCCATGTTCTTCAGGTTGTCGCGCTCCTCGAAGTCCTCGACGGCGTCCATGATGTCCGCCTGTGTGATGGACATGCGCTCCTCGGTGAGCGCCTCGAGCACCGCCTCCCGAAGCACCATCCGGAGGTCCGAGCCGGTCAGGCCCTCGGTCCGCTCCGCGGCCTCCTGGGAGTCGAAGTCCGCGATCTCCATCCGCCGGGTGATGATCTCGAGGATGTCGGCGCGCATCTGGCGGTCCGGCTTCGGGAAGTTGACGATCTCGTCGAAGCGCCGCCAGGCGGCCGCGTCGAGCTGGTCGGGGTGGTTCGTCGCCGAGATGAGCAGCACCTCGTCGCGGACCAGCGAGATGTCGTCGATGCTCTTGAGCAGGGTGTTGACCGCGCGCTTGAGCGCCGCGTGCTCGTCGCTCCGACGGGTCTTCGCCACCGAGTCGAACTCGTCGATGAAGAGGATACACGGCGCGAGTCGCTTCGCCACCTCGAACGTCTTCTCGACGTTCTTCGCCGTCTCGCCGAGGTACTGGCTCGTCACCATCGAGAGCTTCACCTCGACGAACGGGAGGCCGAGTTCGTGGGCCAGCGCGCGGGCCGCGGTCGTCTTGCCGGTGCCGGGCGGGCCGACGAACAGCAGCTTCCCGATCTCGCGCAGGCCGATCCGGGCGAGGTACTCGCGGTGCTCGATCGCCTTCATCAGCTTCCGGATCTCGCCCTCCTGGTCGTCGGTGAGCACGAGGTCCCGCAGGGTCATCTCGATCTCCTCGGGCGCTTTCACCGTGACGAGATCGAGCATGCCGTCGCCGTCCTCGTCCTCGTCGTCGTCGAAGTACTCGTCGAGCAGCGCGTCGATCCAGACGCGGTCCGCGCGGATCGGGCGGTTCTCGGCGCGCGCCTCCTCGTGGGTGACGTCGAACTCGGCGTCGGCCTCCTCGGCGACCTTCGCGAGCACCGGGTTCGCCAGGAGTCGGTCGTCGTCGACCCGTTCGAGCAGCCACTCGGTCGCCATGTCGGGCTGGGTAAGCTCGAGTTCGCCGGAGAACTCGGTTCGCTGGGTGAACAGCAGGTCGGAGATCGCCTCCCAGGGTCGTTCGACCCCGGTCGCTGTCGTCGCGTTCGGTTCGGTCACGTGGAGCGGGCGGTCGACCCCGCCGGGGCCGGCCTCGTCCTCGGGGGCGTCGCTCCAGAAGACGCGCCGGTAGCGCGGCGGGAGGTCGTCGGCGTCGAGGCCGCGGTCCTCCGTGTATCGGCTGGCGGTGACGAGGAGTTCGACCACGTCCACTGCCGGGTCACTCATCCCACTCTACTTCCCACTCGGTCCGTTTAAGCACGTCGAAGCGTGCGAGCGTTCCGCCCGCGTGGCGCGGGAATCGACGCCGCACGATCAGCCCCGTCCGACGCCAGATCGTACAACCCCGGCTCGGTGAACACGACGACGGTGTTGCCGTACAGCGCGAAGTCGTACTCCTGCCGGACGTAGCCGTCCAGCAGCGGGGCGACCTCGCCAGCCTCGTCGGCCGCCGCGACCACGACCGGCGGCGGGTCCTCGGGCACCGCGTCGGGAGAACGCGCGTACGACGTCTCCGCGCCGGCCCGTTCGGTGTACCACGGGAGCGGGAGCCGGTTGATCCACCAGCCGAGCCAGTCCGGGTTCGTCCGCGGCGGCACGGCCGCGACGGATTCGTTCGGCAGCCAGAACTGCTCGCCGTAGTAGAGCACGCCGCCCGACCCCGCGGCCGCCTCGACGTCGTTCGACAGCGGGTCGAGGTCGTCCCCCGGTTGTGCACCCTGCGCGAGGAAGTTCACCCGGGGCGTGGGCTCCGAGTAGGACGTCGTGACGGCGACGAACCCGGCCTGCGTCCCGACGAGGAGGACGACGCAGGCGAGCGCGGCGGCGGCGAAACGGTCGCCTCCGGTCCACCAGCGCCGCCCGCTCCGGAGCACCGCGACGGCGCCGACCGAGGCGGGCACCGCGAGCGGGACGAGCGCGTGGACCGCGAGCCAGGGGGCCATGATGTCGGCCGCCAGCGGGTAGCCGGCGAGCGCGACGAGGCCCCAGGCGGCGGTTGCGACGACCAGGGGACGAGGGGGTCGGCGGGAGTCGTCGGGGACGCCACGGAGCGAACGCGGGACCGCTCGACGGAGTTCCCCCACGAACCCGAGCAGCGCCGCGCCGTACAGCGCCGCGCCGCCGACGGCGACGCTGCCGAGCAGGTGCGCGAGGAACGGGAGGTACGGGTGGTCGTGCGTGCCGGCCCAGAGGCTCCCCGCGAACGACTCCCACGCGCCGACGGTCCCGGCCGACAGCACCGCGACCGGCTGGCCGGCGAGGTCGCCGAGGCCGGGCGAGTAGCCTCGCGGGACGTAGAAGAACCAGGCGACGAGCAGCGCGAGCAGCAGTGCGGGGACCGCCGCCGGGAGCAGCGGTCGGAGCCGTGTGATCGCGTCGCGGACGGGCGCGGCGGGACCGTCGTCCCCCTCCCTGCCGTTCCACCACAGGACCGCCAGCCCGACGCCCGCGGCCCCCCCGACGCAGAACAGGTAGACGACGACGTTCTCCTTCGTCGTCAGCGCGAGGCCGAGGAGGAGGCCGGCGGCGAGGAGGTCACGGACCGCGGCCGTTGGCCGTCTGGGGGCAGTCCGGTACGCGCGATACGCCAGCGCGAACGCCGCGAACGCGAACGCGGCCAGCGGGACGTCGGCGCGGAAGAAGCGCGAGAAGAACAGCAGCAGCGGGTTGCACGCGAGGAAGGCTGCGAGCGCGACGACCTCGGCGCCCTCCAGCGCGTCGCGGAACGCGAGCGCCGTCAGGGGCAGCGCCGCGCCCAGCAGTGCGGGAAGCAGGCGGACGACGAACTCGCTCGGACCGAACGCCGAGAGGAGGGGCGCGGTCGCGATCTCGAGGAACGGCCCGTGGACGATGGGCCGGTAGGCGTAGTGGCCCGTGTCGACGTAGCGGAGCGTCCAGTAGCCGACGCGGGCCTCGTCGAAGTGCATCGCGCGGGCGCCCAGGTCCCACAGCCGGAGGACGAGCGCGAGGAGGGCGAGGAGCGCGACCGCGCGCCGGGGGGTGCGAACTGCGGCGTCGAGGGCGCCACGGAGGGTGGCGACCGGCTCTCGCGCGATGCTACGGAGCGTCACGGGCCCGACTGTGGTGGCCTGGGGTAAGTGTCTTCCCGAGTGGGGTCAGCCGACCCGGTCGGCGTCGGTGCGCGTCCGCTCGGACTCGACGTTGCCGGTGTTGCGGGTCTCGCTCGGTTCGAACAGCAGGATTTCGGCCGCCTCCTCGGCGACCGGGCGGTGTTCGACCCCTCGCGGGACGACGAGGAGTTCGCCCTCGCGGAGCAGGACGTCGTCCCCCTCCTCGAACTCGATGCGGACCTCGCCCGACCGAACAAGGAACAGTTCGTCGGCCTCCTCGTGGTGGTGCCACACGAACTCGCCCTCGACCTTGGCGAGTTTGACCGCCTGTCCGTTGAGTTCGGCCGCGAGCCGCGGTGCCCACTGCTCGTCGAACGACCCGAACGCCTCGTCCAGGTTGACCTTCTCCATACGCTACGGTCGACGGGCGCGGTGTTGACTCCTCCGCTCACCGTGTCCCCGGGCCGCGACCAGTCGGCCCGACGGCGCCCGCCTCCGCTCCAACGCGACGCAACGAGCCCGCGGTTCTCCCGGATTTATTGGCATGGACCACCCATTCCCGTCCATGGCAACGCCCGTCATCGCGGCCGCTCACCGAACGGCGTTCGGCAAGGGCGGCGGCGTCTTCGCCGACACCCGGAGCGAGGACCTGTCCGTCGCGCTCATCGACCACATCCTGGAGTCGTACGACATCGACCCCGACGACGTGGACGACCTCATGTGGGGCGTCGCACAGCAGCGCGGCGAGCAGGACAACAACGTCGCGCGAGTCATCGCGCTCCTCTCGGAACTGGGCGAGAACACGCCCGCGACGAGCATCAACCGCTGGTGTGCCTCCTCGATGCAGGCGGTCATCTCGGCCTCCGACGCCATCGCGGCGGGCAACCGCGACTGCATCATCGCCGGCGGCGTCGAGAACATGTCCCGCGTGCCGATGGACGGCGACTCCTACGAGCACCTCCACCCGGAACTCTCGGAGGCGTACAACGTGTTCCAGCTCCAGATGGGCATGACCGCCGAGAAGGTCGCCGAGGAGTACGACGTCTCCCGGGAGGCCCAGGACGAGTACGCCGCGCGGAGCCACCACCGCGCCGCGGAGGCGACCGAGTCGGGCCGGTTCGACGACGAGATCGTCCCCATCGAGACCGACGACGGCGTCGTCACCGAGGACGAGGGCATCCGCCCGGACACGGACGTCGAGACGCTCGCGGGGCTCCCGCCGGCGTTCACCGGCGACGGCTCGGTGACGGCCGGCAACTCCTCGCAGATCTCTGACGGCGCGGCGGCGACGCTCGTCTGCTCGCGCGAGTTCGCGGACGAGCACGGCCTCGACGTCCTCGCGGAAGTGGGGATGAACAACGTCGCCGGCGTCAATCCGACGGTGATGGGCATCGGCCCGGTGCCGGCCACGCGCGGCCTGCTGGAGCGGAACGGCCGTTCCATCGAGGACTACGACCTCGTGGAACTGAACGAGGCGTTCGCCTCCCAGTGTGAGTACGCGCGGCGGGAGCTTGGGATTCCGGAGGAGCAGTACAACGTCAACGGCGGCGCCATCGCGATCGGTCACCCGCTGGGTGCCTCGGGTGCGAGGCTGCCGGTAACGCTGATCCACGAGATGATCGAGCGCGACGTGGACCGCGGACTGGCGACGCTGTGTGTCGGGTTCGGGCAGGGCGCGGCGATCGAGTTCAGTCGGTAGAGGCTGCGTTTTCTGCAGTTCATGATACTTTTCCGTAGGCTGTCGGGTCGAACGGTGGCAAATCGGAGTGGCTTGAAAGCCCCCAGTTGCTCGGCTTCCACTGCTCGTTCACGGTGACGCAGTTCTCGAAAGCCCCCGCGGCTCTCGACTCCCGCGGACCGCGCTGCGCTCCTCGTCACTCGGCCTGCGGCCTCATTCCTTCGGTGCTTGCGGGTCCGGGGTTCGCCGAGAGCCGCGGCCCCTTTCAGTCCCACCCAACCGCCACCGCACCGCACAGCCACACGCCTCCCCAACCGATTCGCTCGGTCGGCTCGCTTCGCTCGCCGCCCTTCACTCATCCCTCGCGCGACGGCGGCGGACACGGAGGTCCGCCAGCCGCGCGCCACCGCACTCCCTGGTCAAACCTCGTGGCGCGCGGCGGCCAAGCGAAGCGCGGCCGCTCGTGCGAGGGACGAGCACCACAGCCTGCGCGACCGGAGGGAGCGCAGGAGGCTGGGGAGGGCGAGGTGCGGTCGCGGTGGGTGGGACTGAAAGGGGCCGTGGCGCTGGACGCAGGCGCGGACCGTCAAGCACCACAGCGCGAGCGAAGCGAGCGCGAGGAGCGCAGCGGCCGCACCGAGTCCAGCGCCACGGGGGCTTTCGAGGCAATCGAAGTAGCCCAACCACACCAATCACTTCGAGCGCCAGCAATCCGTGCTAACCACTCGAACGGACCCGACACGGTTTTGCGGCCCCCACAAGAAGCGACGACAATGATTTCGCGGCAGCTCCTCCGGGACGACCCCGAGACCGTCCGAGAGGCCCTCGAAAACAAGGGCGTCGAGGACGTCGACCTCGACCGCATCATCGAGCTGGACGACGAGTGGCGCGACCTCAAGGGACGCGGCGACACGCTGCGACACGAGCGCAACCAGGTGTCCTCGAAGATCGGCGAACTCAAACAGGCGGGCGAGGAGGAGGCGGCCCGGGAGGCCATCGAGAAGTCGGGCGAACTCAAGGCCGAACTCGAGGGAATCGAGGAGCGCGCCGACGAACTCGAGGACGAACTCCACGAGGCGATGCTCCGCCTCCCGCAGATTCCCCAGGACGACGTCCCCGTCGGCGAGGACGAGGACGAGAACGTCGAGCGTCGGCGCGAGGGGTTCGACGACCTGCGCGCGCTCCCCGACGAGGTCGTCCCCCACTACGACCTGGGCGAGGAGCTCGACGTCCTCGACTTCGAGCGCGGCGCGAAGGTGTCGGGCGGCGGGTTCTACTTCGCGAAGGGCGAGGGCGCGATGCTCGAACACGCCCTGATCCAGTTCATGCTCGAACTCCACCGCGAGCAGGGGTACGTCGACGTGTTCCCGCCCATCCCCGTCAAGTCGCGCTCGATGGAGGGCACCGGCCAGTTCCCGAAGTTCACCGAGGACGCCTACCGGCTCGAGGGCGACAACGAGGAGCCGTACGACGACGACGACCTCTGGCTGCTCCCGACCGCCGAGGTGCCGGTGACGAACATGTACCGCGACGAGATCCTGCTGGACGACGACCTCCCGATCAAACACCAGGCGTACTCGCCGAACTTCCGCCAGGAGGCCGGCGAGCACGGCACCGAGACCAGAGGCATCGTCCGCGTCCACCAGTTCAACAAGGTGGAGATGGTGAACTTCGTCCGGCCCGAGGAGAGCGACGAGCGCTTCGAGGGCCTCGTCGACGAGGCCGAGGAGGTGCTGCGGCGCCTCGACCTCCCGTACCGCATCCTGGAGATGTGCACCGGTGACCTCGGGTTCACGCAGGCGAAGAAGTACGACGTCGAGGTGTGGGCGCCCGCCGACGACATGGCCGACGGTCCCGAGGAGGGCGGCCGCTGGCTGGAGGTGTCGTCGGTGTCGAACTTCGAGGACTTTCAGGCCCGACGGGCGGGCCTGCGCTACCGGCCCGAGCGCCACGAGTCGGCCGAGTACCTCCACACGCTGAACGGGTCGGGGCTCGCCGTCCCCCGAATCGTCGTCGCCATCATGGAGTACTACCAGAACGACGACGGCACGGTCGGGGTGCCCGAACCGCTCCGGCCGTACATGGGCGGCCGCGAGGTCATCGAGGGGAGCGAGAAGGTCGGCGAGTCGGCCGTCGGCGCGGGCGAGAAGGAGTAGGCAGGGGGAGCGGAGACGGCGACGGAGTGGCGGGCGACGGGCCGGCCGCCGGGGACGGCACCGGACGGAGCGACTCGCGTAACGGTTCGCGCGGAACGGTAACTGGTTAACAGTCTTTTGCGGGTTCGTGCCGAATTCGACGGACGATGCCACGACCAGGAGTGACCCCCCGGGCGCGCCGTGTGGAACCGGATCGACGCCGCCGAGGAGGAACGGCCGGTCGGAACGGGGGGTGTCGCTGAATGGTCGAACTCGGCTACACGCTCTCCAGCGAGGAGCACCCGCCGACCGACCTGGTCGAACACGCCGCCAGGGCCGAGGAAACCGGATTCGACTTCCTCTCCGTCTCGGACCACTTCCACCCGTGGATCGGGAAGCAGGGCCACAGTCCGTTCGCCTGGGCGACGCTCGGCGGGGTGTCCCGGGCCATCGAGGACGTCCCCGTCGGCGTCGGCGTGAACTGCCCCATCATGCGGATCCACCCCGCTAACGTCGCGCAGGCGGCCGCGACGGTCGCCGACATGCTGCCCGACGGGTTCGTCCTCGGCGTCGGCACCGGGGAACTGCTCAACGAGCACGTCGTCGGCGAGCACTGGCCCGAACACGCCACGCGACTGGAGATGCTCGAGGAGGCGGTCGAAATCATCAGGACGCTCTGGCGGGGCGGCCAGCGAAGCTACCGCGGCGAGCACTTCACCGTCCAGAACGCGCGGCTGTTCACGCTGCCCGACGAGCCGCCGCCGATCCTCGTCTCGGCCTACGGCCCCAGGGCGGCCACCGCGGCCGCCGAGTTCGGCGACGGCCTCTGGACGGTCGGGCCCCAGGACGTCGTGAACACGTGGGCGGACGCGGGCGGCGAGGGGCCCCGCTACACCCAGCTCTCGGTCTGTTACGCCGAGGACGAGGAGGAGGCCGTCGAGACGGCCCACGAGTGGTGGCCGAACTCGGCGCTGCCCGGGGAACTCGCCGGCCACCTGCCGACGCCGACCCACTTCGAGCAGGCGTGCGAGATGGTCTCGACGGAGGATATCAGGGAGTCGAGCATCCTCACCGACCCGAACCCGGCGGCCCACGTCACGAGCATCGAGGAGGCGGTCGACGCCGGGTACGACCACGTCTACGTCCACCAGATCGGCCCCGATCAGGCGTCGTTCTTCGAGTTCTACGGGGAGGAGGTGCTTCCGGCGTTCGAGTGAGTCGACCTCATCGTTCCGGGTGGGAGTCGGTGTAGGTGGTTAGTTCGTGGACGGTACCGTCCGCGACCCGGAACACGTCGACGAAACTGAACAGGTCCTCGCCGTCCTCGGTTCGGAGGCGGCCGCGGACGACGACTTCGACCGCGTCTCCGGCGTCGTCGTGCCCGTCGCCGTCGCCGGCGTCGGTCTCCCGGTACACGGCCCCGACCTCGTGGACCGTGTCGGTCCGCGGGCGCTCCTCGCGCATGAACCGGACGAACGCGTCGCGGCCCGAGAGCGTCCTGTCGGGGCGGTCGTGGGTGAACTCGGGGTGGAGAAGCGCCGCGAGCGAGTCGTCGTCGCCACCGTCGATGGCTTCGTAGTAGCGTCGGGCGGCCTCCTCCGCGTTCATCTCGAGTGGAGGTTTCGGACGGGGTCGCTTGAATCGGTCGGCTATTCCGCGTTTTCGCGTTCACCACGGCGACTGCTGTCGACGGCACGGTCCCCTCGGAAGCCCCCACGGCCCCTTCCAGTCCCACCCGGAGGGCGGTTCGGCCGAGCGTCGTCCCTCGAGGATTCTAATCGTTCGGTGGAATCCGGCCGGTCGTCGGCCCGTCCCCTGCTCCGGGTCGCTTATGCCGGCATGGCACCGAGTCGGGGTGTGGACCTGCACGTCAGGTACGAGGGCGACGACGACCCCGACAAGTGCACGGCGCGAAAGCTCGCGCGCTTCGACCTCGCCGAACTCCACCGGTCGGACCGCGCGACGCCGTACGGAGTCGTGCTCAACCCCCACGCCGAGCGCGCGCTCTCACCCGCGGACGGGGCGGATGAGGACGCCTCCGCTGCCGATACGGACGCAGCGAGGGAGGACCGGCCGCTCGTCGCGCTCGACTGCTCGTGGGAGTCGGCCGGGGAGGCCCGCTTCTCGCTCCCCGGCGAACACCGCGCGCTCCCGTACCTCGTCGCCGCGAACCCGGTCAACTTCGGCCGCCCGATGCGGCTCACGACCGTCGAGGCGCTCGCCGCGGCGCTTTGCATCTTCGGCGAGACCGACCACGCCGAGCGGATCCTCTCGAAGTTCACCTGGGGCGGGACGTTCCTCGAACTGAACGAGGAGCCCCTCCGTCGATACGGCGACTGTGCCGACTCCGCCGAGGTCGTCGAGATCCAGGCCGAGTACATCGACCGCTGACGGTCGGGTCGGGGTCGTCCGGCGCCCTTCCCGGGCCGCCGTCGCTCGGCGACCCACGACCGCAGGCCGTGTTCCCCGCCGATGCTACGCGAGGAGGCCGCCGACCGCGCCGGCGATCGCCGAGTCGAGCGCGAACACCAGCGTCACGAGCAGGCCGAAGACGAGGAGCCCGGTTCCGGCGACCGCGCCGCCGAACGGCCCGCCGCCCGCGAGCCCGAGGACGCCGCCGAACAGCGCGAGCACGATCGTGAACGCGATGCCGGTGAGCGAGCCCGCGATCGCGCCGTGGACCGCGCCGGTTCCGACCCCGCCGCCCGCGAGGTAGCCGGCCACGAGTCCGCCGACGATTCCCGCGCCGAGCTGGCCGACCACGGGGATCGCCGTGCCGAACACCGCGACCACGAGGAACGTGACGAACCCCCAGCCGACCGCGCGCCAGTCAACCATACCGGTCCCGAGGCGACCGGGCCGTATCTACGTTTCCCCGTCGCCGGCGAGCAGCCCCTCGACGTCCCGGGCGTTCAGTTGCTCGTCGGTCGGGATGAACAGCCGGTCCGTCTCGGGGTCGTACACCGAGTCCGCCGGCACGGCGTCGGTCGGGGGCGCCGTGACGTCACGGTCCGGGTCGGCGCGCCAGCCGGGCGTCCCGCGACGCTCGGCAGCCCGCTCGACGGCCGCCTCCACGGTCGCCGCGTCGACGCCCCGGCGCTCGGCCCACTCGGCCGCCGGGACGCCCATCGCGCCGACCGCCCAGGCGTCGAGCGCCGCCGCCGGGTCCATCCCGGCGTCGAGCAGGTCGGAGACGGTTTCGAGCGCGTGCCCCTCCGTCGTCCGCCAGGACTCGGGCTTGTTCACCCGGACCGGATAGAGGAACGGCGCGTCGTACTCCTTCGCGAGGCTCCGCGGGAACGAGACGGTGCGACCCTCCGACTCCTGGAGCGACCGGAGGTTCGTCGCGGCAGCGGCCGCGAGCAGGTCGTCGTCCATCTCGTAGCCCGCCCGCTCCAGCGCCGCTTCGAGTTCGCGGAAGCCGAACGCGAACCAGGCCGCGTCCGACCGCTCGAGCAGGAGGTGGTCCGGCCCATCGGCGTCGCGCGCGTCGGTGAACTCCCCGGCGAGTCGGTCGCGGACGGCGTCGTGGAGCGTCCGCAGTCCGACCTTCACGTCGGTCGGCTCGAAGTCGGTGTTCGACGCGACGGCCTCGATGACCGCGTCGTCGATGGCCGGCCTGTGCATACCGGACCGCTCGGGCGATGCGGGAAGAAGTTTCCCCTCGGGGTATCAGGTCCGAATGGTGGCCCGGCCGGAATCGGATTTTACGCCGCTGCCACGAACTCCGGGGCGATGTTCGGCGATCCTCCCGAGGCGGTCGAGCGCATCGTCGGCGACCCGGTGCTGCGGATCGGTGTGGCGGCGCTCGCGCCGGACGCGGTCGTCGCCGCCGCCGACCCGCCGGCGTCCCGCTCGGCCGTCTTCGGCGTCGCCGTGGTCCTCGTCGTCCTGCGGCTCCGCTACCGGCTGCACACGTACCCGCCGGCCGGCGCGGCGTAGTCGGGTATGATCGTGAGATTCCGCGGGACGACGTGGGTCCGGGAGGCCTCCCGGACGCCAGCGGGATCGACGGCCACGGAGCTCTCGAGGC